>JAEZHJ010000023.1 GCA_023436925.1 Actinomycetes bacterium
GTCCAGAACCTCGGACTGGCCGCCCAGGACGGCGGGCAGCAGGTCGGCGTCACACAGCAGCTGCCGCAGGACGCCGGCGGGAACCCGCTGACGGCTGGCGTTGAGTTCGGCGGGCAGCAGGCCTGCCCGGGCGGCGGCGTTGGTCAGGGTCTCGTAGCGGATGGTCACGACGATCCTGGGGCGGTCGCCGCCGTGGCTGGGCGCGAGAGCGGTCTGACTGTGGTGGTGGGCCATCGCGAGGAGCGCGTCTGCGCGCCGCATCGCTGGCGTGACGTACTCGGCGTGCGGGTCGACGGCGTCGAGGGCACGCTTCTCGGCCGCGGCGTAGGCCTCGAGGATCCGGACCAGGGGCTGCGCCTCGATGACCGGCAGAGAGCCCTTGATCAGGAGCGATCCGTGATGGTCGTGGGTGAAGGTGAGGTGCCGGGAGCGTTGGGCGAGGTGGTGCTCGCGCTCGACCCGGGAGGCTTCGAGTTGCTCGGCGGTCTGGGGAGCCACGACGTCGAGCAGGTGGCGCGACAGTCGGCGCAGTTCCGCACTGTTGTAGCTCCCGGCGAACCCGATCAGCGTGCGCTGGGCGTCCGCCACGACCGGGTCAGGCAGGTCCTCGGGGTGTTCGGACAGGACGGCGGTGATGGCGTGGGCTTGCTGGGGGAGGACGCGACCCGCGGCAGCCGATTCGCCGACCAGTGCGAACCGGTCGAGGTAGCGGCCGTGGCGGACGAGCGCCGCGGCCTCGGTGCGGGTCAGGTTGGCGGTGTCGGCCAGCCAGGTCGTCACCGAGGTGCCGTGGGCCCGCCAGGCGCCGTCGTCGGCATCGAGGGCGGCTGCCAGCCCAGCCCGCCAGGCGTGCAGGCGGGCCTCGGCCCGGGTCGCGGCGTGTAGCGCGTCGAGGCGTTCCCGGTCGGTCGCGAGCCTGTGGGTGGTGTGGTGCAGGGCGTCGAGGGCCGCGTCGAGGTCGGCCAGTACCTGGCCGATCGAACGGGTCTCCACGACTGCTTCCATGACCTCACGCTACGGATCGCCACTGACAGTTCCGGCCTGCATCCCGGCTTGTCAACGTGAGAATCCGTGCAGACTCCCGGCACGCATTCGCTGTCACAAAAGGCCGCACGGGGTAGCCCGAGTTCGACGTCGAGCAGGGAAGCCAGGGGGCTTCGTGTGCGGACGCCCGTGGCGATCGAGCGGAGGAAACCGACCAGACCGAGCGCTGGGCGTGATCCAGGGGTCCCGAAGGGGCGGGGGACTCGCGGGAGTCGCGGCCTTGTGCCAACCGATTCGCGGACGGGCGTGCGTGCTGGCTAGCCTCGCCGGGTGCTCGTGCTGTTGCCGCCCTCGGAGGGCAAGTCGTCCGCACCGCAAGGCGCACCGGCGCTGGATCTGGGCGCGCTGGTCGCCGCCGACGTCCTCACCACCCGCCGGGAGGCGATGCTGGCCGCGCTGGCCAAGGTGAGTGCGCGTCCCGATGCCGCGGCTGTGCTCAAGGTGGGCCCGTCTCTGGCCGCCGAGGTCGCCGCGAACACCGGGCTGCCGACGGCCCCGGCCGCGCCTGCGAGCGAGATCTACACCGGGGTGCTGTACGCCGCCGCCGGCCTGGCGACCCTGGACCCGGCCGTGGCCGCCCGCGCCGAGCAGAGCGTCCGCATCTTCTCGGCACTGTGGGGGATCGTGGCTCCCGGCGACCGGATCCCGGCCTACCGGTTCTCGATGGGCGTCGACCTGCCCGGCCACGGCCGGACCGCCGCCGGCTGGCGCGAGCCGCTGGCCGCCGCCCTCGACGATCGGGCCCGACGCGAAGTCGTCGTGGACGCCCGTTCCGCGGCCTACGCGGCCGCCTGGCAGCCGCCGCGCGGTACCGAATCGGTGACCGTCAGGGTGGTCCGCGAGACCGCCGGCGTGCGGACGGTGGTCTCCCACCACGCCAAGCACACCCGGGGCGTGCTGGTCGGCCACCTGCTGCGGCGCAGCGGCGCCGCGCCCACCGACGCCGCCGGGGTCCGCACGGCGGCCACGGAACTCGTCGGCACGGTGATCGCCACCGAGGTTGCCAGCGGTCGCGAGCACAGGCTGCTGGATGCGACCCTCACCCCGGCCGCCCGGGGACGGGCGGTGCTGGAACTGGTGATCGGCTGAGTCAGCCGGCCAAAGCGCGCCGGTCGTTCAGCCAGGCGTAGGTGGCGCCGACCACCAGGCCACCACCGACCAGGTTGCCGGCCAGCGCGATCAGGACCGCCGCGAGCGCCGCCCCGACGTCGATCCCGACGTGCAGCCCGGTCATCAGGAAGAGCACCGAGTTCGCGATCGAGTGCTCCGTCCCCATCACGACGAACAGGAAGACGGCCGACCACAGGGTCAGGATCTTGCCGCCCTCGGAGCGCAGTGCGCCCTTGTAGACCAGCAGCATCGCCAGGTTGATCAGCACGTTGCAGAAGATCGCCCGGACGAACAGGTCGACGGCGCCGGCCGGCCCGGCGTCGAGGTAGCCGAGCTTGGCGCCGGCGGAGTAGGCCATCACCTCCAGCGCCTCGGGTGACAGCATCGAGGTGAGTCGGACCAGGATGCCGACCAGCAGCCCGCCGAGCAGGTTGCCGAGCAGGCAGAGCCCGAGCAGCCGAAGTGCCTCCAACGGGGTCATCCGGCGGTAGTAGACCCCGACCGAGGTGACCATCATCGTCGAGGTGGTCAGCTCCGAGCGCGAGTAGTAGATGAACATCAGCGCCAGGCCGAAGACCGCCGCGCCGGCGTACTTGCCCGCCACCGACGGTCCCTGGCCGGTGTCCCCGGTCAGCGCCGCGGTGACCAGGTAGTTCGCGACCATCATCATGGCGATGATCACCCCCGCCATGCCGGCCCGGACCAGGTAGCGCGCCGCGTCGGTACGCGCCAGTCGGTGCTTGGTCTCCAGGGCGTCCAGCACGGTGGGGACGAAGCCGGGCCGGGCCGTGGCGGCGAGGGTATCGGTGGTCACTCGTGCCTTTCTGGCGGCTGCGATCGTGGTCGGCGATCCAACCGTCGCGGGTCTCTCGGTCTGCTTGAAGCGGTGGCTGGGCAGGCTGGCGCCGATTGCTGCAGGGGATCGGACGGACGTCGTCCACGAGCCACCATTCGCGGTGTGGCCAGCGCTGATGCAGCGATTCTACAATATGGTCAGACCATTGACTACGCCGGGTGCCGCGCCCCCGGTGCCGGATTGCTCAAGCCCGGATCGTGGCTCGTAGTAGTTCGGCGGCCTCGTCGATCGCGGCCAGGTCGCCCCGGCTCAGGTCGGGGTCCAGGGTCAGCCGGAGGTCGGTCGAGCCGCGACTCACCCGGCGTTGCCACAGACCCACGTCGCGCAGGTCGCAAAGCACCACCCCGCCGCCGGCCTCGGCGAACCGGTACCGGGTGTCGCCGGACGGGTGCCCGCCGGAGCGCGGGAAGTTGAGCAGCGAATAGGTCAGGAAGGCCTCGTCGAAGATCGACAGCAGCCAGGCGCGCCGGGGTCGGGTCTCGGGCAACCCGGCCGCCGACCAGAGCTCAACTCCCTCGACGGTCCGGCTGGTCAACCGGTCACCCAGCGCGGCCAGGGCGGGCCGGATCTCGTCCAGCCGCAGCCGGGTCCAGCGCTGCAACTCCTTGACGGAGACCGGCCCGTGGCCGGTGACGAACCGCTCGACCAGCATCACCACCGCCGCCTCGCGGGGCAGGGGGTCCTGCGGCGGGACCACCTCGTCCACCAGCGCGTAATGGTGGTTGGGGGAGTCCACGGGGGCGGAGCAGACGACCGCCCGGTACTCGGCGAACCCGATCAGGTGGCCCACCTGGCCGTTGAACTCGGGATGGCCGCGGTCGAGCACCCCGGCTTCGGTCAGGGCCTCGGCCAGGTCGCGGCGGACGGCGTAACGTCGGCCCGCCAGCCGCTCGGTGAAGACCGCCAGCGCCCGGTCGACCAGCGCGTCGTCGATCCCGAGGTGTCTCTCCCGGGCTCCCATCGTCTGGCTGAGCGGCGTCGTGGTCAGGTCCAGCAGCCAGCGCAGATCGGCGGCGGCCACGTAGTGCCAGGTCGGACGGAGGATGTGGGTGCGCACCAGCCGTCCGTCGGCCACCGCGGCGTCCACCTCATCGACCGGCGCCGCGATCCGGTAGGCGATCATCGCCCGGGCGAGCGCGGCGTCCTGGGACTGGACGGCGAGCAGTTCGCCGACCACCTGCTCCGGTGAGCCGGCGGGCGGTCCGGTCAGCCGCTGGTTCGCCAGTCGGGCGGCCAGCACGTCGCGGCGCTCCATCCGCCGACCCTGCCAGCGCGGGGCCCGCGGCGACAAGCCCTGGGCCGGGCGGAGGCGGCACGAAGGGCGGACTACCTTTGCTCTGGCGGGTCCGACGCAGGGTCGGGCGCGACCACCGCTGAAGGAGGCCGGATGACCGTCCCGGGTGGCATGCCGGGCATGGGCGGGCTGGAGTTGCGCCGCGGCCCCGACCGGGCCGACCCCGCCGATCGGGAGCAACTGGCCGAGTCGCCGGTCAGCCTGCGTCGGGTGGCGGAGCTGTTCAAGGGCCACCTGTGGCCCACCGTCGCGGTCTGTGCGATCATCGCGGTCTCGGCGCTGATCTCGCTGGCCCAGCCCTTCCTGCTGCGCGCCGTGATCGACGACGCGTTGCCCACCGGCGACACCACCCTGCTGGTCTGGCTGGTGGTCGGAATGGTCGCGGTGGCCGTGCTGACCGGCGTCCTGGGGGTCTGGCAGACCTGGCTGGCGACCGCCGTTGGGCAGCGGGTGATGCACGGCCTGCGGACGCGGGTCTTCGACCACCTGCAGCGCCAGTCGATCGCCTTCTTCAAGCGCACCCGGTCCGGCGAGATCCAGGCCCGGATCCTGCAGGACGTCGCCGGGTTGCAGTCGGTGGTGACCACGACCGCGACCTCGATCGCGTCCAACCTGACCACCGCGGTCGCCACCGCCGCGGCGATGGTGGCGCTGAGCTGGCAGCTCTCGCTGCTCAGCCTGATCGTGCTCCCGCCGGCGATCCTGACCACGCGGCGGGTGGCGCTGGTCCGCCGCGACATCACCACAGCGCGCCAGCACGCCCTGGCCGACCTGCACTCCCAGGTGGAGGAGACGCTGTCGGTCAACGGCGCCATGCTGGCCAAGACGCTGGGCACCACGGCGCGGGCGGAGCGGGAGTTCGCCGCCACCTCGGAGTCCTTGATCGACCTGGAGATCCGCTCCTCGCTGGCCGGTCGTTGGCGGATGGCGACCATGCAGATCGTGTTCGCGATCATCCCGGCCCTGCTGTACCTGATCGCGGGCTTCCCGCAGCTCTCCGGCGGGATCACGATCGGGACACTGATCGCGTTCTCGACCCTGCAGGTGTCGATCTTCCGCCCGATCATGGGCCTGCTGAACGTCGGCGCCCAGTGGATCACCTCGATGGCGCTGCTCAGCCGGATCTTCGGCTACCTCGACCTCCCGGTCGAGGTGCCTGACCCGGTGCGCCCGGTGCGGCTGCCGCCCGGGACGGTGCGCGGCGAACTGCGGCTGGAGCGGGTCAGCTACCGCTTCCCCGACGGCGACCGACCGGCCCTGTCCGACATCGACCTGGTGATCGAGCCCGGGATGGCGGTCGCGGTGGTGGGGGAGACCGGTTCGGGCAAGTCCACCCTGGCCGCCCTGCTGGTGCGGCTGGCCGATCCCACCTCGGGACGGATCCTGCTGGACGGCATCGACCTGCGCGAGCTGGACCCGTCCGACCGGGCGGCGGCGATCGGAACCGTCACCCAGGAGACCTACCTGCGGCACGCCTCGATCGCGGAGAACCTGCGCCTGGCCGACCCGGACGCCACCGACGACGAGTTGTGGCGGGTGCTGGCGGCGGCCCAGGTGGACGAGGTGGTGCGGGCCCTTCCGGGCGGCCTGGCGACCGTCGTCGGTGCCCGGGGACACCGGTTCTCCGGCGGTGAGCGGCAGCGGCTGGCGATCGCCCGCACCCTGCTGGCCAACCCGCCGGTGCTGATCCTGGACGAGGCGACCTCGGCCCTGGACAACGACACCGAGCGCGACCTGCAGGAGGCCATCGACACCCTGATGGCCGGACGCACCACGGTGACGATCGCGCACCGGCTGTCCACGATCCGCGACGCCGACCAGATCATCGTCCTCGACCACGGCCGGATCGTGGAACGCGGCAGCCATGACGACCTGGTCGCCCTCGGCGGTCGCTACGCCGCCCTCGCCCGCTGACCGACACACGGGGACGGTTCTTCGGCACAGGGGGACGGTTCTTCGGCGCAGGGGGGGACGGTCCTTGTCAGCCCGCGGTCCCGGGTGAGCCGGGGGCCCGGATCGCGGGTGATCCGTCCCGTGTGGGAGAACGCCGCGGCCGGGTGCGCTGATTAGGGTTGGTCCATGCTGAGGGTCGCCGGGGAGCTCCCCGAGCTGGCGAAGGCCAAGGGGCACTGGTTGCGCCGCGGGCTGATCGCCTGGCCCGCCGGCGACCTCCCCGACGGCGCGCCTCCCGGCCGGTACGACTGGTTGCTGCACTGGTCGATCGCCGAGCCGATCGACCCTCGTGAGCCGGCCCCGGTGCCGTGGCAGACCGCGGTGCTGGCCCCCGACCCGGCCGGCCTGCCCGACGACGTCGCCGCCACCGTGCCTCACCTGGCCGGCCACCTCGCAGTGCTGGTACCCGACGACGTGCCGGTCGGCGAGGCGTTGTGCGGTCAGCTCGTGGTCAGCGTCCACCACCCCTCCGGGGCACTGGTCCAGGCCGGGGCGCTGCAGACCCCCGGGGTGATCGACGATCTCTACGCCGCCGCCCAGGACGCGGTGCTGGGCGCCGAGTGGCGAGCCGGCGTGCCCACCCTGCGGGTGTGGGCGCCAACCGCCCAACGCGTCCGGTTGCTGCTGTGGCGCCCCGCCGACGACCTTCATGACCGCGGGGTCCCGCACGAGATGGAACGCTGCCCCGACGGCACCTGGCAGGTCACCGGCGCTGCGGACTGGGCCGGGTGCCGCTATCGCTACGAGGTCACCGTCTTCACCCCGCACCACGGACGGGTCGTGTCCAACCAGGTGACCGACCCGTACTCGGTCGCCCTCACTGTCAACTCCACCCACTCGGTACTTGTCGACCTGTCCGACCCCGATCTGGCCCCCGCCGACTGGCTGGCCAACCCCAGCCCGCCGCTGCGGCACCCGGTCGACCAGGTCATCTACGAGCTGCACGTCCGCGACTTCTCGGTCTCCGACCCCACCGTCCCCGATCCGGTGCGTGGCAGCTTCCTCGCCTTCACCGCCGACTCGGCCGGGATGGCCCACCTGCGGGGACTGGCCCAGGCCGGGATGACCAGCGTCCAGTTGCTCCCGGTGTTCGACAACGCGGCGGTGGACGAGCGCAGCCGTCCGGTGAGCGCCCTCGAGGCCGAGCGGCTGCGGTCGCTGCCCCCGGACTCGCCCTGGCAACAGGCGGCGGTAGCGGTGAATGCCGAACGCTACAACTGGGGCTACGAGCCGTGGCACTTCCTGGTCCCCGAGGGCTCCTACGCCTCGACGCTGGCGGCGGCGGACGGCGCCGGACGGGTGGCGGAGTTCCGTGCGATGGTCGGAGGGTTGCACGGCGCCGGCTTGCGGGTCGTGCTCGACATGGTGTTCAACCACACCGCCAGCGCCGGGCAGGGCAACAAGTCGGTGCTGGACCGGATCGTCCCGGGGTATTACCACCGGCTCACCCCCTGCGGTGAGCTGGAGACCTCTACCTGTTGCCCCAACGTGGCCACCGAGCACCTGATGGCGCAGAAGCTGATGGTCGACGGCTGCGTGCTCTGGGCGCGCCAGTACCGGATCGACGGCTACCGGTTCGACCTGATGGGCCACCACTCCCGCGACAACCTGCTTGCCGTCCGGGCCGCCCTCGACGCGCTCACCCTGGAACGAGACGGCGTGGACGGGGCCGCGATCACCCTCTACGGCGAGGGCTGGAGCTTCGGCGAGGTCGCGGGCAACGCCCGGTTCGTGCAGGCCAGCCAGGGTCAGCTCGGCGGCACCTCGATCGCCACCTTCTCCGACCGGCTGCGGGACGCGGTCCGCGGCGGCGGCGCCTTCGACGACCCGCGCAAGCAGGGCTTCGGCACCGGTCTCGCCCTGGCCGGGGGGAACGGCGAACTGGCCGGGGACACCGACCTGGTCCAGCTCGGCCTGGCCGGGACGCTGCGCAGCTTCAGCTTCCGGTCCGCCCGCACCGGCGAACTGGTGCGCGGTGACGAGGTGCCCTACCTGGGCGGGCCGGCCGGCTATGCCGACGAGCCGGACGAGGTGATCAGCTACGTCGACGCCCACGACAACGAGACCCTGTTCGACGCGCTCACCCTCAAGCTGCCCCGCGACACCCCGATGGCCGCCCGGGTCCGGCTGAACGCGCTCTGCCTGGCCTGCGCCACCCTGGGCCAGTCGCCGGTGATGTGGCACGCCGGTACGGACATCTTGCGCTCGAAGAGCCTGGACCGGAACTCCTACGTCTCGGGGGACTGGTTCAACCAGCTCGACTTCACCATGACCGACAACGGGTTCGGCTCCGGGCTGCCGCCGGCCGGCGACAACGGCCCGCTCTGGCCGATCCTGGCCCCCCTGCTGGCCGACCCGGCGCTGAAACCGGCACCGGACGACATCCGGCTCGCCCATGACCTGGCGCTCGACCTGCTGCGGCTGCGGTCGTCCACCCGGCTGTTCCGGCTCGGCAGCGCCCGCGCGATCCGGGACGCGGTCAGCTTCCCGGTCTCCGGCACCCCGCAGGCGGTGCCCGGCGTAGTGACGATGCGGATCGCCGACCCGTCGGTCGATCCGCACTGGTCGAGCCTGGTCGCGGTCTTCAATGCCCGGGCCGCCGGCGTCCACCAGCAGGTGCCCTTCGACGCGCAGGGCTACACGCTGCACCCGGTGCAGGCTTCGGGGGTCGACCCGGTGGTGCGCCAGGCGGCGGCGGGGCCGCGCGGGTTCGCCGTCCCACCGCTGACCGTGGCGGTCTTCGTGGCGTCCGCTTGAGCCGCTCCGCCCGGGCGGGACCGCGATTGGCGATAGGCTGAGGGGGATCCCGAACGTGCGTGAAAGGCTCGTGATGACCGCTTTGAAGACCCTCTCCTGGAACGACCTGGACAGCCGCGCTGTGGACACCGCAAGGGTCCTGGCGGCGGATGCCGTGGAGAAGGTGGGCAACGGACATCCGGGCACCGCGATCTCCCTGGCCCCGGTCGCCTACCTGCTCTACCAGAAGGTGATGACCGGCGACCCGTCCGATCCCACCTGGACCGGACGTGACCGCTTCGTGCTCTCCGCGGGCCACTCCTCGCTGACTCAGTACAACCAGCTGATGCTGGCCGGCTACGGCCTCGAGGTGGACGACATCGCGGCCCTGCGCACCGAGGGTTCGCTCACCCCCGGCCACCCCGAGTACGGCCACACCGCCGGTGTCGAGTGCACCACCGGCCCGCTGGGCGCCGGCGTCGCCAACGCGGTCGGCTTCGCGATGGCCGCCCGGCGCGAGCGGGCCCTGCTCGACCCGACCGCCGAACCCGGCAGCTCGGTCTTCGACCACTTCGTCTACTGCATCGCCGGCGACGGCTGCATGCAGGAGGGCGTCTCCGGTGAGGCGTCCTCGCTGGCCGGCGCCCAGAAGCTCGGCAACCTCGTCCTGATCTACGACGACAACCGGATCTCGATCGAGGGCGAGACCCAGATCGCGTTCACCGAGGACGTCGCCGCCCGCTACGAGGCCTACGGCTGGCACGTCCAGCACGTCGACTGGACCAACGGCATGACCTCCTACGAGGAGAACGTGCAGGCCCTCTACGACGCCATCGAGGCCGCCAAAGCGGTCACCGACAAGCCGTCCTTCATCAAGCTGACCACGATCATCGGCTGGCCGCTGCCGACCAAGGCCGGGCACCACTCGGTGCACGGCGCCAAGTTGGGGGCCGAGGAGATCGCCGGCCTGAAGAAGGAGCTCGGTTTCGACCCGGAGGCCAGCTTCGCCGTCGAGCCGGCGGTGCTGGAGCACACCCGGGCCAACGCGGCCGCCCGCGCCGCCGAGGCGAAGGCCGCCTGGAACGCCCGCTTCGAGGAGTGGAAGGCCGCCAACCCCGACGGCTTCGCCCTGTACCAGCGGCTGCGCGCCCGTGAGCTCCCCGAGGGCTTCGAGGCGGCGCTGCCGGTCTTCCCGGTGGGCAAGAAGTCGACCCGGGTCGCCTCCGGCGAGGTGCTGTCGGCGCTGGCCGACGCGCTGCCGGAGCTGTGGGGCGGTTCGGCCGACCTCGCCGGCTCGAACAACACCACGATGAAGGGCCAGCCGTCCTTCCTCCCGCCGGAGCAGTCCAGCCACGACTTCGCCGGCGACTACAACGGCCGGACGCTGCACTTCGGCATCCGCGAGCACGCGATGGGCAACATCCTCAACGGCATCACGCTGTCCGGACTGACCCGGCCCTACGGCGGCACCTTCCTGGTCTTCGCCGACTACATGCGCACCCCGGTCCGGCTGGCCGCGCTGTCGAGGATCCCGACGATCTTCGTGTGGACCCACGACTCGGTGGGTGTCGGCGAGGACGGCCCGACCCACCAGCCGATCGAGCACGTCGCGACCCTGCGGGCGATCCCGGGGCTGGACGTCGTCCGTCCGGCCGACGCCAACGAGACCGCCCAGGCCTGGGCCCAGGCGCTGCGGCACACCGACCGTCCGACCGCGCTCATCCTGACCCGTCAGGACGTCCCGACCGTCGAGCGGGGCGAGGGTGCGGCGGCCCCGGCGGAGCTGGTCGCCAAGGGCGGCTACGTGCTGCAGGACGCCTCCACCGGCACCCCGGACGTGGTGCTGCTGGCGACCGGTTCGGAGGTCGGCGTCGCGCTGGCCGGCCGGGAACTGCTGGAGGCGGAGGGGATCGCCACCCGGGTCGTCTCCCTGCCCTGCCTGGAGTGGTTCGCCGAGCAGCCGGCCGAGTACCGCGCCGAGGTCATCCCGGCCTCGGCTGCCAAGGTCTCGGTGGAGGCCGGGATCGGCATGGGCTGGCGCGAACTGGTCGGCGACGCCGGCGAGATCATCTCGGTCGAGCACTTCGGCGAGTCGGCCTCCGGCAACCTGCTGCTGGCCAAGTACGGCTTCACCCCGGAGAACGTCGCAGCGCGCGCCAAGCTCGCCCTCTCCCGCAAGAACTGACGACCTGCTGAACCGACACCTCCCGCCGAACCGGCGGGAGGTGTTCGGCTATCCGGTCCGGACGCGGTGGCCGCGCGCTGTCCACCGTCCTTCGCGTGGTCAGGCGGCCACGACGGCGGGGTTAGCCTCGTGAGGTGAACTCCCTCTCGACCCGGCGGCTGCGCGCCAATGCGCTGCTGCTGCTCGCCTCGGCGATCTGGGGCTTCGCCTTCGTCGCGCAACGGGTCGGCGCGGAGACGATCGGGCCGTTCACCTTCAACGCGGTCCGGTTCGCGATGGGCGCCGCGGTGCTGGTGCCCGTGGTCTGGTTCCTCGATCGTCGGCGGCACCTGGCGCGTCCGGCCCGCGCCGCCGCGACCCGGGCGGTGATCGTCCCCGGACTGATCACCGGCGCCCTGCTGGCCGCCGCGGTCGGCATGCAGCAGGTGGCGATGAGCCACACCACCGCGGGCAACGCCGCCTTCATCACCGGCCTGTACATGGTCTTCGTGCCGCTGGTGGCCGCCTTCCGCGGCCGCCGCTCGAGCTGGTCGACCCTGGCCGGCATCGGGCTCGCCCTGGTCGGGCTCTACTTCCTGGCGATCGGTGAGGGGTTCCGGATCGGCCTGGGCGACGGCATCGTGCTGGCGTCCACGCTGGTCTGGACGGCGCAGATCCTGGTCATCGACCACTACAGCCGCCGGCTCAGCGCGCTCAGGTTCGCGATCGCCCAGTTCACCTGGTGCGCCGTGCTCAGCGTCCCTGCGGCGCTGCTGCTGGACGACGCCCCGTTCACCGGGCTGGATGCCGGCCTGGTCCCGCTGCTGTACGGCGGCCTGATCTCGGTCGGCATCGCCTACACGCTTCAGATCATCGCCCAGCGGGACGCATTGGCCAGCCACGCCGCCCTGATCATGTCCGCCGAGGCGCTGTTCGGGGCGCTGGGCGGCGCCCTGCTGCTCGGCGAGAACATGGGCCCGCGCGGCTACTTCGGAGCCGCCCTGATGGCCGCCGGAATCGTCGTGGCCCAGTGGCGGGCCGGTCGGGAGGCGCCCTCCCAGCCGGTCGTCTCGTCAAGGCCGGAGTCTGCCACCACGCTCACGTAGCATGGTCCCCGGCAGATTGGCCGAACAGAAGGAAGACCCCCGTGGCCGCGTCCAAGCCGAAGAAACGCCGCTCCACCACCACCCGAGTCCTGCTCTGGGCCGGTGGTGGCGTCCTGGCGATCCTGCTCGGCGGCTACGCGGCGGGGATCGCCCTCGCCGGGGACAACCTGCCCCGCAACACGGTCATCGACGGCGTCACGGTCGGCGGCATGCCCGCGGACGCGGCTGAGGCCACGCTGCGCGAGGGTCTGGCCGAGCGGGCCGCCGAGCCCCTGACGGTGGTGGCCGGGGACTACTCCCGCACCATCACCGCCGACGAGGTGGGCCTCGAGGTGGACTACCCGGCCTCGATCGAGCGGGCCCGCGGCGGATCCCGGTTCGACCCGCTCACCATCTTGACCGTGCTGTTCGGCGGTCGTTCGATCCCGGCGGTCGTCGAGGTCGACCGGGCCCGGCTGGACAGCGTCGTCTCGGCGATCGCCGAGAAGGTGGACACGACTCCGTCCGACGCCGTGGTCAGCTACGACGACGTCAAGCCCAAGGTCACCCCGGCGGTGGACGGTGCCACCGTGCAGCGGGCCGAGACCGCCGAGGCGATCCTGGGCGCCTACCTGCGCTCGACCACCGTGGACGCAGTCGTCAGCGTGGTCGAGCCGGCCGTCACCACCGCCACCGCGGAGTCCTTCGTCACCGATACCGCAGCCCCGGCGGTCGCCGCCCCGATCTCGGTGAAGGTCGGCGAGAAGGGCACCCTCACCATCGAGCCGGCCGACCTCGCCGCCACCCTCACCTTCCCGGCGACCTCCGGGACGCTGACCCCCAGCTTCGACGTCAAGGAGCTCGGCAAGCGCGTCGAGACCCGGCTGGACAAGCTCGGCCTGGACGAGCCGCGTAATGCCAGGTTCACCATCAAGCGGGGCGGGAAGCCCAAGATCGTGAAGTCCCGCGACGGCCAGAGCGTCGACCCGGCGGCGCTGGCCGACGCGCTGCTGCCCGTCCTGTCCACCACCGGCGAGCGGACGGTCAGCGTCGCGGTCACCACGCGACCGGCCGCCTTCACCACCGAGGACGCCAAGGCTGCCGGGGTGAAGGAGATCACCGGCGAGTTCACGACCTACTTCCCCGGCAGCGCCTACCGGTACAACAACATCGGCAAGGCCGCCAAACTGATCAACGGCACCTACGTCGCCCCCGGGGAGACCTTCTCGCTGAACGCCCGGCTGGGGGAGCGGACCCCGCAGGCCGGCTGGATGGCCGGCGGCGGCATCGCCAACGGCCGGATCGACCCGAACATCTACGGCGGCGGCATCTCGCAGGCCACCACGACGCTGTTCAACGCGATCTTCTTCGCCGGCCTGGAGGACGTCTACCACAAGCCGCACTCGCTGTACTTCAGCCGCTACCCGATGGGCCGGGAGGCGACCCTGGACTGGAAGTCGGTCGACATGAAGTTCCGCAACGACTCCAAGTACGGCGTGCTGCTGCAGGCGTGGACGACCGGTCGCACCGGGTCCCAGGGCTCGGTCACCGTCCGGGTGTGGTCGACCAAGACCTACACGGTCAAGGCGTCCAAGCCGGTCCAGAGCAACTTCCGCGCCCCCGGCAAGACGATCTACGACGACTCGAAGAAGTGCATCCCGCAGTCGGCGATGAGCGGCTTCGACGTGCGCTACAACCGGCTGTTCTACCAGGGCAAGAAGCTGGTCAAGAAGGAGCCCTTCTTCTGGTCCTACAACGCGCTCACCCCGGTGGTCTGCGGGAAGAAGCCGGCGGACTGATGCCGCACCTGCTCGACCGGCCGCACCACGACGGGTCGAGACTGTACGTCGCCGCCGGGGAGCGGCGGTTGGGCGAGCGCGTCCGGATCCGGCTGTGGGTACCGGCCGGCTACGGCGAGACCAGGGTCTGGGTGCGCGCCCTGCGCGACGGCTCCCCGCTGCGGCTGCTGGCCCGGCTGGAGGCGGAGGACGCCCACCAGCGCTGGTACGTCGCCGACCTCCCGCTGGACAACCCGGTGATGAGATACCGGTGGATGGTCGTCCACCCCGGCGGCTACCGGTGGGTGACCGGACGCGGGGTCTTCGACCGCGACGTCACCGATGCCGGCGACTTCCGGATCAGCGTCTACCCCGCGGCGCCGGCCTGGACCGCCCGCGCCGTCGGCTACCAGATCATGCCCGACCGGTTCGCCCGCTCGGCCGCCGCCGCCACCCGGGAACTGCCGGACTGGGCCGAGCCGGCGGGCTGGGACGACCAGCCTGTTGCCGGCGGTCCCGCCACCGGGGCCCAGTTCTACGGCGGCGACCTGGCCGGGATCGCCGAGCATCTCGACCACCTCGCCGCGCTCGGGGTCGACCTGATCTACCTGACCCCGTTCTTCCCGGCGCGCAGCAGCCACCGCTACGACTCGGTCACCTTCTCCCGGGTCGACCCGCTGTTGGGCGGCGACCAGGCGCTCGCGGAGCTGACCCGGGCCGCCGCGCAGCGAGGCATGCGGGTGATCGGCGACCTCACCACCAACCACACCGGCGTCACCCACGAGTGGTTCGAGCGGGCCCGGGCCGACCGCAGCTCGGTCGAGGCCGGGTTCTACTACTGGGCCGAGAACAGCCCGATCGACGTCGGCAGCTGGACCGAGAGCCTGTCCCACCACTGGGGTGACGAGCCGGTGGTCCGGGACCCGGCGGAGGTCCCGGAGTATGTCTCGTGGCTCGGCGTCGCGTCGCTGCCGAAACTGAACTGGGGCTCCCGCGAGCTGTGGAACCGGATGGTGTCGGGCCCGGACTCGGTGATCGGCAGGTTCATGGGCGAGCCCTTCGATCTGGCCGGCTGGCGGATCGACGTGGCCAACATGACCGGCCGCTACGCCGCCGACGACTACTACCACGAGGTGGCCCGGGCGGCCCGGGAGACCCTGGTCCGCGCCAACCCGGAGGGGCTCCTGGTTGCCGAGCACTTCCACGACGTCAGTGGCGAGGTCCCCGGCGACGGCTGGCAGTCGGTGATGAACTACCAGGCCTTCACCAAGCCGCTGTGGTCCTGGCTGACCGCCGCCGACACCGACCTGCGGTTCTCCGAGACGCCGGCCCCGATCCCGCGCCGGGCCGGTCCGGCGGTGGTCGAGACGATGACCGACTTCGGGGTCGCGGTGCCGTGGCAGACCGCGCTTCGGCAGTGGAACATGCTGGGCTCGCACGACACCGCCCGGATCGCCACGCTGACCGGCGACCGCCGGGTCACCGAGGTCGCCGCCGCCTGCCTGTTCACCTACCCGGGGATCCCGGCGATCTTCGCCGGCGACGAGGGCGGCGCGGTGGGACGCACCGGAGAACAGGGCCGCACCACGATGCCGTGGGACCAGATCGCCGGCGGCGGAGGTCCCCGCTGGGACGCCGGGCTGTGCGGGGTCTACCGCGACCTGATCGCGCTGCGGAAGCAATCCGACGCCTTGTGCGACGGCGGCCTGCGCTGGGTGGTGGTGGACGAGGACGCGCTCGGCTACTTGCGGGAACTGCCGGGCGAGCGGCTGCTGGTCATCCTCGCCCGGGCGCCGTGGCAGGGCGTCACCCTGCCGGCCTGGCTCGCGCCGCAGCGGACGGCCGAGCTCCGCTACGGCGGACGGCTGGCCGGGACACCCCAGCTCAAGGTTGCCGACGACGCCCTGGTGGTCGGGGGCGAGGGGCCCGCGGTCGGGGTCTGGCAGCTGGGCTGACCGGAACCGGGTCGCCGGTCAGGGGCGCTCGATGAAACCGCGGGCCGCCAACGCGGCCGCCTTCTCCGGGTCGTCGGTGCACACCTGCATGCTGCGCACCCCCGTCCGGGCGGCCCACCAGGCGACCTCCTCCAGCGGCTCGTCGGGGTCGGCGGTGACCCACTCACCGTCCGCCGTCGCGACCTCCGGGCTGGCCACCAGCGCGGGCGGCTCGCAGCCCTCCAGCAGGTCGGCGAGCCGGATCACGAACCTCCGTCCGCTCACCCCGGTCCGCTCCGCCATCTTGTCGAGCAGGTCGGCCGGCATCCGCAGCGGGTCCCGTCCGCGGGAGACCGGGACTTGGTGGCCGGCCACGATGTCGGCCAGCGGAACAACATGCTCGGCGCCCCGCCGGTCGAGCACGGTCATCGTCTCCTCGTCGGAGCCGAGCACGAAGCCCACGACGTCCTTCGTGCCGCCCTGGGGCATCCGGAACCGGACCGTTACCCGTACTCCGGGGCGGTTGGGAATGCGGTGCGGCGTGTCGTCCGGTCGGGCTGTCATGAGTTGTACAGTAGGCCACGAGCGTCGTATGAGGAGAGCCGGTTGCAATGACCTACGTGATCACCTTGCCCTGTGTGGATATCAAGGATCGCGCGTGCGTCGAGGAGTGCCCGGTCGACTGCATCTACGAGGGGAACCGGATGTTGTACATCCACCCCGACGAGTGCGTCGACTGCGGTGCCTGTGAGCCGGTCTGCCCGGTCGAGGCGATCTTCTACGAGGACGACGTCCCCGCCGATCAGGCCGAGTACTACGACGTCAACGTCCACTTCTTCGACGAGATCGGGTCCCCGGGCGGAGCCGCCCGGCTCGGCCCGGTCGACTTCGACCACCCGACCGTGGCGGCGCTGCCGCCGCAGGGCGAGTGACCCTGCTCTCCGCCCTCCTGCCGGACTTCCCCTGGGACACGCTGGCGGCTGCCCGGACGCGCGCCGCGGCGCACCCTGACGGCATCGTCGACCTGTCGGTCGGGACCCCCGTCGACCCGACCCCCGAACTGGCCCGCCGTGCGCTCAGCGACGCAGCCGACGCCCCCGGTTACCCGACCACCTGGGGCACCCCACAGCTGCGCGCCGCGATCATCGGCCACCTCAGCACCCGGTGGCGTGCGGAAGGGCTGGGCGACACCAACGTGTTGCCGGTGATCGGCACCAAGGAACTGGTCGCCTGGCTGCCGACCCTGCTCGGGCTGCGCGGCGGCGACGTGGTGGTGCACCCCGAGATCGCCTACCCCACCTATGACGTCGGCGCCCGGATCGCCGGTGCCTCGCCGGTGCCCTGCGACGACCCCGGCCGGCTGGCCGAGCTGCGGCCCCGGCTGGTCTGGATCAACTCCCCGGCCAACCCGCACGGCGCGATCCTGTCGGTCGAGCAGACCCGGGCCTGGGTCGAGGCCGCCCGGGCGGTCGGCGCGGTCCTGGCCAGCGACGAGTGCTACGGCGAGTTCGGCTGGGAGGCCGAGCCGGTCTCCGTCCTCGACCCCCGGGTCAGCGGCGGCTCGCTGGACGGGCTGCTCGCGGTCCACTCGCTGTCGAAGCAGTCCAACCTGGCCGGCTACCGGGCCGGCTTCGTCGCAGGCGACGCCGCGGTGGTCTCCGAACTGCTCGAGGTCCGCAAGCACGCCGGCATGATGCTGCCGACCCCCGTCCAGGCGGCCATGACCGCCCTGCTGGGCGACCCCGACCACATCGCGGAGCAGCGCCGCCGGTACCAGCGCCGCCGCTCGCTGCTGCGTCCGGCGCTGGAGGCGGCGGGCTACCGGGTGGAGCATTCCGAGGGCTCGCTCTACCTGTGGTGCACCCGTGGCGAGGACTGCCGGGCCAGCGTCGACCGGCTGGCCGAACTCGGCATCCTGGTCGCTCCCGGCGACTTCTACGGCCCGGCCGGACGCCAGTTCGTCAGGGTCGCGCTCACCGCCCCCGACGAGCGGGTCGAGGCCGCCGCCCGGCGGCTGCTGGCCGTCGACCGCTGACCGGCCCGATCTCAGGCCGCGAAGTCGAGCTTCACCCGGGTGGACCCGACCGCACCGGACGGCCCGTGCCAGCGGGCCGGTGACCACGGGTCGTGGGACCAGGACCAGGTGCCGATCGTGACCCGCTCCAGGCCGTAGCGCTGCACCCCGGCCAGCGCCACCTGCGCCACCGACCACGCCGCCTCGGTGTCGCGGGCGGTGACCTCGAGGCCGTCGCCGGACTCGGTCACCGAGATTGCCTTGCCGTAGGTCCGCTCCAGGTAGGTGGCGAGGCCTTCCGGGTCAGCAGCGGCGGGGGAGCGGATCGAGCAGGAGAAGGCGGCCGGGGTCTCGCCGGTCAGGGCGCTGGCCAGTGCCCGGGCGTTTGGGACGTGCTTGCGGTAGGCCTCCGGGTGGGCGCTGCGCTGCACCGCCTGGGCGATGTCGTTGATGTCGCCGTCTCGCCAGTTCTTCACCTTCACCAGCGCCTTGTAGAAGGCGGTGGCCGAGTACCACGGATCCATGATCTCCTCCACGGTGCCCCAGCCCTGGGAGGTGCGCTGCTGGAAGAGGCCGACCGAATCGGCATGGCCGTAGTCGAGGTTCCGGATCCCGGACTCCTGGTAGGCGGTGGCCAGGGCGATGCTGGCGGCCCGCGGAGCCAGGTCGCGTCGCACCGAGAGGCCGGCGATCAGGGCGGCGTTGTAGGCCTGGTCGGGGGTGAGGGTGACGGTGTGGCCCTGGACGGTCGCCACGCACCGGTCGGCCATGGGCAGCGGCGTCTTGTTGACCGCTGACCACCACACCACCGCACCGATGGCGACCAGGGCCAGCGCCGACACCCCGATCAGCAGCTTGACCACCAGGGGCAACCGGCGACGCCTAGTTGGCATGCAGCTCCGCGTTCAGGTCCACGGCCGCGCCGCGCCGCTGACGCGCCTCGACCGCGCCAGTGACCGAGTTCCGCAGGAAGAGCAGCCCGGACCGGCCGGACAGGCTGGACGCCTTGACCACCTCGCCGTCCACCAGCACCTTGGTGCCGGCGGTGACGTACAGGCCCGCCTCGACGACGCAGTCGTCGCCCAGCGAGATCCCCACCCCCGACTCGGCGCCGAGCAGGCAGCGCCGCCCGATGGTGATCTGCTCCTGGCCGCCGCCGGACAGGGTGCCCATGATGGACGCGCCGCCGCCGATGTCGGTGCCATCGCCGACCACCACGCCGGCCGAGATCCGGCCCTCCACCATCGACGTCCCGAGGGTGCCGGCGTTGAAGTTCACGAAGCCCTCGTGCATGACCGTCGTCCCGGCCGCCAGGTGGGCGCCGAGCCGAACCCGGTCGGCGTCGCCGATCCGCACCCCCGACGGGACGACGTAGTCGACCATCCGGGGGAACTTGTCCACGCCGAAGACCGTCAGGTGGCCCCGGACGCTGCGCAAGGCGAGCCGGGTCTGTTCGAAGCCCTCCACCAGGCAGGGACCGTGGTTGGTCCACACCACGTTCGGCAGCACCCCGAACAGGCCGTCCAGGTTGATCGTGCGGGGCTGGCAGACCCGGGCGCTCAGCAGGTGCAGCCGCAGGTAGGCGTCCGGGACGGACGCGGGCGGAGCGTCGAGGTCGGCCTCGACCAGCAACGGGGACGCGGTGACCCTGCGCTCCTCGTCGCGCTGGCTCGCCGCGACCAGGCTGGCCGGCGGAGTGTCACCGTCCGGGCTGCCCAGCGCCGGGGACGGGAACCAGGTGTCGAGCACCTGTCCGGAGTCGTGAATCGTGGCAAGGCCCCATCCCCAGGCGGGTCGTGTCATGACGACAGCCTACCCGCGTCCGCCGACGGGTCGGTTCCGGCCGCAGCCGACGACGTGAGCCGTAGGCTTCGGCCATGAGCCTGCAGTTGCGCGAGAGCATCGTGACCCTGTTCCGGCAGATCGTCGACATCGAGTCGGTCAGCGGCAACGAGGGCCCGCTCGCCGACGCCGTCGAGCAGGCGCTGCGGCCGCTCGGCCACCTCAACGTCCTCCGGGACGGCGACACCGTCATCGCCCGGACCGAACTGGGCCGGCCCCAGCGGGTCGTGATCGCAGGGCACCTCGACACCGTCCCGGTCGCGGGCAACCTGCCCTCGCGCCTCGTCGACGGGGTGGTGTACGGCCGCGGGACGGTCGACATGAAGGGCGGGATCGCCGTGATGGCGCAGGTGGCGGCGCTGGCGACCGCCCCGGCTCGCGACGTCACCTGGATCTTCTACGACCATGAGGAGGTCGCCGCCACCGAGAACTCGCTGAACCGGATCGCGGCGACCCGGCCCGAGGCGCTGGCCGGCGACTTCGCCGTCCTGATGGAGCCGACCGCCGGCCGTGTCGAGGGCGGCTGCCAGGGCACCCTGCGCTACCAGGTCACCACCCAGGGCAAGGCGGCGCACTCGGCCCGCTCCTGGATGGGGTCGAACGCGATCCACGACGCCGCGGAGGTGCTGCGGCGGCTGGTGGAGTACCGGCCGCGCTCGGTGAGCGTGGAAGGCCTGACCTACCGCGAGGGCATGAACGCGGTCGCGATCACCGGCGGGATCGCCGGCAACGTCATCCCCGACCGCTGCACGGTGACCGTCAACTTCCGGTTCGCGCCGGACCGGGACGAGGCCGACGCCCTGGCCCACTGCCGTGACCTGATGGCCGGCTTCGACATCGAGTTCACCGACTTCGCCCCCGGCGCCCGACCGGGCCTGGACACCCCGGCCGCGCAGGACTTCCTGGCCGCGGTCGGCGGCACCCCGCTGCCCAAGTTCGGCTGGACCGACGTCTCCCGGTTCAGCGCGCTCGGCGTCCCCGCGGTCAACTACGGCCCCGGCGACCCGCTGCTGGCGCACGCCGACGACGAGGCCTGCCCCGTCGCGGACCTGCGCGCCTGCCGCGAGGCCTTGCTGCGCTGGCTGGGCTGAGCGCGGCACGCCGCCCGCGACCCACGCCCAATCCGGGCTCAGCACGCCCTGCCTGGGCGATGATGGGCGGGTGACCAAACGAACCCGAACCCAGGGCCCGGTCGTCCGCCGCGGCGAGTCCAGCGAGCCGATGACCCTGGACGAGTGGCTGCTCGCCAACCGCGGTGACACCGAATGGGCCCACGCCGACCCGTGGCGGGTGCTGCGCATCCAGTCCGAGTTCGTGGAAGGCTTCGGCACTCTGGCGGAGATCGGGCCGGCGATCAGCGTCTTCGGGTCGGCGCGGACGCCGCGCAAGCACCCGCTCTACAAGGCAGGGGTCGAGATCGGCCGGCTGCTCGCGCAGGCCGGTTTCGCCACCGTCACCGGCGGCGGCCCGGGGATCATGGAGGCGGCCAACAAGGGCGCCCTGCAGGCCGGCGGGTCCTCGGTCGGGCTCGGCATCGAGTTGCCCTTCGAGCAGGGACTCAACAAGTACGTCTCACTGGGGATCAATTTCCGCTATTTCTTCGCCCGCAAGGTGATGTTCCTGAAGTACTCCCAGGGCTTCATCGTGATGCCCGGCGGATTCGGCACTTTCGACGAGGTGTTCGAGGCGCTCACCCTGGTGCAGACCCGCAAGGTGAGGTCCTTCCCGATCGTGCTGTACGGCTCGCAGTTCTGGTCCGGGATGCTGGACTGGTTGCGCGACGAGATGCTGGGCTCGGGCTACATCAATCCCGACGACCTGGAGCTGTTCAGCATCGCCGACGACCCGGCCGAGGCGGTGCGGCTGGCCACCCACCCGCTGCCGCCGCCCCCGGCCGACACCTCGGCGCAGATGTCCTAGGATCTCGGGCGTGGAGTGGTTCTTGTGGATCATCGCCGTCGCCGTGCTCGGCCTCGCCGCCGTGGCGGCCAGCGGGCGGCTGGGTGAGTTGCCCGCCACGGTGACCGACACCCCGGTACCGCACCTGCCCCAGGGCCGGCTCAGTGCCGACGACCTGCGCCAGGTGAGATTTGCCGTTGTCCCGCGCGGATATTCGATGTCGCAGGTCGATGAATTGCTTGATCGCCTGGCGCATCAGCTCGACTCGCCGTCACAGTAGGCACGGCGTCGGCGGACCCGCCATATGCCGGGGGCGGCGGGATGTCAGCCCGGGATGGAATAATAGGGGCTGTTCGATCCCAGCTGAACAAGTGAGGTATGCAATGGCAGCGATGAAACCGCGAACCGGGGACGGCCCGATCGAGGTAGCCAAGGAGGGACGCGTGATCGCCATGCGGATTCCCGCCGAAGGCGGAGGACGGCTGGTGATCGAGATGAACGCCGCGGAGGCGGCGGAACTGAAGGCGGCACTCGAAGGCGTCGTCGTCAGCGCCTGACCCACTCAAGACCAAGCCGAAGGGCCCTGGGGGAGCACCACCCCCCGGGGCCCTTCGTGCTGTCTGTCGGGGTCAGCGACCCTGGTGCCAGGCGATCGCCCGCTCGTAGACCGCCACGGTCTGCCGGGCGATGGTCTCCCAGGAGAACTCGTCGATGCAGCGCTGCCGACCGGCCAGCCCGTAGCGCCGGGCCCGCTCCGGGTCGCGGGTCAGGGCGTTGATCTGCCGGGCGAACTCGGTCTCGAAGCCCGCGATGTAGGACGGGTCGTCGGCCTGCTTCGGGTCGTACGGCACCAGCGTCCCGGTCTCCTGGTCGACCACGACCTCGGGGATGCCGCCGACCGCGCTGGCGACCACCGCGGTCTCGCAGGCCATCGCCTCAAGGTTCACGATCCCCAGCGGCTCGTAGATCGACGGGCAGGCGAAGACGGTGGCGTGGGTCAGCACCTGCCGCACCGAGGCCCGCGGCAACATCTCCTGCACCCACTTCACCGAGCCGCCCCGCTGCCGGCTCAGTTCGGCGAAGGCGGTCTCGAACTCGGCGGCGATCTCCGGGGTGTCGGGCGCCCCGGCCAACAGCAGCAGCTGGGTGTCCTGGTCGAACTGGGCGGCGGCGCGCACCAGGTGCACCAGCCCCTTCTGCCGGGTGATCCGGCCCACGAAGACCACCAGCGGACGGTCGCGGTCGACGCCCAGGGCGTCGACCACATCGGTCGCCGGGTCGGGCCGGAACTCCTCGGGGTCGATCCCGTTGCGGACCACCTCGACCCGCGCGGGGTCCAGTTCGGGGTAGCTGTCCAGCACGTCGGCGCGCATCCCGGCGCTGACCGCGATCACCGCGGCCGCGTCGGCGAAGGCCGTCCGTTCGGCCCAGGACGACACCCGGTAGCCGCCGCCCAGCTGCTCGGCCTTCCACGGCCGGTGCGGCTCGAGGGAGTGCGAGGTGACCACGTGCGGCACGTCCAGGAACTTCGAGCCGACCAGGCCGGCGAAGTTGGCGTACCAGGTGTGGGAGTGGATGACGTCGACATCGGCAGAGATCGAGTTCGCCATCGCGATGTCGGCGCCCAGCACCCGCAGCGCCGCATTGGCCCCCTCCGGGTAGGTCTCGGGGTGCGCGGTGGCGTCCTCCCGCGGCTCGCCCATGCACTGCACCTCGACCGCATCGGCGAACTTGCGCAGCTGGGGAACGAGCTGGCCGACGTGCACCCCGGCGCCGCCGTAGATGAACGGTGGGTACTCCCTGGTGAGGATCGATACGCGTAGTCCCATGACCGGATGGTGTCACAGCCGTCGGACGGGAACTACCTTTTCGGCGTTTTGATTGTGGCAGCGCGCCACACCCCGTAGGTTCGAGTCATGATCAGTCGGCCGAATGTCCTGTCGATCGTTCTGGCCGGTGGCGAGGGCAAGCGTCTGATGCCGTTGACCGCCGACCGGGCCAAGCCCGCGGTGCCCTTCGGGGGAACCTATCGCCTGATCGACTTCGTCTTGTCGAACCTGGCGAACTCCGACCTGACCAAGATCTGCGTCCTGACCCAGTACAAGTCGCACTCGCTGGACCGCCACGTGTCCCAGACCTGGCAGATCGAGTCGATGCTGGGCAGCTATGTGACCTCGGTGCCGGCGCAGCAGCGCACCGGCAAGCAGTGGTACCAGGGCAGCGCGGACGCGATCTACCAGTCGCTGAACCTGATCAACGACGAGGACCCCGACTACGTGGTGGTCTTCGGCGCGGACAACATCTACCGGATGGACGTCGAGCAGATGGTGGAGGCGCACATCGCCTCCGGGATGGACGCCACCGTCGCCGGCATCCGTGTCCCGCGCTCGGAAGCGTCCGCCTTCGGGATCATCGACGCCGACGCCAGCGGCAAGATCGTCCGGTTCCTGGAGAAGCCGGACGATCCGCCCGGCCTGCCGGACAGTCCTGAGGAGTCCTTCGCCTCGATGGGCAACTACGTCTTCACCCGGGACGCCTTCGTGGAGGCACTGATCGCCGACGCCGCCGATTCCGACTCCCGCCACGACATGGGCGGCGACATCATTCCCGGGTTCGTGGCGGCCGGACGCGCCCAGGTCTACGACTTCCGCGACAACGACGTGCCCGGATCGACCGAGAAGGACCGCGACTACTGGCGCGACGTGGGGACCATCGAGGCCTACCACGCCGCCCATATGGACCTGGTCTCGGTCGAGCCCGAGTTCAACCTGTACAACCGCAAGTGGCCGATCTTCACCCTGCAGGCCCAACTGCCCGGCGCGAAGTTCACCCTGCGGGGCACCGCCGAGGACTCCATCGTCGGCTCGGGCTCGATCATCTCCGGCGGCGACGTCGACCGGTCCGTGCTGTCTCCGAACGTGATGGTGGACAAGTGGGCCCGGATCGAGGAGTCGATCATCTACTCCGGCTGCCGGATCGGGCGCAACGCGGTGATCCGCCGGGCGATCCTCGACAAGGGTGTGATCGTGCCGGACGGGGTCGAGATCGGCACCAACCCCGAGCACGACCGGGCCCGCGGCTTCCACGTGGAGAGCGGCATCACCGTCGTCCCGAAGAACTTCCGGGTCCCGGGTAACTGGTGAGCTGAGCAGGCACACCTCGTCCTGTCGGGCGAGGTGTGTTGCTGTCTGCGGGAGGACTGTCCCCGGTGTGCGGGAGAACCGTCCCCGTGTGCGGGAGAACCGTCCCCGTGTGCGGGAGAACCGTCCCCGTGTGCCGGGTCAGGCCTTGACGGCCAGCAGCAGCCCGTCGCCCACCGGGAGCAGGACGGGGGTGAAGTCGTCCAGCGCGAGGACGGCGTCGAGCGCCTCGCGGATGATCAGCGGCTCGTCCTCTTCGTTGTCCGGGTCGGCCACCTTGCCGCCCCACAGCGCGTGGTGCAGGGCCAGCACGCCGCCGGAGCGCAGCAGCCGGACGGCCTGCGCCACGTACTCCACGAACTCCAGCGGGTCGCCGTCGATCACGACCAGGTCGTAGGCGCCGTCGGTGAGCTTGGGCAGCACCCCGAGCGCATCGCCGGCGATCAGCCGGGCGCGGGCGCGCGGCACCCCGGCGTCGGTCAGCACCTGGCGGGCGGCGAGCTGGAGCTCGGCCTCGTTGTCGATGCTGGTCAGCACGCCCTCCGGGGCCATCCCGGCCAGCAGCGCGACCGCCGACACGCCGGTCCCGGTCCCGATCTCGACCACATTGCGGGCGCGCAGCGCGGCGGCCAGGAAGGTGAGGGCGGTGGCCGTGTTGGGGCTCACCGGACGCAGGCCGTGCTCGGCAGCCTTCGCCCGGGCGGCCTGGGCGGCGGCGGTCGGCGCGACGAAGGCGTCGGCGAATTGCTGGGTGGCCGATGCGGCGGACTCGGCCGCCTTCGAGATAGCGCTCACGCGCTCAGGGTATGCGACCGTGGCGCGCCTTGTCCCGCGACCGAGGGTCACCCCGGCGAAACCTCGACCCGGCATTAACATGCCTGCCATGGCTCACGTCGTGGTTGCGGAACTGGTCGCCAATGTCCTCGGCGTCGAGGTGAAAGTCGGACAGCAGGTGCGCGCCGACGAGGCGGTCATCGTCCTGGAGTCCATGAAGATGGAGATTCCCGTCCTGGCCGAGCAGACCGGCACTGTCGCCGAGGTGGTCGTCGCGGTCGGGGACGTGGTCCGCGAAGGCGACCCCCTGGTGGTCATCACCCCGGCCTGACCCGCCCGGGATGGGCTGGCCGCCCACCGGCGGGAGCCTGCAATAGGCTTTGGCCATGATCCAACCTCCCTTCGGCAGGCTGGTCACCGCCATGGTGACCCCGTTCGCCGCGGACGGCTCGGTGAACCTCGACGAGGCGCGCCGGCTCGCGGCCCACCTGGTCGACAACCACCACCATGACGCGCTGATCATCAACGGCACCACCGGCGAAGCACCCACCACCTCCAACCAGGAGAAGCGGGACCTGCTGGCCGCGGTCGTCGCCGAAGTGGGGGACCGGGCCAAGGTGGTAGCCGGGGTCGGCACCTTCGACACCCACCACACCATCGAACTCGCCCGCCAGGCCGAGGACGCCGGCGTCCACGGCCTGCTGGTCGTCACCCCGTACTACTCCCGGCCGCCGCAGGACGCCGTCGCGGCCCACTTCCTGGCCGTCGCCGACGCCACCGGGCTGCCGGTCCTGGCCTACGACATCCCGCACCGCGCCGGGATCGCGATCGAGACGCCCACGATGCTGCAGATCGCCCAGCACCCGCGGATCGTCGGGGTCAAGGACGCCAAGGGCAAGCTGATCGAGTCCGCCCAGGTGATCGCCGAGACCGGCCTGGCCTACTACGCCGGCGACGACGCCATGACGCTGCCCCTGCTGGCGGTCGGCGGCGTCGGGGTGGTGGGGACGTCGACGCACTTCACCGGTGCCCGCACCAAGGAGATGATCGACACCTTCCTGGCCGGGGACGTGGCCGGCGCGATCGCCCGCAACGCCGAGTTGCTGCCGGTGTACACCGGGGTCTTCGCCACCCAGGGGTGCATGCTGGTCAAGGCGGGGCTCGCGGCCCGCGGCTTCGAGCCGGGCGGTTGCCGCCGTCCGCTGCTGGAGGCCAGCCCGGCGCAGGCCGCGGCCTTCGTCGCCCTGCTGGACGCCGCCGGCCTGTAGTCGGGGCGCGCCGGGCCTAGGCTGGAGCAGTGATCGACTTCAACGCCGCCGAGTTGCTGGTGCTGGCGGTGCTTGCGGTCATCATCTTCGGGCCGGAGAAGCTGCCCGACCTGGCCCGCAAGGCGGCCCGGGTCTTCAACTACCTGCGCCGGATCGCCAACGACGCGCGCGGCCAGCTGCGCGAGCAGCTCGGGCCGGAGTTCGACGACCTTCACCTGGCCGATCTCAACCCGCGCTCGCTGGGGGCCCGGCTGCTGGGGGACGACACAGTCCAGGACCTGGCCGAGACCCGGCGGAGCGCGGCAGCCGATGTGGCGGCCATCAGCGCCGACCTGACCGACCGGCCCGGGCAGGGCCGAGACGAGGTCGCAGCCGCGTCCGCGCCGGCCGGCGAGCGACTGGTCGCCTTCGACCCGGAAGCCACCTGAGCAGGCCGATCCGGAGACGCTGCGCCGGGCGCGCTACCCGGGGTCGACGGCACGCGGTACCCTCCCGGGTGTGACCGCAGCGACCTCCTCGATCTTCATCTCACGGATCAAGGGCCTGCCGATGCTCGACCCCAACGGCGACCAGGTGGGCCGGGTCCGCGATGTCGTCATCCAGAACCGGACGGGCAATCGCGCCCCCCGGGTCAAAGGGCTGGTCGTCGAGCTGTTCGCGATGCGTCGGATCTTCGTGCCGATGGCCCGGGTGCGCTCGATCCAGGCTCTGCAGGTGATCATCTCCGGCCTGGTCAACACCCGCCGCTTCGAGGTCCGCGAGCACGAGGTCCTGGTCGTCGACAACCTCTTCGACCAGACGGTCGACCGGCCCAACGCCGACGGGCCCGAGACGATCTTCGACCTGGCGATCCGGCAGGTCCGCGGCCGGGAGTGGGAGGTGGCCGACGTGGCGCTGCGCACGGTCGCCCGCCGGCCCTTCCAGCGTCCGCACGTCAGTATCGTCGACTGGACCGAGCTGCCCGATCTGTTCGAGTCCGGCCCGAACCGCGACGCCGAGCGCCTGGCTGCCCGGCTGGCCGACCTGAAGCCGGCCGACGTGGCCCGCGAACTCCACGACATGGACGCGGGCACCCGCGCCCGGGTGGTGCACGTGATGGAGGACGAGCAGCTCGCCGAGGCGCTGGAGGAGCTGCCCGAGGACGAGCAGGTGGCGGTGATCGCCACCCTCGACCGGGAGCGGGCCGCTGACGTCCTGGAGGAGATGGACCCCGACGACGCCGCCGACCTGATCGCCGAGCTGGACGACGAGCTGGCCGAGGACATCCTGGACAAGATGGCTCCCGACGACGCCCGCGACGTCCGGACCCTGCTCAGCTACGACGCCGGGACCGCCGGCGGCCTGATGAACCCCGAACCGGTGATCCTGGCCGCCGACGCCACCGTCGCCGACGCCCTGGCCGCGCTGCGCCAGGAGGAGATCACCCCCGCGATGGCGGCCCTGGCCTTCATCTGCCGGTCCCCGCTGGACACCCCGACCGGGCGCTACCTGGGGGCGGTGCACATCCAGCGGCTGCTGCGCGAACCCCCGTCCCTGCTGGCCGCCGGCCTGATCGATCCCGACATCACCCCGCTCACGCCGTCCTCGACGATCGCCCAGGTCTCGCGCTACTTCGCCACCTACGACCTGGTCTGCGCCCCCGTCGTCGACTCCGAGCGGCGCCTGATCGGCGTGGTCACGGTGGACGACGTCCTCGACCACATCCTGCCCAACGACTGGCGCGGGGTTCAGCTCGACCAGCTCGAGACGGAGGTGACCGATGGCTAGGCAGGACTCGAGGCTGGACACCCCGGGCCGGCGGACCGGCTGGATGCCGCGGGTGCGGCTCGGCGACGACGCCTTCGGTGACTTCGCGGAATCGGCCGCCCGCTACATGGGCACCGGCAGGTTCATCGTCTGGATGACGGTGTTCATCGTCGGCTGGATCGGCTGGAACGTGATCACGGGCTCGCCGGACGCCTTCCCGTTCATCTTCTTGACCCTGTTGCTGTCCCTGCAGGCCTCCTACGCCGCGCCCCTGATCCTGCTCGCCCAGAACCGGCAGGAGGCCCGCGACCGGGTCAGCCTGCAGCACGACCGCGAGGTCGCCGCGCAGTCCCGCGCCGACATGGACTTCCTGGCCCGCGAGATCGCCTCGCTGCGGGCCCGGATGAACGACGTCGCCACCCGGGACTTCATCCGCTCCGAGCTGCGGGAACTGCTGGCCGACCTCGAGCAGCGCGAGGACCCCGACTCGCCCGAGCGCCGCGGGCCGGACCCGGTGGACCGGCGTTCCTGAGTCGACCCGGCCGGGCAGACCCGCCCACCACCTGCTGCACGTCGTCCCGGGTGGTGCCAGCGTCGCTGGACAGTGGTCACCGGTTGGTTCGCGGCTGCCCGGCGCGACTAGGGTTGGAGCATGTCCTCAGCAGTCAGCGCCGTCACCGAAGCCCTCGGCACAGTTATCGATCCGGAGATCCGCCGCCCCATCACAGAGTTGGGCATGGTGGAGTCGGTCTCGGTGACCGATGGGGTCGCCGACGTGACCGTGCTGCTGACCATCTCCGGTTGCCCGCTGCAGGCCACGATCCGCTCCGACGTGACGCAGGCGGTGCTGGCGGTCGAGGGGATCACCGACGTCAACCTCACCCTCGGCACGATGAGCGACGAACAGCGCGCCGAGCTGAAGAAGCAGTTGCGCGGCGGGGCCACCGACCGGGAGATCCCGTTCTCGCGACCGGACAACCGCACCCAGGTGATCCTGGTCGCCTCCGGCAAGGGCGGGGTCGGCAAGTCCTCGGTGACGGTGAACCTGGCGATGGCCCTGGTCGCCCGCGGCAAGCGGGTCGGAGTGCTGGACGCCGACATCTACGGCCACTCGATCCCGCCGATGCTGGGCCTGGCCGACGCGGTCCCGACCGTGGTGGACGGGATGATCCTGCCGGTGCCGTCGATGGGGATGACGGTGATCTCGATCGGCATGCTGAAGGGCAGCCGTGACCAGGTGATCGCCTGGCGCGGGCCGATCCTGGACCGGGCGCTGCAGCAGTTCCTGGCCGACGTCTACTGGGGCGACCTGGACTTCCTGCTGGTCGACCTGCCGCCCGGCACCGGTGACGTGGCGCTCTCGCTCGGCCAGAAGCTGCCGAAGGCCGAGGTGCTGGTCGTCACCACCCCGCAGCAGGCCTCGGCCGAGGTCGCCGAGCGGGCCGGCACCATGGCCTCCATGCTGGAGCAGAAGGTGCTCGGCGTGGTGGAGAACATGGCCTACCTCGACGCCACCTGCCCCGACTGCGGGTCCACCCACCGGGTCGACGTCTTCGGCTCCGGTGGGGGAGAGTCGGTCGCCCGCACCCTCACCGAGCGGCTCGGCTACGAGATCCCGCTGCTGGCCGAGATCCCGATGGACCCGGCGATGTCCGGTGCCGGCGACGAGGGCGTCCCGCTGGTCGCCACCGATCCGCAGCGTCCCGCGGCCGCCGTCCTGGCCGGTCTGGCCGACATGCTCGCCGCGCGCCGGATCAGCCTGCTCGGCAAGAGCCTCGGCCTCACCCCCGTCGGCTGATCCCGGCGGAAAGCCGGGGCCGGACACCCGTAGGCTTGGCCTCGTGACCGCCACCCGACGTACCGTCCTCGCTGTCCCCGGTTCCTCCGACCGCTTCATCGCCAAGGCCAGGGGCCTGGGCGTCGATGCCCTCTTCCTCGATCTCGAGGACGCGGTCGCGCCGGCGGTCAAGGTGGAGTCGCGGACGCGGATCGTGGAGGCGCTCAACGGCGGCGGCTTCGCCGCCGGCCTGGTCACCGTCCGGGTGAACGGCTGGGAGAGTCCGTGGACCTACGGCGACGTGATCGAGGTCGTCACCGGTGCCGGGGCGGCGATTGACGCCCTGGTGCTGCCCAAGACCCAGTCCGCCGCCCAGGTCCAGGCCCTCGACCTGCTGCTCACCCAGGTGGAGCACACCGCCGGCCTGCCGATCGGACGGATCGGGCTCGAGGTGCAGATCGAGGACGCCGTCGGCCTGCTGCACGTGGCCGAGATCGCCGCGGCGAGCCCCCGGCTGCAGTCCCTGGTCTTCGGGCCGGGCGACTTCATGGCGAGCCTGGGGATGGGTGGGCTGAATGTCGGCGCGCAGCCGGCCGGCTACCCGGCCGACGCCTTCCACCACGTCCTGATGTCCATCCTGGTCGCCGCCCGCGCGCACGGCCTGCAGGCGATCGACGGGCCCTATGTGGCGATCCGGGACCTGGACGGCTTCCGGCAGTCGGCCCAGCTCAGCGCCGCCCTCGGCTACGACGGGAAGTGGGTGCTGCACCCCGACCAGGTGGCGATCGGCAATCAGGTCTACTCGCCCCGACAAGCAGATTTCGATCGCGCGCTGCGGATCCAGGCCGCCTATGCGCAGGCAACGGCTGTCGCCGGCGGCGCGGTTGGTGCCATTGTGGTGGATGACGAGATGGTTGACGAAGCGGGCGTCAAGCTCGCCGCTGCGATAGTGGCCCGTGGACGCGCGGCCGGAATGGAGGCGGTCGGATGACCCAGCAGACCCCGAAGCTCGCGAACCTGTTCAAGCTCGAGTTCCCCCAGTCGGTCGGCAGCTTCGCCACCTACGAGGACGCCCAGAAGGCGGTCGACCACCTCGCCGATGCCCACTTCCCGGTGGAGAACCTGGCCATCGTCGGGACGGACCTGCGCTCGATCGAGCGGGTGCTGGGCCGGCGCACCTGGGGCACGGTGATCGGCCAGGGCATGCAGAGCGGGCTGTCGACCGGCCTGCTGGTCGCCTTCCTGATGTGGATCCTGCAGCCGAACGCGAACTTCCTCGTCCTGATCGTGTCGGCGCTGGTGATCGGCATCGTGATCGGGATCGCCTTCGCGGCCCTGGGTTACTGGATGTCGCAGGGCAAGCGCGACTTCACCTCGGTCAGCCAGACCATCGCCACCCGCTACGAGCTGTTGAGCGAGCACAAGGTGGCCGGCCAGGCCCGGGAGTTGCTGGCCGCCCTGCCCGGTGCGCGAGCCGCGCTGTTCGATCCCCGGCTCGGCCAGCAGCAGACCTACCCCGGCCAGCAGCCGCCCTACCCGGGTCCGCGGCCGCAGGCCGGCTACCCCGGAGCGCAGCCGCAGACGGGTTACCCCGGCGCGCAGTCACCCGCCGGCTGGAGCGGCGGCCAGCCGCCCACCCAGCCGCCGACCGGCTATCCCTCGGCGGGTTACCCGCCCGCGCCCTACCCGGGCCCGTACGCCGGCGCGCCCTACCCGCCGCCCGGCTACTCCACCGGCTACGGACCGGGCCCGCAACAGCAGGCGCCGCAGCACCAGCCCACGCCGCAGCACCAGCCCACGCCGCAGCACCTGTCCGGGCCTGGCTACCCGCCGGAGTCGCAGACTCCGCCGGCCGCTCCGTCCCCGGACGAGCCGCGCCAGGGCTGACAGCTTCTCGACCACACGGCAGCGGGGGTGACCGACGGTTCGTCGGTCACCCCCGCTGCTTGGTGCTTCAGGCTCAGCCGTTGCTCATCGAACCGGCCAGGAACTCGGAGTAGGCCGGCAGGTCGAGCTGGCCCGACCCGGAGACCCCGATCACGATCACCGGGGACTCGCCAGCCTCGGCGGCGGCGCGGGCCTGCCGCACCGCGCCCGCGATGGCGTGGTTGGACTCCGAGGCCGGGACGATGCCCTCGGCGCGGGCGAACAGCACCCCCGCCTCGAAGGCCTCCAGTTGCGGCACCGCGATCGCCGACAGCAGCCCCTCGTGGTAGCAGTGGCTGACCAGCGGAGCCATGCCGTGGTACCGCAGCCCGCCGGCGTGCACCGGGGCCGGCACGAAGTCGGCGCCCAGGGTGTACATCTTCAGCAACGGGGTGAGCCCTGCGGTGTCGCCGGAGTCGTAGCGGTACTCGCCCTCGGTCATCGACGGCGCCGCCTTCGGTTCGCAGGCGACGATGCTGGCCTGCGCGCGTCCCTCAAGGTTCTCGCGCAGGAAGGGGAAGGCGAGGCCACCGAAGTTGGAGCCGCCGCCGGCACAGCCGAAGACGTAGTCGGCGGCCTCCTCACCGAACATCGCCAGCTGCTTGACCGCCTCCTGGCCGATCACCGTCTGGTGCAGCAGGACGTGGTTGAGCACGCTGCCCAGGGAGTAGGCGGCATTCGGGTCGGTGGCGGCGGCCTCGACGGCCTCCGAGATCGCCATGCCGAGCGACCCTGTCGTGTCGGGGAACTGCTCGCGCAGCGCGCGCCCGGCCTGCGTCAGCTCCGAGGGGCTGGCCACCACCGAGGCGCCGAAGGTCTCCATCAGGTAGTGCCGGTAGGGCTTGCCCTCATAGGAGCTGCGCACCTGCCAGATGTCGCAGCTCAGCCCGAAGATCTGGGCCGCATAGGCGAGCGCAGATCCCCACTGGCCCGCACCGGTCTCGGTGGTGAGCCGGGTGCGGCCGTCCAGCTTGTTGAAGTAGGCCTGCGGCACCGCCGAGTTCGTCTTGTGCGAGCCGACGGGTGAGGCTCCTTCGTACTTGTAGTAGATCCGGGCAGTGGTGCCGAGGGCCTGCTCGAGGCGGTGGGCGCGGTAGAACGGGGACGGCCGCCACAACCGGTAGATGTCGTGCACCTCCTGCGGGATCTCGATCCAGCGCTCGGTCGAGGCCTCCTGGGCGATCAGGCCCATCGGGAACAGCGGGGCCAGGTCCTCGGGGGTCAGCGGCTGCTGGGTCCCCGGGTGCAGGTGCGGCGGCGGCGGGGTCGGGAGGTCGGCGACGATGTTGTACCAGTGGGTCGGCATCTCCGACTCGTCGAGGACTACCTTGGTCTGCTTCGGATCAGTCACGAGCGCCACTCTAGGGTCGTTGACTGTCCGGCGTCGCCGTGGCCATCGACCCGTGGGACGCCGACCGTCCTAGGCTCGACCCATGGCCCACCTGGAAGCTGTCTGCACCGGCGTCATCAGGCCGACCGCGCACGGCACGTTGAAGCGGACGGGGATCGACAAGCGACCCATCGCGGGCCCCGTCCGGCTGCACCGGTCGGGGGTGGAGGGCGACGAGATCGCGGACCTGAAGCACCACGGCGGCGCCGACCAGGCGGTCTACGCGTTCGCCCGGGAGGACTACGCCCACTGGGAGGCCGAACTCGGCCGGCCGCTGGCGGCGGGCAGCTTCGGGGAGAACCTGACCACGGTCGGGGTGGACGTCCAGGGTGCCCGGATCGGGGAGCGCTGGCAGGTCGGCCAGGCCGTGCTGGAGGTGTCCGACGTCCGGATCCCGTGTTCGGTCTTCGCCGGGTTCGTCGACGAGCCGGGCTGGGTGCGCCGCTTCACCGAGCACGGCGTGCCGGGCGCCTACCTGCGGGTGATCGAGCCGGGGACGGTGGCCGCCGGCGACCCGGTGCACGTCGTGGCGGTGCCCGACCACGACCTCACCGTCGGGTTCGCCTTCCGGGCCGGGACGACCCGGCCCGACCTGCTGCCCGCGCTGGCCGGCGAGCCGCGACTGGGCCGGGCGCTGCGCAAGCGGGTCGAGCAGTACCTGGCGCGCCACGGTTGAGCGGTCCGGCGGGACGGCTCAGCCGCCGGGCGTCAGTCGCGGGACCAGATGCCGGCGATCCAGGCCTCGACCTCGTCGGGGTGGCGCGGCAGGTGCGCCGAGAGGATCTCGCAGCCGTCCTCGGTGATCACGATGTCGTCCTCGATCCGCACCCCGATGCCGCGCAACTCCTCGGGCACCATCAGGTCGGCGCCCTTGAAGTAGAGGCCGGGCTCGACGGTGATCACCATGCCGGGCTTCAGTTCCCCGCCGCGGTAGTTCTCGTTGCGGGCCTGGGCGCAGTCGTGGACGTCGATGCCCAGGTGGTGCGAGGTGCCGTGCACCATCCACCGCCGGTGCTGGCCGCCGGTCTCCGGGTCGAGCGACTCGGCGGCGGTGACCGGCAGCAGGCCCCACTCCTCGAGCCGGGCGGCCAGGACGCCGATCGCCGCGGCGTGGACGTCACTGAACCTGGCTCCCGGCCGGGCCGCGTCGATGCCGGCCTGCTGGGCCTCCAGCACCGCTTCGTAGACCTTGCGCTGGGCGGGGGTGAAGGTGCCCGACACCGGCAGCGTGCGGGTGATGTCGGCGGTGTAGAGCGAGTCGACCTCGACCCCGGCGTCCAGCAGCAGCAGGTCGCCGGGCCGCAGGTCGCCGTCGTTGCGGATCCAGTGCAGCGTGGTGGCGTGCTCGCCGCCGGCGG
>JAEZHJ010000087.1 GCA_023436925.1 Actinomycetes bacterium
GCCGCGCCGGCCAGCCCGCCGAACTCGCCCCGGCCTACGTGTTCCTCGCCTCGGCGGAGTCGAGCTATGTGATCGGCGAAACCCTCGCAGTCACCGGCGGCGAGCCCACCCCGTAACCACGGGGACGGTTCTCCCGCACACGGGGACGGTCCTTTGGCACGCACCCCATCCGGCGCGGCCAGGCCGCCGACATCGGGTCGGCTACGCCTGACCGGACGGGTTCCGCTCGACGACCACGGTCACCTTCGTCATCACCGCGGCGATCGCGCCGACCCCGAGGACCAGGGGAGCGACAAGCGCGGTGATGGCGCCGATCGTGAGCCCGGCGTTGAGCGGGATCTGGAGCAGCGTCCGGCCGTCCCGCCGCAGCGTGATCTGGCGGACGTTGCCCTCCCGCACCAGTTCGGTGATCTTGCCGATCAGGTTGCTGAAGGTGACCTCGAACTCCTCGGTACGGCCCTTCTCGGTCATGCGGACTCCCAGCTGCCGGGCCAGTGACTCTGGCCGCCACCCCCATTGTGGGCGTCCCCGCCCGCGCGCCGCACCTGCTCCGCCGGCCCGACCTACATCGAGGGCCACCTGATACGTCGATGGCCACCCATCATGGGTGGCCCTCAGCGCGAACGGTGGCCCTCAGCACGAACGGTGGCCCTCAGCACGAACGGTGGCCCTCAGCGCGAACGGGGGCCCTCAGCACGAACGGTGGCCCTCAGCACGAACGGTGGCCCGCAGCGCGAACGGTGGCCCTCAGCACGAACGGTGGCCCTCAGCGGGAACGGGGGCCCTCGACGGGAAGGGTGGCGCTCAGCGGGCCGCCAGGATCGCGGCGCGCTGGTCGGGAGAGAGGTACTTCACGGCTTCCCGGACGGTGAGGCCGGCCGCCCGCGAGGCGCGGGGGAGCAGCCACTCGTAGACCAGGTCGGGCCGCAGCCGTCCGGTGTCGCGCAGCACCCACCCGATCGCCTTGCGGATGAAGAACTCCTTCTCCTCCAGCATCGCGTCGGCGTAGCGTCCGAACCGCTCGAAGTCGCCCGCCCCGCGCCGCAGCGCGATCAGGTTCGCCAGCAGCGCCGACCGGCGGATCCAGAAGTCCGGGTCGTCCGCCCAGCGATCCAGCACCTCGGTGACGGACGGATCCCGCTCGGCGATCGGCCCGACCACGCTCGCCGCGAGGTTGTCGACCAGCGCCCAGGTGCGCGACTCGCGGAGCAGCCGTTCCAGCAGCGGCAGGTCGCCGGCGTCCAGCAACTCCACCTGCTGTTCGAGCAGTTCCGCCGCGGCGGCCCGGCGCTCATGGACGGGCTCGGCCCACAGCCGCTCGGCGAGGCCGACCACCGTGTCGTGGTCGAGCTCCAGCCCCCGAACAGCCTCCTTGACCGCGGCCCGGGTCCCGGGGACGGAGGTGCCGTAGTGCTCGAGTTCGCTCTTGAGGTACGCCCGCTCGGCGGCGGCCCGCTCTGGCTGGGCCCGGCTGCGCAGCCCTTCATCGACCTGATCCGCCACTGCGGCGATACTGATCACACGGCGATGATCCCACGCCACGCTTGCGCCGGGGAGGCCTCACCCGGCGAGAAATCCTCCGCGAAAGGAGAAGTCATGGACACCCTCCGACTCGTCGTGCTGTGCATCCACTTCCTGGGGCTCGCGGCCCTGGTGGGCGTCTTCCTCGTGCAGGCCCGCGAGCGCACCGGCTTCCACACTGGAGTGCTCCTCGCCGGCGCCATCACCCAAGTGGTCACAGGTTTCGCGCTGGTGGGGCTGCGGGAAGCCACCGACCTGCCGGTGAACAACACCAAGATCGCCGTCAAGCTGGTCATCGCGCTGATCGCCCTGGCGGCGGCCATCGTCGCCCACGTGAAGCAGCGTAAGAATCCCGAGGTCTCGGTCATGCCGTGGTTCCACACCGCCGGCGGCCTCGGCCTGGTGAACATCCTGATCGCGGTGCTGTGGACCTGACCGCGCCTCAGCCCGCCGGGGTCAGCGCCCCCGCCACGATGTCCCAGCCGATCTTCACCGCGAACGCAGCCACCACCACGATGAAGACCGCCCGGATGAACCGGGCGCCCCGCGCCACCGCCACCCGCGCCCCGACATAGCCCCCGACGAGATTCGCCAGTGCGATCACCAGCCCGGCCTTCCACATCACGGCACCCTGGGGGACGAAGATCACCAGCGCGGCCAGGTTGGTCGCGAAGTTGGCGATCCGCGCCTTGGCGCTGGCCTCCAGGAAGGCGTACCCGAGCCAGCTGACCAGTGCGAACACGAAGAAGGAACCGGTCCCGGGGCCCAGCGCGCCGTCGTAGAAGCCGATCCCGGCCCCGACCAGGGCGGCCGTCGCGTAGTGCCGCCGTCCGGTGTGACGCAAGGCCTCCACCTGGCCCAGATCGGGTTTCAGGATGATGTAGCTGCCCACCGCGATCAGGGCGACCAGCACGATCGGGTTGAACGCTGAGCGGGGGATGGAGAAGGCCACCACGGCTCCGGCGGCCGACCCGGCGAAGGCGGAGACCGCCAGCGGCAAGGCCGTCCGCAGGTCCGGTTTGACCCGCCGGTAGTAGGTGATGCTGGCGATGGACGTGCCGGCGATCGAGCCGACCTTGTTGGTCGCGAGCAACTGGACGGGGGTCGCGGTCGGGAAGGCCAGCATCAGGGCGGGCAGCTGGATCAGCCCGCCGCCACCCACGACTGCGTCGACCGCCCCGGCCAGGAAGGCCGACACCGCCAGCAGCAGGAGGGCCTCCAGGCCGAGTTCGGGCACCGCAGAAGACTATGGCCCGAGCCTGCTCAGGCCAGTGCGGCCCGCACCTTGGCGGCCACCGTGGCACCTTCGGCCCGGCCGGCGGCGCGGGCGTTCACGGCCTTGATGATCTGGCCCATCTGCTTCATGGTCGGCTGGGCACCCAGCGCCGCCGCGGCGGCGGCCACCTCCTCGGCCACCAGCGCGTCGAGTTCCGCCTCGGTGAGCGCCGCGGGCAGGTAGGCCTGCAGGATCTCGGCCTCGGCGAGCTCCTTGGCGGCCAGCTCGGGACGGTTCCCGGCGGTGTAGGCCTCGGCAGAGTCCTTGCGACGAGCCGCCTCCCGGGTGAGGACCTTCAACACCTCGTCGTCGGTCAGCTCGCGGGCGGCATCGCCGGAGACCTCCTCGAGCTGGATGGCGGTCAGCGCCATGCCGAGGGTGTCCTTGGCCACCTGGTCGCGGGCCTTCATCGCGGCCACCCGATCGCTGCGCAGCCGGTCCTTCAATTCCGCCATCTGTCCTCCTGGTCGACCCGGTCCATTCTTCCATGCCGTCCTCGGTAGTCTGGGCGCCCACCAAGGGGGAGGAGCCACCACCGCATGTCAGTCGCATCACCCGAGGCCGGCTCGGTCGGCATCGTGGAGACCAGGCACGTCCGGCTGTTCACCGCCGACGAGCCGCTGCGGCTGGCCTCGGGAGCACTCCTCGGCCCGGTGGACGTGGGGTACGAGACGTACGGCCGGCTGAGCCCGTCCGGCGACAACGCGGTGATGGTGTGCCATGCCCTGACCGGGGACGCCCATGCCGCCGGCTACCACCCCGGTGCCCGCCGGCCGGGCTGGTGGGACAACCTGATCGGCCCCGGCAAGCCGCTCGATACCGACCGGTTCTTCGTGATCTGCGCGAACCTGCTCGGTGGCTGCCAGGGCACCACCGGCCCGTCCTCGATCGACCCGTCCACCGGACGCGCCTACGGCCTCGACTTCCCGCTGCTCGCGATGCGCGACCTGGTCGAGGTGCACCGCGCGCTGGTGCGCCACCTGGGCATCGAGCGGCTGCTCGCGGTGATCGGCGGTTCGCTGGGCGGCATGCAGGTGCTGCAGTGGGGTCTCGACCACCCCCGCGAGGTCGGCAACGCGCTGGTGATCGCCGCCTCGAGCCGGCTGAACGCCCAGAACATCGCCTTCTCCGCGGTCGCCCGGCGGGCGATCATGACCGACCGGTTCTTCAAGGACGGCCGGTACGCCGAGGAGGGGGTCGCTCCGGCGACCGGGCTGGCGATCGCGCGGATGATGGCCCACATCACCTACCTGTCGGAGGCGGCACTGGACTCAAAGTTCGGCCGGGAACCCAATGACCGCCGCCCGCCCGGCACCGTGCCCACGCCCGGCTTCGGGGTCGACTTCGCGGTCGAGAGCTATCTGGACCACCAGGGGCAGGCCTTCCTCGAGCGGTTCGACGCGCTGAGCTACCTGTACCTCACCCGGGTGATGGACTACTTCGACCCGTTCGCCGGTCCGGACGCGCTCGCGGCCGTGATGGCGGACCCGGTGACCTGGCTTGTGCTCTCCTTCGAGTCCGACTGGCGGTTCGGCACCGAGCACTCCCGCCGGATCGTCCGCAAACTGGAGCACGCCGGCCAGCCGGTCACCTTCCGCGAGATCCCGTCGACCTGGGGCCACGACTCCTTCCTGCTGCCGGTCGAGCCCTACCACGCCACGCTGCGCGCCTTCCTCGACCGCGCGCTCGAGGAGGGCCTGCGATGAGCCTGCGCAAGGACCTGGCGCTGGTCGCCGATCTGGTCCCGGAGGCCAGCCGGGTGCTCGACCTGGGCTGCGGCTCGGGCGACCTGCTGTACCACCTGGTGCAGGAGCGGCGCTGCCGCGGCACCGGGGTGGAGATCGACCCGGGCATGGTGTTGGGGGCGATCCGGCTCGGCGTACCGGTGATCGAGCTGGACATCGACCGTGAGCTGGACGGGTTCGCTGACTCCTCCTACGACGTGGTGGTGCTGTCGCGCACCATCCAGACCGTCCGCTACCCCGACCGGGTGCTGCGCCACATGGCACGGATCGCCGACCGGCTGATCGTGTCGGTCCCGAACTTCGGCTGGTACCGCCACCGGCTGCGGCTGCTCACCGGCCGGCTGCCGATGGGCAAGGACCTGCCCTACTCCTGGTACGACTCGCCCAACCTTCGCTACACCACGCTGCACGACCTGCAGCTGCTGTTCGACAAGGTGGGCCTGGTGGTGGAGCAGTCGATCCCGCTGAACGCCTCCGGCGACCCGCTGCGGCTGCGGGGGTCGGGCAACCTGCTCGCCTCGTCGGCTGTCTACGTGCTGCGCCCCGCCAGGGCCTGAAGCAGCCGGGACGCCGCACCGCCCAGCCCGAGCGTCTCCGCCAGCGCGGCGAAGGCGTCCGGATCCGGCGGCGCGGCCGGCAGGGCCAGGTCCAGGTCCGGCAGCGGGACGTCGTCGGCCACCGCCACCACCGTCCGCGCCGGGCCCAGGTAGTCGACCGCCGCTGCCAGCCGTCGGGTGACCGACGGCCCCAGCAGGCCCTGGCCGGCGGCCGCCACGATCCCCTCCAGGTCGCCGTAGCTGGCGACCAGCGAGGCGGCGGTCTTCTCTCCGATCCCCGCCACCCCCGGCAGCCCGTCGGACGGGTCGCCGCGCAGCACGGCGAAGTCGACGTAGCCGCCGCCGGTCACGCCGTACTTCGCGGCCAGCCAGGCGTCGTCCACCCGGTCGTGTTGGGCGACCCCGCGTCCGCAGTAGAGGACGCGGACCTCGCGCGGGTCGTCGACCAGCTGGAACAGGTCGCGATCGCCGGTGACGATGTCGACCGGGACGGTGGCCCGCGCGGTCAGGGTGCCGATCACATCGTCGGCCTCGTAGCCGTCGGCGCCGACGATCGCCAGCCCGGCGGCCTCCAGCACCTGGCGGATCCGGGGCACCTGCGGCACCAATTCGGCCGGGACCTCCTCGACGTCGCCGTGGGCTACCCGGTGCGCCTTGTAGCCGGGGACCAGCGCCACCCGCCAGGCCGGACGCCAGGAGTTGTCCCAACAGCAGGCGAGCTGGGTGGGGGAGTACTGCTCGACGAAGCGGGCGATGAAGTCCAGCAGCCCCCGGACCGCGTTCACCGGGACACCGTCCGGGGAGCGCAGCGATGACGGCACCCCGTGGAAGGCACGGAAGTACAGCGAGGCGGTGTCGAGCAGCATCAGCCGCGGCTTTGGCATGCCTCATCGTGCCATGCGCATATGCTCGCCCTCGTGATTGAACGGTTGGCCGGGCTGCACCTGGGCGTGCGGACCGGGTTGGCCATCGTCTTCGGAGTACTGACCGGGCTGGGCTTCGCGCCGCTCGCGTGGTGGCCGTTGCTGCTGCCGGGCATCGCCGGCTTCTCCCTGCTCGTCCTGGGCGCCGGGCGGCTGCGGCAGGCGCTGCTGCTGGGCTGGGGCTACGGACTGGGCTACATGGGCGTCGGCCTGAACTGGATGCGGGCCATCTTCGTCGAGGCGATGCTCGGCATCGTCCTGGTCACCTCCCTGCTGTACGTCCTGCTGGCGGCCCTGTCCTGGGCGATGCGCCGGCTCGCGCTGTGGCCGCTCGGCTTCGCCGCCGCCTGGGTGGCGGTGGAGGCCCTGATCTCGCGCTGGCCCTTCGGGGGCTTCGGCTGGATGCGGCTGGGCTACGCGATGACGGACAGCCCGCTGGCCGGGCTCTACCCGGTGGTCGGGGTCGCCGGGGTCAGCTTCGTCGTCGCGCTGCTGGCCCAGGGGCTGGCGTGGCTGCTCGTCTCCTGGAACCGCCGCCACGGCCTGATCGCGGCAGCCGTGCTGGCCGCAATCGCACTCCTGACCGCGACCGGTGCCGCGATACCGCCGGGAACGCCGGTCGGGCAAACCACGACGATCGGCTGGGTGCAGGGCGGCGCGCCCGGCGGCGGGGTGTACGGCATCGGTCCGCCCCGGGCCACCACCGAACGCCACCTCGCCGAGACCCTGGCCCTGTTCGAGGCCGTCGCCGACGGGACCCAGCCCCGTCCGGACTTCGTGGTCTGGCCGGAGAACGGCACCGACCTCGACCCGTACCACGACGCGCAGACCGCCGCGTTGCTGCAGCGGGCGCTGGAGGCGGCCGGGGTGCCGATCCTGGTCGGCACGATCCTGGACGGCCCCGGCCCCGAGGAGCGGCAGACCGCCTCGTTGTGGCTGGACCCGCAGGCCGGTGAGCTGGAGCGCTACGTCAAGCGTGGCATCGTGCCGTTCGGCGAGTTCGTGCCCTACCGGGACGTCCTGCTGCCGCTGTTCCCGATCCTGCGCTACGTGGGGGCCCAGTCGATCGCCGGAACCGAGCCCGGCGTCATCACCGCACGGGTGGGTGAGGGCTTCCCGCTCGGGGTGATGGTCTGCTACGACGTCTCCTTCGACGACATCGCCTACGACACCGTGCAGGCCGGCGGTGAGGTGCTGGTCGTCCAGAGCAGCAACGCGATGTACCAGGGCACCGGACAGATAGAGCAGCAGTTCGCGATCACCCGAGCCCGCGCCGCCGAACTTCGCCGAGAGATCCTGGTCGTCACCACAAGCGGAGTGTCCGGCCTGATCCGTCCGGACGGGAGCATCGAGTTCCAGGTCAGCGACCCCGGCCCGGCCTCCGGCGTCGTCGAGCTGGAACGGCGGACGGGGGCCACCCCCGCGGTGAGCGTGGCACCGGCCCTGGAGCTGGTCCTGGTGCTCGTGACGCTGGCGCTGGTGGTGGCCGGAGCGCTTCCGGCATCCCGCCGGAAGTCGCCGGCTTGGGCCGAAATGGCACAATAGGGCGTCCCGAAGGTCGCAGGATGGAGAAGTTGTGTCGCTCGAGCGCGTGCTGGTGATCATCCCCACGTACAACGAGGCGGAGAACATCGGCCCGATCACGAGCCGGCTGAGGGCTGCCGTCCCGAATGCCGACATCCTGGTCGTGGACGACAACTCGCCGGACGGAACCGGCCGGCTGGCCGATGACCTCGCCGCGGCGGATTCCCACATCCACGTCCTGCACCGCACCGGCAAGGAGGGCCTCGGCGCCGCCTACCTGGCCGGCTTCGACTGGGGCCTGGAGCGGGACTACGACGTCCTGGTCGAGCACGACGCGGACGGCTCGCACCGCCCCGAGCAGCTTCCCGCGCTGCTGGCCCGGCTGGAGACCGCTGACGTGGTGAAGGGGTCCCGCTGGGTTCCCGGCGGCCGGGTCGTGAACTGGCCGAAGACGCGCGAACTGCTCTCCCGCGGCGGCAACCTGTGGGTCAAGCTGTGGCTCGGGCTGCCGGTCGCCGACGCCACCGGCGGCTACGCCGCCTGGCGGTCCGACACCCTGCGCGGCATCGACCTGGCCGCGGTACAGGCCGCCGGCTACGGGTTCCAGGTCGACCTGGCGTGGCGGGCGATCCGCAACGGCTTCACCATCGCAGAGGTTCCGATCGAGTTCGCCGACCGCACCTACGGGGACTCCAAGATGAGTCAACGAATCGTGGCCGAGGCGATGTGGCTGACCACCCGGTGGGGGATCGCCCACCGGTGGTCCCAACTCAAGGCGCTTCTCACCCGGAAGGCAGTGACGACATGAACCAGACCCGGCCCAACCCCCAGGCCCGCCGGTTCCTGCAGTGGACGCTGGTGGTCGCCTTCGTCGCGATCCCGGTCGTGGAGATCTGGATGCTGGTGTCCGTCGGCGGCTGGCTCGGCCTGTGGCCCACCCTGGCCCTGCTCGTGCTCAGCGGCGCGGTGGGCGCGTGGCTGATGCAGCGCGAGGGCCGGCGCGCGTGGCGGGCCCTGGCCGACGCCTTCGGTGGCGGACGGTTGCCGAGCGGCCGGCTGGCCGACGCGGCGCTGGTGCTGGTCGGCGGGATCCTGTTGATGCTGCCCGGCTTCCTGACCGACGTGCTCGGGCTGGTGATGCTGCTGCCGTTCACCCGTCCGGTGGTGCGCCGCTTGCTCGCCTTCGTCCTGGCCCGCAATGCGGCCCGCGGCGGCTCGACCGGCCCGGTCGTGATCAGCGGCGTGACGGTCGACTCCCCGCCCACCACCGCCGGTTCGCCGCTGGTGATCGAGGGCGAGGTCGAGAAGCGGGCCTGACCGGCTGCGGTCAGCGAGACTGGCTGTCGCCCTCGCCGCGGATCTCGTCGAGCCGCTCGGCGAGCAACTCCTCGAGTTCCTCGATCGAGCGGCGCTCCCGCAGCATGTCCCAGTGGGTGCGCGGCGGCTTGGTCGCCTTCACCTCCGGCTCGACGCCGTCCGTGCGACGGGCGAGCTCGCCGCAACGCGGGCACTCCCACTCGGTGGGAAGCTCCGCCTCGGCCGCGAAGACGATGTCGAAGTGGTGGTCGTTGGGGCAGTCGAAGCCGATCTCCTGCCGCGGCGCGAGTTCCACGCCCTGGCCATCGGCATAGCTCTTCGAGCCGAGGCCCGATCCCCGGAGTGCACGGTCCGCCATTGTCTTCTCCTGCCTGCGTTGCTGCTCGGGGTCAATCACTCCAACCGTAGCCCGGCGCGCAACCGCACTCACTGGGCTGCCGGGTGCGGCCTGACGTAGCCGGGCAGCTTCACCAGCAGCAGCAGGATGAGCCCGAGGGCGAGCACGACCGTGATCCCGATGATCCCCCAGTGGGTGGCGCCGCCGATCATGATGAAGGTGGTCCACAGCAGTGGGGACAGGAAGCTGACGACTCGTCCGGTAGTCGCGTACAGCCCGAAGATCTCGCCCTGCATGCCGTCGGGGGTGACCCGGGCGAGCAGGGAGCGGCTGGCCGCCTGGGCCGGGCCGACAGCAGCGGAGAGCACCATGCCGCCGATCCAGAAGACCACCTTGCCGCCGTCGCGGGCGGCGAAGACGAACAGGCAGCTGCCCACCAGGACGCACAGCGCCGTCAGGATCACCGCGCGTGGGCCGAACCGGTCGTCCAGCCAGCCGGACAGGATGGTCGAGATCCCGGCGACCAGGTTCAGCACGATGCCGAAGATGATCACCTCGGTTGACGAGAACCCGAACGAGACCGCCGCGAGCACGCCGCCGAAGGCGAACACGCCGGCCAGGCCGTCGCGGTAGACGGCGCTGGCGCACAGGAACCAGAAGGTCGAGCGGTGGTTGCGGAAGAGTGCCACGATGTCGCGGACCAGCACCTTGTAGCTGGCCAGGAAGCCGACCCGCTCGCGGTCGGGGCGGGGCTTCGACTCCGGCACCCACAGCACCAGCGGGATCGCGAAGATGATCGTCCACACCGCGCAGCCGACCGCGATCAGCCGGTACGCCAGGCCGTTGGAGACGTCCATCCCGAACCAGTCGAGCTCGGTGATCACGACGACGATGACCAGGGCGAGGATGCCGCCGATGTAGCCGAGCCCCCACCCGAGTCCGCTCACCTTGCCGACGGTGTGGCGGTCGGAGACCTGCACGAGCATGGCGTTGTAGTTCACGCCGGCGATCTCGGAGATGACCGCCCCGAGGGCGAGCAGCGCCGCGCCGAACCAGAAGTAGGCAGGGTCGGCCTGGACGAAGAAGAGCGCGAACTGCACCAGCGCCAGGGCGGCCGTGGCCACCAGCAGGGCGCGCTTCTTGCGGCCGGCGGTGTCCGCGCGCTGGCCCATCACCGGGGCCAGGGCGAGGATCACCAGGCCGGCGATCAGGGTCACCAGGCCGTAGCCGCTGGACAGGTCGGCCAGGGCCCGCTCCTGGACCGGGTCGCCGGCCGGCAGCGCGGCGATATCGGCCGGCAGGAGGTTGGTCGAGATCAGGAAGAGCGGGGCGAAGACGAAGGTCAGGATCACCGAGTTGAAGGGCTGCGTCGCCCAGTCCCACAGTGCCCACGACCAGACCTGTCGGCGCGGGACCGGCGGCCGCGTCGCCCCCGGTTCGATGTCGACCGTCTCCATCACTGCTCCTCCCAGATGCCGCGCCGGGCCAGGACGGCCTTGAGCAGGTCCGGCTCGTCGGTGACGATGCCGTCCACCCCCAGGTCGAGCAGCCGCTCCATGGTTGGCGCGTCGTTGACGGTCCAGACATGGACCCTGATGCCGTACCGGTGCGCGGTGCGGACGAACCGGCGGGTGACCAGCGCGAGCCGGTCACCCCAGAAACGCAGCGGCACCTGGGCCGCCTGGCCGCGCAGCAGCCGGGGCAGCAGCGGCGGGCCGAGCCACAACAGGAACACCCCGGGCGCGCTCAGCCCGGTCGCGACGCGGCGCGACACCAGCTTGCGGAAGGCCCTGATCCGCGACAGCGAGAACGAACTGACGCAGACCCGGTCCTCGGCGCCCGCGCTGGTGATCAACTCGGCCAGTGGAGCCACCGCCTCCGGCGCCTTGATGTCGAGGTTGAACCGGGCGTCGGGGAACTCGGCCAGCAGGTCGGCCAGTCGCGGGATGGGGTCGCCGCCCTCGATCCGCAGCTCGGCCAGTCCGGCAACGGTGTGCTCGGCGATCAGTCCGTGACCATCGGTGACGCGGTCCAGGCAGGTGTCGTGGAAGGCGACCAGTTCCCCGTCCGCAGTCGCGTGGACGTCGGTCTCGAGGTAGCTGAACCCGCTCTCGGCCGCGCGCCGGAAGGCGGTGGGGGAGTTCTCACCCGCCCCGGGCCAGCGACCGCCGCGGTGGGCGAACGCCTGGAACCGGCTGCGGAAGTACGGCAACGCCGTCGCATCGGCAGCCATCGTCGGTCCCGAACTCACCCAGCGCACTCTACCCACGCCGTCTTGCCGAGTGTGCACAACGGGCCGGCGCCGGACGCTGCGCAACAATGTCGCTCGTGACCACGATCTTGTCGATCCAGTCCTCGGTCGCCTACGGGCACGTGGGGAACTCCGCCGCGACCTTCCCGCTGATGCGGTTGGGGGTCGACGTGTGGCCGGTGCTGACCGTCCATTTCTCCAACCACACCGGCTACGGCGCCTGGCGCGGTCCGCTGCTGGCCGCCTCCGACGTCGGCGAGGTGATCCAGGGCATCGACGAGCGCGGCGTGCTGGGCAGGGTGGACGCCGTGCTGTCGGGCTACCAGGGCGCCGAGGCGGTCGGCGCCGAGATCCTCAAGGCGGTGGCGCTGGTCAAGCAGCGCAACCCCGAGGCGATCTACTGCTGCGACCCGGTGATGGGTGACGTCGGCCGCGGGTTCTACGTCCGTCCGGGGATCCCGGAGTTCATGCGCGACTCCGTGGTGCCCGCGGCGCAGATCGTGACGCCGAACCAGTTCGAGCTGGACTTCCTGACCGGCCGCCAGACCCGGACCCTGGACGACCTGGTCGAGGCCGCGCAGGCGCTGCGCGCCCAGGGTCCGGACGTGGTGCTGGTCACCAGCGCGATCCTGGAGGGCAGCGACCCGGCCAGTTTGATGATGCTGGCGGTGGACGGCACCGGGGCGTGGACGGTGACCACCCCGCTGATCAGCGCGACCTTCACGGGATCGGGTGACATCACCGCGGCACTCTTCCTGGCCCACTACCTGCGCACCCGCAGTGTGGCCAGCGCGCTGGAGAACACCGCCTCGGCGGTCTACTCGGTGCTGAAGGCGACCGCGGACGCCGGGTCGGCGGAACTGATGCTGGTCGCGGCGCAGGACGAACTGGTGAGCCCGTCCCACACCTTCCGCGCCGTCAGTCTTTGAAGACCTCGATCCGGGCGCCCAGGGCGTTCAGCCGGTTCGGCAGGTCCTCGTAGCCGCGGTTGATCACGTAGACGTCGCGCAGCACGCTGGTGCCGCGGGCGGCCAGGGCGGCCAGCAGCAGGCAGACCGCGGGCCGCAGCGCCTGCGGGCAGACCAGTTCCTGGCCGCGCCAGCGGGTCGGGCCGCTGACCACGATCCGGTGCGGGTCGAGCAACTGGACGTCGGCGCCCAGCTTGTTCAGGTCGACCAGGTGGATCGCGCGGTTCTCGTAGACCCAGTCGTGGATCAGGGTGCGGCCCTCGGCTGCCGCGGCGATCACCGCGAAGAACGGCAGGTTGTCGATGTTGAGCCCGGGGAACGGCAACGCGTGGATCTTGTCCGCGGCGGCGTGCAGGTCGGACGGGTAGGCCGTCAGGTCGACCAGCCGGGTGCGTCCGTTCTCGGCGGCGTACTCGGCCGACAGCTCGTAGCGCAGCCCCATCTCGGCCAGGATCGCCAACTCGATGTCGAGGAACTCGATCGGCGCGCGGCGGATGGTGAGCTCGCTGCGGGTCACGATCGCCGCGGTGAGCAGGCTCATCGCCTCGATCGGGTCCTCCGATGGGGCGAACTCGATGTCGCGCTCGATCCGCTCCAGGCCCTGCACCCGTAGCGTGGTCGTCCCGATGCCCTCGATCTGGACGCCCAGCTCCTGCAGGAAGAAGCACAGGTCCTGGACCATGTAGTTGGCGCTGGCGTTGCGGATCACGGTGCGGCCCGGGAACTGGGCGGCGGCCATCAGCACGTTCTCGGTGACGGTGTCGCCGCGCTCGATCAGGGTGATGGACCGCTCCTCGCCGACCGGGGTCTCGACCTTGGCCCGGTAGAAACCCTGCGTGGTGCGCACCTCGAGCCCGAAGTGCCGCAAGGCGTGCAGGTGCGGGGTGATGGTGCGCGTGCCCAGGTTGCAGCCGCCGGCGTACGGGAGGTCGAACCGGTCGCGGTCGTGCAGCAGCGGGCCGAGGAACATGATGATCGAGCGGGTCCGGCGGGCGGCGGCCGCGTCCATCGCCGCGAGGTTGAGCCGGGCCGGACGGATCACCTCCAACTGCGACCGGTCGGGGGACCAGGTGGTCTGGACGCCGATGCTGGTGAGCACCTCGACGAGCCGGTTCACCTCTTCGATCTGGGCGATGCCGCGCAGCACGGTGCGGCCGTGGTTGAGCAGGGCCGCACACATCAAGGCGACGGCCGCGTTCTTCGAGGACCGGACGGCGATCGAGCCGCGCAGCGTGGTGGGACCCTCGACGCGGAAGTGGGTGGGGCCGCTCGGGCCGGCGCTGATCAGCGGACTCTCCAGGGCGGTGGCGATCCGGTTGATCATCTCAAGGCTGAGGTTCTGGCCGCCCGACTCGATCCGGTGGATCGCGCTCTGACTGGTTCCGAGCTCGGTCGCCAGTTGCTGCTGGGTGAGGCCGCGCTGCTTGCGCGCGTCCCGGATCAGGGTGCCGATGCTGCTGGGGAGAAGGTCTGCCACACCAACGAGCTTATCTCACATGAGAGATGAACACAGCCCCGCGGGGGGTGCCATAGAGTGTCGCACATGACCACACACTTCGACGTCGTCGTGCTCGGAGCCGGGCCGGGGGGGTATGTCGCCGCGATTCGGGCGGCCCAGTTGGGGCTTTCCACCGCCATCATCGAGAAGCAGTGGTGGGGAGGTGTGTGCCTGAACGTGGGCTGCATTCCGACCAAGGCATTGCTGCGCAACGCCGAGCTGGCGCACATCTTCACCAAGGAGGCCGACCTGTTCGGCATCGAGGGTGAGGTCAGCTTCAACTACGGCAAGGCGTTCTCGCGCAGCCGCCAGGTTTCCGACCGGATGGTCAAGGGCGTCCACTTCCTGATGCGGAAGAACAAGATCACCGAGCTCAACGGCTGGGGCAGCTTCGTCGACGCGAAGACCATCGAGGTCACCGGCGACTCCGGTGAGAAGCAGACCGTCACCTTCGACAACTGCATCATCGCCGCGGGCGCCACCACCAAGCTGCTGCCCGGCACCCAGGTCTCCGAGCGGGTCTACACCTACGAGGAGCAGATCCTCTCCGACAAGGTGCCGGGCTCGATCGTGATCTGTGGCGCGGGCGCGATCGGCACCGAGTTCGCCTACGTGCTGGCCAACTACGGCGCGAAGGTCACGATCGTGGAGTACCTCGACCGGATGGTCCCCAACGAGGACGCCGAGGTCTCCGCCGAACTGGCCAAGGCCTACAAGAAGCTCGGCATCCAGGTCCTGACCGGCACCAAGGTGGAGAAGATCGAGGAGACCGACGACGGCGTCCGGGTCACCGTGAGCCCTGCCGCCGGCGGAGACGCGCAGGTGCTGGAGGCGGACAGCGTCCTTCAGTCGCTGGGCTTCGCGCCGCGGACCACCGGCTACGGCCTGGAGAACACCGGGGTCGCACTCACCGATCGGGGCGCCATCGCGATCGATGACTACATGCGCACCAACGTCCCCGGCATCTACGCCATTGGCGACGTCACCATGAAGCTGATGCTGGCCCACACCGCCGAGGCGCAGGGCGTGGTGGCGGCGGAGACCATCGCCGGGGCGGAGACCATGCCGATCAACTACGACATGATCCCGCGCGCCACCTACTGCCAGCCGCAGATCGGCTCCTTCGGCTACACCGAGGAGCAGGCCCGCGCGAAGGGCTACGACGTCAAGGTCGCCAAGTTCCCGTTCTCCGCCAACGGCAAGGCGCACGGCCTCGGCGACGCGACCGGCTTCGTCAAGATCGTGGCCGACGCCCGCTACAACGAGCTGCTCGGCGCCCACATGATCGGTCCGGACGTCTCCGAGTTGCTGCCCGAGCTGACCCTGGCCCAGCAGTGGGACCTGACCGCTGACGAGGTGGGGCGTAACGTCCACGCGCATCCCAGCCTGTCGGAGGCGCTGAAGGAGGCCGTCGAGGGCATCGCCGGCCACATGATCAACCTGTGAGGTAGCCGTGGCCGAGGTGCACCTGACCGGGGACCCGGTCGCCGACCAGCTGTTGTCCACCGACCCGAACGCGCTTCTCATCGGCATGCTGCTGGACCAGCAGGTGCCGATGGAGAAGGCCTTCGCCGGCCCGGCGGTGATCGCGGCCCGGATGGGCGGACGCCTGGACGTGGCCGCCATCGCCGCCGCCGACACCGAGGAGTTCGTCGCGCTCTGCTCGACCCCGCCGGCGATCCACCGGTTCCCGCGGGCGATGGCGGAGCGGGTCCAGACGCTGTGCGCCGAGCTGGTCACGAAGTGGGACGGGCAGGCGTCCAACCTGTTCGCCGCGGCCGACTCCGGTGTCCAACTGCGTGAACTGCTGGCCGGGCTGCCCGGCTTCGGCCTCACCAAGGCGAAGATCTTCGTCGCCCTGCTCGGCAAGCAGTACGGGATCACCCCGGACGGCTGGCGCGAGGCGGCCGGCGACTACGGGCTGGACGGCTACCGCTCGGTGGCCGACGTCACCGACCGGGAGACGCTGCTGAAGGTCCGGGCGACCAAGCAGGCCGTGAAGGCAGCGGCGAAGGCCGCCCGGGCCTGACCGACACGCCGGCGGATCGGTCGCGTCCGCCGTGCCTGGGTCCCGGGCTCAGCGCCTGAGCCGGGCCACCACCGCCCTGGGCCGTCCGGTCAGGTCGGCGATGGTGCGCACCTCGTCGAACCCTGCCGCACTGGCCAGGGCGCGGGCGGAGGCGTCCTGGACCTCGGCGTGCTCCATCACGAACAGCCCGCCGGGCCGCAACAACCGGCGTGCGGCGGCCGCGACCGCGCGCGGCACGTCCAGCCCGTCCGGCCCGCCGCCGTACAGCGCGAGCGCGGGGTCGTGGTCACGTACCTCCGGGTCGACCGGGACACCGTCCGGCGGGATATACGGCGGATTGCTGATCACCACGTCGACGTTGTCGTCCAGGTCCGCCAGCAGGTCCGGCTCGGCGACATCGGCCTGCTCGAGACGGATCGCGCCGACCCCGGCGGCCAGCGCATTGCGCCGGGTGAGCGCCACGGCCTGCCGGGAGATGTCGACCGCCACCACCTGGGAGGCCGGCACCTCGGTGGCGACCGAGACCGCGATCCCGCCCGCCCCGCAGCACAGGTCCACCACGACCGGCGCCCGGCCCTCGGCAGCGAGGCGGGTCGCCTCGTCGATCGCCACCTGGGCGACCACCTCGGTCTCCGGTCGGGGCACGAACACGCCGGGCTCGACGGCAAGGGTGAGGTAGCGGAAGCCGGTCGAGCCGACCAGGTGCTGCAACGGCTCTCGGCGGCGGCGCCGCTCCACCAGTGCGGAGAAGGTCGCGGCGGCGTCCGGATCCACCTCGAGACCCGCCAGCGCCGGCAGCCGGTCACGGCCAAGGGCGAAGGCCGCCAGCGCCCGGGCGTCGTGGTCGGGGGAGGGAACGCCCGCGGCGGCGAGGTCGCGGGCAGCGTCCTCGATCAGCGTCCGCCAGCGCAGCGTCGGATGGTGCTCACTCACCTCGGGATCATGACATACCCCGCCGCCCCCTCCGCATCGAGGGCCACCCCAACCATCGAGGGCCACCCCAACCGTCGAGGGCCACCCATGATGGGTGGCCCTCAGCACGAACTGTGGCCCTCAGCGCGAAAGCTGGCCCTGGGCGAGTGGCGCGGGGACGACGCTAGCGGGCCGGGTCGACCACGAGCGCGAGCGCGAAGCCGTCCCAGCCCTTCTCGCCGACCGTCTGCAGCGCCGTGGCCTGGAGGCGCGGGTCGGAGCCGAGGGCCTCCAGCACGGCTCGGGTACCAGCCAGGTTCGGGTCATCGCTGTCGGACTGGAGTACCTGGCCGTGGCGCACCACGTTGTCCACGACGATCACGGTGCCCGGACGGCTGAGGGCGAGCGCCGCCTCGAGGTAGCGGGCGTTGTTGCGCTTGTCGGCGTCGATGAACACCAGGTCGAACGGCTCGGTGCCCGCCGCGACGAGTCGCCGCACCGACTCCAGCGCCGGCCCCAGGACGAGCTCGATCCGGTCAGCCAGGCCGGCCGCGGCGAAGTTCTGCCGGGCGATCCCTGCCGTGGTCTCGTCCCGCTCGAAGGTGACGACCCGCCCCTGCGGGCCGACCGCGCGGGCCAGCCAGATCGCCGAGTAGCCGGCCAGCGTCCCGAACTCCAGCACCCTTCTGGCTCCGGCGAGCTGGGCCAGGATCGCGAGGAAGGCGCCCTGGGTGGGCGAGACCGCCGCGTGCGGCAGGACGGTGCCCGCCGCGCTCGCCCGGACCGCCGCCAGGACGTCGTCCTCGGCGACCAGGGTCGCCGTCAGGTACTCATCGACCGCCGACCAGTCGTGGAGCGGAACACCGCCTGAGGAGTGGGAGTCCATGGCGACAGGGTAGGCAGGGAATGCTGCCGGATCGAGGGCGTTGCACTGGACGTGAAGAAGATCGGCTTCCTGTCCTTCGGCCACTGGTCGTCCTCGCCCGGCTCACAGACCCGCTCCGCCTCCGACTTCCTGCACCAGTCGATCGACCTCGCGGCCGCGGTCGAGGATCTCGGTGCCGACGGCGCCTACTTCCGGGTCCACCACTTCGCGCGCCAGGCAGGCGCCCCGTTCCCGCTGCTGGCCGCCATCGCGGCGCGCACGAATCGGATCGAGATCGGGACCGGCGTGATCGACATGCGCTACGCGAACCCGTTCGCGATGGCCGAGGACGCCGGCGCGACCGACCTCATCGCGGACGGCCGACTGCAACTCGGGGTGAGCCGGGGATCGCCCGAGCAGGTGATCGACGGGTGGCGCTACTTCGGCTTCGCCCCGGCCGACGGTGAGGACGAGGCCGGCATGGCGCGTCGCTTCACCGAACTGTTCCTGGAGCTGCTGAAGGGGGAGGGCTTCGCCCAACCGAACCCCCGTCCGATGTTCCCCAACCCGCCCGGGTTGCTGCGGCTGGAGCCTCACTCCGAGGGCCTGCGGGACCGCATCTGGTGGGGTGCCGGGTCGGACGCCACAGCGGTCTGGGCGGCCGAGCGCGGGATGAACCTGATGAGCTCCACGCTGAAGAACGACGAGACCGGCGAGCCCTTCCACGTCCAGCAGCGCAAGCAGATCGAGGCCTTCCGGCAGGCGTGGCGCGAGGCCGGCCACGAGCGCGAGCCCCGGGTCTCGGTGAGTCGCAGCATCTTCGCGATCACCACCGACCAGGACCGGCGTTACTTCGGCGACGAGTCCGACTCCAGGGACACCGTGGGGTGGATCGACGAGAACACCCGGGCGATCTTCGGCCGCAGCTTCGCAGCCGAACCGGACGCCCTGGTCGAGGAACTGCGCCAGGACGAGGCGATCGCGGCCGCCGACACGCTGCTGCTCACCGTGCCGAACCAGCTCGGGGTGGACTACAACGCCCACGTCGTGGAGAACATCCTCACCCACGTCGCCCCGGAGCTCGGCTGGCGCTGATCGGCCGTCAGGTCGCCCGTGACCCCAGACCGGTGTAGCCTCCGTCTTGTATACAAGACATGTCTTGGAGGCGTCATGGCGAGCGGCAAGGATCCCAACAAGCGCTTCTACGGCGCCATCACGGTCAGCGACCGCGGCCAGATCGTGATCCCGGCCCAGGCCCGGCGCGACTTCGGCATCGAGGTGGGCGACAAGCTGCTGGTCTTCGGCGACCTGCGCCACGGTCTGCTGGTCAGTCCCGCCGACGACGTGATCGCCCAGCATCCCGGAGCCGCGGCCATCTTCGGTTCCGAGCCCTCCGATGCTGACTGACCGCAACGCGCCGCGCTTGGTCGCGGTTGCGTCCAACCTCGGCGCCATGGCGCTCGGGGTGGGCGGAGCCTGGTCCGTCGGCTTCACGCCGTGGGCGATCCTGGTCGCACCCCTCACGGGGACCGTCGGCTGGCTCCTCGGCTGGTTCGCCGGACGCGCCCTCGCCCGACGGCTGCAGCGGCTGGGCTACGCGCCGGCGGGTCGGCCGGTGTACCGGCTCGGCACGCTGCCGCCGGAAGAGAGCTCGGCCGGCGGCAAGGCCCGCTCGTTGTCACGGCTGGTCCGGGCCGGGCAACGGGTGCCGCCCGGCCTGGTCGTGCTGCCGCGGGGCTTCGACGGCTCCGGCCTGACCGCTGCCGCCCGCACGGCGCTGGAGGCCGAACTCGGGCGCCTGGGACGCGAGCGCCGCTTCGCCGTGCGGTCCTCGGCCAGCGCGGAGGACTCGGCCGCCGCCTCCTTCGCCGGCGCCTACGACACCCTGCTCGACGTGCCCGGTGACGAGGTCATCGAAGCGATCGGACGGGTGCGCGCCTCGGCGGACGCCGGCCGGGTCGCCGCCTACGCGCAGGCCACCGGGGTGGAGGCCGGCGACGTCGCCGTCGTCGTCCAGGAGATGGTGCCGGCGCAGTACGCCGGGGTGCTGTTCACCGTCCACCCGCTCACCGGCGACCTGGGCACCATGCTCGGCACCGTCGTCGCCGGACTGGGGGAGAGTCTGGTCTCCGGGACGCAGACCGGTGACCAGTTCACCCTCGCCCGCCCCACCGGCGAGTACACCGGACCGCCGGCGCTGCGCGAGCACGCTGCCGCCCTGCACGCCGAGGCGCACCGAATCGAGGGCGTGTTCGACGGCGTCCCGCAGGACATCGAGTGGGCAGTCGCGGACGGGAAGCTCTGGTTCCTGCAGGCGCGCCCGATCACGACGCTGAACCCGTGGAACCCACAGACCGCCGACCTCAACGACACCCGCGCCGGCACCTGCCTGTGGTCGGCGACCAACCTCAGCGAGGCCAACCCGGAGGCACAGACCCCGCTCACGATGTCCCTGGCCCGCTACCAGCAGGCCCACGGCGGCCCCTCGATGGCCCTGCGCGGCCGCGAGATGGCCGGCTATGTCGGGGGGCGGCCGTACGCCAATCTCACCGTCCAGGTCACCTCGCGACGCGGCAAGGCGGCCCGCCTCGACCCGCGGGAGGCCTACCGTGCGCTCGCCGGCTGGTGGGGTGAGCTCCCGCCCGAGGTGCCGATCCCGCTGCTGCCGATGACCACCGAGGACTGGACCGAGGCCGGCCTGCCGCTACTCGGCACCCTGCTGCGGATGGGCTGGACGCGGCTGCGGCTCCCCGCCTTCCTGCGCAGCCACCAGGAACGCTGCGGCGAACTGACCCGGCGGATCGGCGACTGTCGGACTCCCGCGGCCCTGCGGCAGCTGTGGGACGAGGAGTTGATGGGCTTCGGGATCGCGTCGTTCTGGGCGGTGATCGCCTCCGGCTCGACCTACCCGGCCGACCTGGAGCGGCGACTGCGCGAGCGCTACGGCGAGCAGATCGCCGCCGCGCTGATCTCGAACCTGTCCGGTCTGGTCGACGACTTCGCCAGCCTCGGGCCGGCGGCAGGGCTGCGGGAGGTCAAGGCCGGCCGACTGAGCCCACAGGACTACCTGGACCGGTTCGGGCATCGCGGGGTCAACGAGAGCGAACTCGCCTGGCCGCGGCCCGCGGAGGACCCGGACTGGCTCGACCGCTCCCTGGCCGAGCTTGATGACCTGTCGAGTCTGGCTGACCTGCGCGGGCGCCAGCAGGACGCGTTCAGCGAGGCGCTCGCCCAGGTGGCGGCCAGCGACCCGCGGGGCGCCCGGAAGGTGTCGGCGGAGCTGAAGCGCGCCGCCCGGCAGGCGGCGCTGCGGGAGGCCGTCCGCTCCGAGGGGGTGCGCACCACCGGCGTTGTCCGCCGGTTCGCGCTGCAGGCCGGCGCGCTGTTGGGCATCGGCGAGGACGTGTTCATGCTCACCGTGGAGGACCTGCTGGCCGCGCTGGAGGGCGACACCTCAGCCTTCGAGCACATTCCCGCTCGCCGCGACCTGCATCGCACCTACCGCGAACTGCCGGCCCTGCCGGGGGTGATCGTGGGCTATCTCGACCCGCTCGCCTGGGCGGCCGAGCCCGGCCGCAACCCCGCGGTCTTCGTAGCCGGGAGCGAGGTGGCCGCGCCGCCACCCGCGGACGAGTCGGTGATCCTGGGCCACGCAGGGGCCGCCGGACGCGTCCAGGGCCTCGTCCGCCGCCTCGACCGCTACAGCGACGCCGCCGCCCTGCAGCCGGGCGAGGTGCTGGTCACCCAGCTGACCAATATCGGCTGGACCCCGCTGTTCCCGCGGGCCGGTGCGATCGTCACCGACCTGGGCGCGCCGCTCAGCCACGCCGCGATCGTCGCCCGGGAACTCGGCATCCCGGCCGTGGTCGGCTGCGGGGACGCCACCGCCCGGCTCCGCACCGGTGACCGGGTCGAGGTGGACGGCGCCGCCGGACGGGTGACCGTGCTGGCACGCGCCGGTGATGGAGCCGTGCTGTCGTGACCGGTCAGGCCTGACGGGCCAGCCAGGTGTCGAACAGGTCCAGCTTCGTGAACAGGTCCGCCAGCATCAGCCGGGTGTCCACCCGGGTGTAGACCCGGATCGTCCGCCCGGGCTCGGGGGTCGGCGCCGGTCGGCCGCGGTCGTCCAGCGCCGGGCAGGGCAGCGTCAGGTAATCGCTGCTGGACGGGTCCGGCTCGAAGAAGCTCTGCAGCGCGGTGAGCAGCACCAACGGGGAGTCGCCCAGCGCGTAGCTCTCGCTGGTCCCGCCGGTGACGTGCTCGGCCGCCCAGGGCCGGATCCGGTCGAGCGAGTCGTGCAGGTAGCGCCCGAGCGGCCCCGACGCGCTCCGCAGCAGTTCGGCCTCCGAGACCAGGCACTGCCGGTACACCTCCCGCGGCACCTGCCACAGGGAGAGGTCGGAGTCATTGAACACCACCTGCGCGGCGACCGGGTCGATCGAGAAGTTGTACTCGACCTGGGCCGATTCATCGGCCGTTGCGACACCCGCTGGCAGGCAACCTCCGATCCACACCACGGTCAGCCGGGCCGCGATCCGCGGTTCCAGCAGCCAGGCGCTGGCCAGCTCGGTGAGGCCGCCGCCGAGCACGAGGAAGAGTGGCAGGTCGGTGTCGGTGCGCAGGGCCTCGGCGATGATCGCCGCCGCCGCGGGGGAGCGGTGCGGCTCGGTCCGGCTTTGCAGCCGATCGCGCGAGCCGCGGCGAAGCTCGCCGCGAAAGTCGAGGCGCATCACGTCCAGCAACTCGGCGACGATCTCCTCGGCCGCCTCCGTGCTGTCGCGGCGCCCACCGAGCAGCGGGTCGCCGTCCGGCAGGCGCGAGCAGCTGATCAGCGGGACTTCGACCGACGGCGAGAGCAGGTGGTGGGCCAGTTGGTAGAGGTCGTCGGGGTCGCCGGCGAAGTCGTTGTCGATGATCACCCGGATCCGCGGCGGCGCGGGCCGGCGCGGCCACCAGGGCGTCTCCCCTGAGGACCACAGGGTCGAGCTCACGATCACTCCTGTCAGTGGTGGGACCGGTCGGTGGCGCGGCCGGTCAGCAGTCGCCGGGCGAACCGCTGGTAGGCGGCCTCGAGCATGGGGGAGCCGACGGCGCCGAGGTGGCCGTGCGGCACGCCCTCGGCGGTCACCTGCTCGACCGGCACCCCGGCGGCGGCCAGATCCTCGGCGAAGCGCTCGCCCGAGGCGCGCAGGGTGTCGAACTCGGAGTTCTCGATGTAGGCGGGCGGGAACCGGGAGTGGTCAGGAGCCAGACCGGGGAAGTCGTACGCAGTGGCGGTCGAGTTGGGCCGGCCCAGCACGTACTCGTTGATCTGCACGCACGCCTGCGGGGTGAACTGGAGCGCCGGCGGGGTGGCCTCGATCGCCGCCCTCAGCTCGTCCCCGGCCTCGGGCAGGTCGGGGTGAAGGACGGGGTAGGCGAGCAGCATCTGCCACGGCCGTTGGCCGGTGTCGGCGGCGTGCAGCGACACCGAGGCGGCCAAGGTGCCGCCCGCGCTGCCCCCGCCGACAGCGAGCCGCGCCGGGTCGATGCCCAGGTCGGCTGCGTGCTGGCGCACCCAGGTGTAGACGGCGTAGCTGTCGTCGTGCGGCACCGGCAGGTGCACCTTGTCGTTGCACAGGCGGTAGTCGACCGAAATCACCACGGCACCGGTGCGGTGCGCCATCTGCCGGGCGAAGTGATCGGCTTCGGGGATGTCCAGATCGCCCCACATGAACGCCCCGCCGTGGAACCACACCAACCCCACTACCGGGTCGGGCGACTGCTGCCGGCGACGGTAGATCCGGACCGGCACCGGACCGTTCGGTCCGGGGACCTCACGATCCTGGGTGTCGACCTCGGGTAGGCCAGGGTCGCCGAACGGCTCGCCGAAGGCGGTTCGGGCCGCGTCGGCTGCCGGGTCGTTGAGGATCCCGGGCCCGGGGAAGCCGTCCAGCAGGTGCAGTCTCGCCTGGTAGAGCGGGTGGAACCGGGCAGTGCGGCGGGCGGTCATCGGCAAGTGCTCCTGGCGGCGGCGGGCGCGGCTGCGGCTCCGGGCAGGCGCTGCAGCGCGCGGTGGCTGGTGCGGTGGCGATCGCGGCCGACCGGGGCCCGCTGCGCGGGCGTCGGTGACGACCGTCCCCTCATTGTGGCGGGCGGTGACCCCAGGTGAGTGGATCCCGGCCAAGTGGGGGCGTCGGCGGTGGATTGGAGCGGCCGGTCAGCCCTTCTCGGCGCCCTCGGTGGTGCTCATGATCCGGCGCTGGAAGATGAAGAACAGCACAGCCACCGGGATCGTCATCAGCACCGCCGCGGCCAGCTTCAGCGGGAACTGGCTGCCCGAGCCGAGCTGGCCCGACACCAGCGCGCCCACGCCGGTGGTCAGGGTGTTCAACTCGGGGGACTGGCGCGAGATGACGAAGTGGGCGAACTCGTTCCAGGAGCCCTGGAAGGACAAGATGGTGAGGGTGATCAGCGCCGGGGTGGCCATCGGCAGGCTCACCGACCAGAAGCGCCGGAAGACCCCGGCGCCGTCGATCCGGGCCGCTTCCTCCACCGAGACCGGGAGCGAGTCGAAGAACTGCTTCATGATGAAGATGCCGGTGGCGTCGACGAGCAGTGGCAGGATCATCCCCCAGTAGGTGTCGAAGATCCCCAGCTGCTTGATGACCAGGAAGCGCGGCACCATCAGCACCACCGACGGGACGGCCATCACCGCGATGAACAGGCCGAACACGAGGCTGCTGCCCCGGAACTTCATCCGCGACAATGCGTAGGCCGCCGCCGAGTCGAAGACCACCCGTGCCACCGTCACGATCACGGTGACGAAGATCGAGTTCGCCGCCCACAGCGGAAGACCGGTGTCGAAGAACAACCGCTCGTAGGCCGCGGCCGTGAACGGCGACGGGATCAGCGACAACGGGTTCGCCGTCGCCTCGGCGTCGGTCTTGAACGAGCCCATGACCGCGATCAGGAACGGGTAGATGTACATGGCGGCCAGCAGGATCAGCACGACGTAGCCCGCGATCAGGCCGGCGGTCACTCGTTGCTTCACGTCGTCACCGCCTTGGCCCGGCGTCGTTCCTTGCCCATGCCGGACGGATCCCGCTCCGCCAGCACGGCGCGCTGGATCAGGGTCATCACGATGATGATCAGGAACAGCACGAACGCGATCGCCGCCGCGATCCCCGGGTTGTTGCCCTCGAAGGCCTGGTTGTAGGCCAGGTAGGCGGGCGAGGTCAGGGTGGGGGCGGCCGGCGTGCCGCGCGTGAGGTACACCTGGTCGAAGACCTGCCAGGTGCCGATCAGCCCCAGCGTCAGGACGGTGAAGACCGTGGGGCGCAGCATCGGCAGCGTGACGTGGAAGAAGGTCTGCCAGCCCGAGGCGCCGTCCATGATCGCGGCCTCGCCGACCTCGGCGCCGATGTTCTGCAGCCCGGCCAGGAACAGCAGCATGAAGGTCCCGGAGGTGGTGAAGACGGCCATCAGGATGAGGACCAGCTGGGCCACCGAGGGGCCACCCACCCAGTCCCAGGCGGTGACGCCGAGGAAGCCCGGCTGGTCCCAGCCAGCCGGGGCGCCGGTGGCGCCGAACAGCCCGTACAGCTTGTGCAGCAGGTAGGTCGGATCGGCGAACCAGTTGGGCCCTTTGATCGAGAACCAGGCCAGCACGGCGTTCACCGCACCGGAGGCCTGGAACAGGAACAGGAACACCCCGGTGATAGCGATCGAGGAGGTGACGGAGGGGAAGTAGAAGGCGGTGCGGAAGAAGCCCTTGGCCCTGAGCATCCGCCGGTTGACCTGGATCGCCAGGAAGAGGGCCAGCGCGGTCTGCAGCGGCACTACGAACAGGACGTAGTAGACGTTGTTGCGGATCGAGCGCCCGAACAGCTCCCGGGTCAGGCCCGGCTCGGTCACGATCGCGGCGTAGTTCTCACCGCCGACGAAGTTCACCCGCGGATTGCCGATCGGCGAGAAGCGCCCGTTCCAGTCGGTGAAGGACACCCACAGGGCGAGCAGGATCGGCGCGATGAGGAAGACGCCGATGACCACGATCGCGGGTGCGACGAAGAGCCAGCCGGCGCCCTGGTCACCTCCGGCTCCGCCCCCGCCACGCCTGCGTCGCGTGGCGGGAGCGGTGGTGGCCGTAGCGGTCATCGCATCACCCGACGATGGACTCGAGCTGGCCCTGGGTCTTGTCCAGGATCGCCTTCGGGTCGCCGTCGGCCAGCGTCGTGATCGCGTTGTTGAACTCGCTGATCACATCACTCGAGCCGCGGATCGCCAGGGGACTGGTGGCGTAGGAGGCGCCCGCGACGAAGGCCTGGTTCTGCGGGAACTCGTCGGCGTAGGTCTTCGCCGCCGCCTCCGAGGACGGGATCACGCCGAAGGCGTCGGAGAACTTCAGCTGCTGCTCGTCCGAGGTGAGGTACTCCACCAGTTCGGTGGCCTTCGCCGCGGTCGCCGCGCCTTCCGGGATTCCCCAACACACCGAGAACGTGAAGGTGCCCTTGCCGACCGGTCCGGCCGGCAGCTCGACCACCGTCGTGTTGACGTCGGGGAAGTCGTTCTCCAGGGCGCCGTTGATCCACGGACCCTCGATCACCATGGCGGCGGTGCCCTTGCCGAAGGCCTCGCCGGCCCAGCCCGCGCCGAGGTCGGCAGGCCACTTCAGGCTGCCGTCCTTGAGCAGGTCCTTGATGTACTGCAGCGCCTCGACGTTCTGCTGCGAGTTCGCGGTCGCCTTGCCGTCGGTGACCAGCTGTCCGCCGTTCTGGGCCATGAACACCCCGACCCGGGCGTACTCGGCGCCCATCGACAGACCCGTCACCTTGCCCTTGGTGAGCTTCTCCGCCACCTTCTTGAGGTCGTCCCAGGTCTTCGGCACGTCCGCATCGCTCAGGCCGGCGTCCTCCCACAGGTCGGTGTTGATGACCAGCGCGAGGGTCGAGAAGTCCTTCGGAGCACACGTGAACGTGCCCTCATAGGTGAACGTCTCGCGCAGCGCGGGATAGAAGCTGTTGGCATTCGGCAGGTTCTGCGCGTATGGCTCCAGGTACTGGTCGCTGGCGTAGGTCTGGAACTGGTCCCAGTTCATGTAGAAGACGTCCGGGGGCACGTCCCCGGCGAAGCCCTGGGCGAGCTCCTGGTTGAGGTCGGCCGCGGGGATCACCTGGACGGTGACACCCGAGCTCTGGCCCCAGGCATCGACCGCCGCCTGGACGGCCTTCGTCTCGGCGTCGCCCGACGACCCGATCAGCATCTTCATCTGGGTGACCTCGGTGCTGGCCTGGGTGGACTGGCCACCGCCGCCGCCACCACCGCTGCAGGCCGCGAGAGTGAGCGCCATCGCCCCGGCCAGGGCCGGGAGGGCGAGAGTTCGGAAGGATTTCATGGGGGTGTTCCTTTCGGGGTGGGTGTCAGACCCGCCTTCTGGTGGCTATACCCCACCGGGGGTCTGTTCTCGTGACGAGCCGGGGTGGGACGAGCCGCCGAGCGGCCTGCCCTCCGGGCTGTTCGAGGGCCGCCAGGATCTCCCTGGCGACCGAGCCGAGCTGCTGGTCGACGCTGCTGAAGCCGAAACTGGTGGCCAGCGCGGTGTTGTCGAACCCGACCACGGGCAGGCTCGTCCCGGCCTGGCCGATCGCGGTGACCATCCCCACCGCCAGGGAGTCCGAGGCGCACACTACGGCGTCGACGTCCTGGCCGAGCAGGCGCGGCGCGGCCGCGATGGCTGAGCTGAGCCGATCCTCGCACCGAACGGTGAGCCGCTCGATCTCCTCCGCGCGGTGGCCGAGTTGCTGCATCACCGTGACCCAGCCGGCCAGCCGGTCGTCCCCGGTGGGGGAGCCCGCCGGCCAGCCGAGGAACCCGATCCGGCGGTGTCCGGCGTCCACCAGGGCCTGTGCGGCGGCGATCGTGCCGGCGCGTCCGTCGACGTCGACCCAGGGGTGGGGGGAGCGGTCGTCCGCATGCTCCCACGGGCGCCCGAAGGCGACGAACGGGATGCCGCTGGCGACCAACTCGGCCGGCCGGGGGTCGCCCGGGTGCGTGTCGGTGAGGATGAACTCGCCGGCCAGGCTCTGGGCGGCCATCTGCCGGATGGTGGCGACCTCGTCGGCCTCGCTGTCGGCGGTGAACAGCATCATGTGCTTGTCGTAGCGGTGGGCCTCGGTGCTGAGCTCGTGCAGCAGGCGGTCGAACAGCGCCCCGGCGCGGTCCTCGTCGGAGTGGCGGACGCGGATGCCGAGGGTGCCGGTCCGCTGCTGGCGCAGCAGCCGGGCGCGCACGTTGACGGTGTAGCCGAGTTCCGTGATCGACTGCTGGACGCGAAGGCGGGTCTCAGCCCGGACCAGCGTCGGCTGGTTCAGGACGTTGCTGACGGTCTGCGGAGACACCCCGGCATGGGCGGCGACGTCGGCGAGCCTGACGGCCATCGCGCCTCCTCCCGGCGTCCTTGCGTAGTGCGGGACTGGCGGACCGCGTCGGGCCGATAGGGGCGGGAGCGGACTTGGATCGATCTAAGATGCAAGCTAGCGTACAGAGGAAGCGAGAGGAACCCCCTCCTCGGCACCGTTAGGGATCTGAAACCATGAGCCGTCGGTACCTCCAGCCGTTCCTCAATGACGAGGAGGTGGTGATCGCCGCACCCACGCAGGTGTGGTCCGACCCGGGCGGCAGCTACGGCGAGAAGTCGATCCACGGCGTCTACCACGGCGACTGGCGCTACGTCCGGGCGGCTCGCCTCGAGGTGGACGGCCTGGCACCGGAGCCCGCCGGCACGGAGCGGTGGCGTGGCGGACGCGTCGTGGTGTGCTTCGCCCGCGGCGGGAGCGGTGGCGAGGCGGTCGACGCGCGGCTGCTGATCCGGTGGAGCCGGCAGGTGGCGGCCGGCCAGGTGGTCGAGACCGTCGTCGTGCACAACGGTCTCGACACCGCGGTGCAGACCACCGTCGAGCTCGGCCTGGAGATCGAGTTCGGTGAGCTCCAGTACATCAAGGCGGGCGACCCGCGTCCGGTGGAGTGCCGCTTCGAGCAGGTGGCCGACGGCCTGCGCGCCTGTGACGGCACGCGCAGCCTGCTCGTGGTCGCGGGCGGGGGGCGGATCTCTCGCGAGGGCAACCTGGTGCGGGTGACCGCTGACCTGACGGTGCCGGCCCGCGGGAGCGAGGAGTTCGCCGTCCGGCTGGAACTGGCCGACAGCACCGCCGTGGCGACCTCCGGGACGGCGCGGATCGCCGACCTGCCCGACAGTGGGGACCCCCGCCTGGACGCCTGGGCGCGGCAGGCCCTGGACGACTGCCGCTCGCTGCTGCTGGACGCCGGCGAAGGGGCCTTCGTGGCCGCCGGCGCTCCGTGGTTCCTGACCCTCTTCGGCCGGGACTCCCTGATCAGCGCCCGGTTCCTGCTGCCGGTGGCCCCCGAGCTCGCTTTGGGGACGCTGCGCACCCTGGCTGCGCGCCAAGGCAGACGCGTCGATCCGGACAGTGCCGAGCAGCCCGGCAAGATCCTGCACGAACTGCGCGCCGGCGAGCTGCGACTGCCCGGCGAGGGGGTGACGCTGCCGCCGGTCTACTACGGCACGGTGGACGCCACGGCGCTGTGGATCATCCTGCTGCACGACACCTGGCGGGCGGGGGTGGGGGACGAGCACGTTGCGGCGCTGCTCGACAACCTCACGGCAGCTCTGGGCTGGTTGCGCGACTACGCCTGCCCGGGCGACAGCGGGTTCCTGCGCTACTTCGACGAGTCGGGCCACGGTCTGGCGAACCAGGGCTGGAAGGATTCCGGCGACGCCGTCCGGTTCCGCGACGGCCGGACGGCCCAGGGCTCGATCGCCCTGGCGGAGGTCCAGGCGCAGGCCTGCCTGGCCGCCGAGTGCGGCGCGGACCTGCTGGACGCCTTCGGGGGCGACGGGGCGCCGTGGCGGGCCTGGGCTGCGCAGCTCAGGGACCGGTTCCGGGCGGCGTTCTGGGTTGAGCGGGATGGGGAACGCTTCCCGGCGATCGCCCTCGACGGCTCGAACGTCCCGGTCGACGCGATGACCTCCAACATGGGCCAGTTGATCGGCACCACCCTGCTCGATGCGGAGGAGGAGGCCCTGGTGGCGCGGCTGCTGCTCGATCCGCGGAACTCGTCCGGTTTCGGGTTGCGCACCATGTCCTCCGACGAGGCCGGGTTCTGGCCGCTGTCGTACCACTGCGGCAGCGTCTGGGTGCACGACACCGCGATCGCCATCGAAGGGCTGCTGCGGGCCGGCCTGCCCGGCCCGGCCCGCCGGCTCGCCGAGCAATTGCTGCGCGCCGTCGAAGGGTTCGACTGGCGGGCTCCGGAATTGTTCGCGGGCTTCAGCGACAGCCAGGTCAGCCGACCGGTGAGCTACCCGGCCTCCTGCCGCCCGCAGGGTTGGGCGGCCGCCGCGGTCGTCCCGGTGTACCGGGCGCTGACCCTGGTCTAGGTGGCGCGACCCCGGCGGCGGTCGCGGGTGTGAGGACGGACGCCGCTAGAGTCGCGGCCATGCCTTCCTTTCCCGATGTGGTCATCGAGCGCCACGGCGTCCGGTTGCGGGCGCTCAGCGAGGACGACGTGCCACTGATCGCCGTGGCGTGCTCTGACCCGGTGACGCAGCACTGGCTGCCGGTGCCACGTCCGTACACCGAGGAGTCCGCCCGGGTGTTCGTGCACCAGATCGCTCGCGACGAACTGGCGTCCGGCAACGCCATTGAGCGCGCGATCGAGGTGGAAGGCCAGTTCGTGGGCGTGATCGGGCTGAAGCGCACCGACTGGCCGGCCGCGCAGACCGAGGCCGGCTACTGGCTCGGCCCCTGGGCGCGTGGCCGTGGGGTGATGACCCGAGCGTTGTGTGCGATCACCGACTGGGCGCTGGACGACTGCGGCATCGAACGGGTGGAGGTGCGGGCCGCCCCCGGCAACACCGCCTCGCTGGCGACCGCGCGGAAGGCGGGCTTCGTCGAAGAGGGCACCCTGCGCAGCGCCGGCCTGGTGTACGACGGCCGCGTCGACCTGGTCGTGTTCAGCCGGTTGCGGTCCGACCCGCGTCCCGGCTTCGACTGAGCCAGCACGGCTCGCCGGTCACCAGATGCCGGCAATCAGCATTCCCGCGATGATGATGACCACCGCCGCGAAGAAGGCCAGCCGGAGTGTCCGCGTGGGCGTCGTGGTGCTTACGTCCATGCCAGGCTGGGCGAGTTCGCGGGGGACCGGGTCGAGCAGTTCGACCGGCTCGGTGTGGTCCGGGTCGGCGCTGTCGCGCAGCGGATCGTGAAGGGGGCCGCCCGGGGTCAGCCAGCGCGCGGTCACCGGGTCGAACCGCTCCGGCGGCGGGGGCAGCGTCTGGGCCATGGCGCCAGCCTTCCACAGCGACCAGGGCACCGGAAGGTCGGTGCTCGACCCGCAGCCAGTGCTCGGCCGAGCATTCGGCTAGCGCAGAGTGACCTCGTAGCTCGGCGGCGCGGCCGGCTCGGCGGCGTGGCAGGTGAGCAGGGCCGCCTCGCCGCTGGAGATCTTGACGAGTGCCTCCACCGGCTGGCCGCGGACGAGCAGTGAGACCCGGTGGTCCGGGCCCTCGGCGGCCACTCCGGTGACAGTCACGTCATCGAAGCCGAGGGCATCGGCCGCCACCCGGGCGGCCTGGACGGCTGCCTGGACGACCCAGGGCTGGCTGGAGCGGCCGCGGTGGTACCTGTGGTCGAGGTGACCCGCCAGATACTGCTCAGCCACCTCGGTACCGGTCGCCGCGTCCAGTCCGCCGAAGTAGTCGCCGCGGGGGAGTGCGACCAGGTTGCCGGCGAAGCGGTCCCCGCCGACGTGGGACGCCTCCCACACGTGGTCGGGCCACCTCGCGGCGAGCGCGGCGGCCAGCGGACGGCCCCGCTCCGCGCAGCACGGGTCGTGGCGGCCGTGGGTGCACACCAACAGCAGCGGGGTCTCGTGGCGCGTCAGGCCGACGCCGTCCCTGCCGCGGACCTGCTCCAGGTCGAGCGATGCCACCGCCGCCAGATCAGGCACCTCGGTGCCCTCGAGCCAGCCGTGCCGGGCGTTGGCGACGAAGACCTGGAAGGCGCCGGGGGGCGTGCGACCCGGGCGGCGGATCAGCAGCGTCCGCATCCCGTGCCGGCGCTGCCAGTCGCTGATCGCGGTGCGGGTCACGTCCGGCAGCAGGCGGCTGCGCAGGGCGTCCGGCCCCCAGGGACCGGGGGCCTCGATCAGCAGGAAGGCCGCCACGGTGGAGGCGGTCGCCCAGAGCGGCTCGCCGCGTTCCCGGCTGGCCGTGGAGCAGCGCTCGGTCACCGGACGACTTCCAGGAGCCCTTCGCGCACCAGCCTCCGGCACAGGACGAGCGCCCCGGCCTCGTCGATCCCGGGGACGTCCGAGGGCCGCACCAGCTCGGCCTCCGTCACGAAGCGCACCGCCTCCTCGGCACCCGCCGGCAGGGTGAGCCGGCGGTCACCGAGCAGCAACACGAGCGAAGCGTCCCGCTGGCGGATGGTGCACTGACTGCCCGGGCGGCGGCGCAACGGAGTGTCGGGGCTCAGCTCACGAAGGTCGAGCAGGTCGCGCAGCCCGCCGGCGAGCGCCGGCTGGCGTCCGGTACGGAAGGTGGCCTCCAGCCGGTCGACCTCGGCGACGGTGTCGAACTCGGCGAACTGGTCCGCCAGGCCGTTGAGCCGCTCGCCGAGTAACTGCGCGAGCGTCGCAGGATCGGCGTACGGGGCGGCCGGCAAACGGTCCTGCTGGGCCGGGTCGGCGTCGATCAGCCGGGTGACGACGTCCTTCAGGATGTCTGCCCACACGACCTGGTTGATCCCGACCGTCACGTGGAGCGACGCCACGCCCTCACCCGTGCGGGCCATGTGCGGGGTCCCGGTCGGCAGGTACATGGACGTGCCCGGCTTCATCAGGACCTGGTGCGCACCCTCGGCGTCATGCACCTCCCACTGCTTGGTGCCGTAGGTCTGGAAGGTGAACACGTCGTGGGTGTCGGAATGCAGCGCGAAGCCCTGGGAGCCGGGCGGGGTCAGGTAGGCGTTGGCCTGGCACGGGTGGCCGAGCTCCTGTTCGAGCCCGCGGACGAGTTGACGCAAGGGCTCCCAGTAGCGCTGCAGACCCTGAAACACGATGGTGGCACCGCCGTCGAACAGGGCGAGCACCTTGCGGGCGTCCACCAGTCCGGTCATCGGTTCGCCGGCGATGGTGGCCTTGCGGCGGTAGCGCACCGGATCGATCACCGCGCCGTCCTGGGCGAGGCGAACCTGCGGGGTGCGCAGGGCGGTGGTGGTGACCAGGTGGTCGGCGTCGTCGATGCTGAACAGCGCCGTGAGCGCGGCAGGATCCGCCTCGTGGATCAGGATCCGTCGACCCCAGACCTCGCGAAGAAAGGCGTCAGGGTCTCCGCTGAGGAGTCCGAGCGGGTCCATGCCTCAGGCGTCGGTCCCGTCCGCGTCTCCACCGTCGGTGCCGTCGGAGTCGCCGCCGTCAGTGCCGTCGGCGTCGCCGCCGTCGGTCCCGTCGCCGTCGCGACCGTCAGTGCCGTCCCCGTCGCGGCCGTCGGTGCCGTCGCCGTCGGTGCCGTCAGCGTCGTGCCTGGGCATGCCGCCCAGGCCACCCGGATCATCGGTCGACAACTCGTCGTCGGTGAGGGTGAACTCGTCAGGGGTGTCGTTCGAGCCGATGGTCATGGGGGTGCTCCTCTCATACGACTGTGGCTCCGAACCTACTTCCCGGCCCTGACCCCGCCAAGGCGGTAGAACTGCCTCGGTTTGCGTCAGAGCAAGGTCATTCGACCACGCGCGCCGAGGACAGTGCACCTGGCTGATGACCGTCGGCGCGATGAGCCACAGCACGGACCGATCGTCCGGAGAGGCGTTCGACCAGCTGGCCCTCCCGATTTACGCCTCGACGCGGACGGGGGCCGGCTGCGAGGGCGTCGGCGCGCGGCGCGAGACCTCGAACGCGAGGTTCGCCACCACCGAGGCGCCGAGCATCGTCACCACCATCGGGACCGCCGAGGCCTCCCGACCCAGGCTCACCAACGGGGTGAGCACCCCGGCCAATCCGAACTGCAGCAGGCCGAGGATGGCCGACCCCAGGCCCG
>JAEZHJ010000088.1 GCA_023436925.1 Actinomycetes bacterium
CGGTGCGAGGAGGAAGCGTGCGAAAGTCAGGACTCCCCCTCTTCCTCACCCTCGCCTTCGCCCTGCCCTGGCTCGTCTGGTTCACCGGCATCGCCGAAGCCGCCGGGTTGATCAGCTGGCATATCCCCGACTCGCTCGCGTTCTGGCTCGGCCTCACCATCGCCACCTACTCCGCCGCCGCGCTGACCGGTGGCTGGCCTGCCGTCCGGGACCTGCTCGTGCGCCTGGTACGCGTCCGCGTCCAGGCTCGGTGGTATCTCGTCGCCGCCCTGTTCACCCCGGCGATCGCGGTGGCGGCGCTCGGAGTCGGCCGGCTGAGCGGCGCTTTGGCGCACCTTGAGCCGATGGGGCCCGGAGCCCTGGCCGCGTTGCTGGCCCTCAACCTGTGGCTGTTCCTGCTGACCGAGGAGACCGCCTGGCGGGGCTTCCTGCTGCCCCGCCTCCAGGCCCGGATGGCGCCGCTGTGGGCCGCCCTGCTGGTGGGCCTGATCTGGGGCGTCTGGCACATCCCCCTCTTTCTCAAGCCGGATTCCTTCCAGGCCTCGATCCCTTTCGCGGGCTTCATGGTCTCGATCCTGGCGACCTCCGTCCTGACCTCCTGGATCTTCAACCACGCACGAGGCAGCGTCGTCCTGGTGGCGCTGTTCCACGCGATGACCGATGTCACCATCGCTGTCCTGGGCGTCATGTCCTCCGGACCGGTGCTGTTCTGGGTCTTCGTCGCCCTGCAATGCTTGGCCGCTGCCGCCGTCGCGCCGTCACTACGGACGAGCCTGGTGGGGTCCCGCGAACTGGTGTGGCCCCCGGACGCGTCCACCCAGGCGAGCCCGGGCTCTGACCGTCAGGAGGCCGTGCCCGGGTGAGGCTGCCCAGGCGGCCCCAGCCGTCACCGGCCAGGGCCGGCGGTGCCGGTCCTCCATCACTGCCCCTTTGTCCACAAGGGCCAATGCAGAAGACAGCACTACAGTGGCCCTTTCGGCACGTCGGACGCCGCGGCACCCCCTGCGGCAACCGGCGGGAAACGAGGTGGCGCATGAGCCAGGTCGAGATCCTCGAAAGCCAGGACGGGGAGTACCGCGTCCGGGTGCGGTCCTACGACGGCGCCACGGAGGTGACCCTGACGCTGGCCGACGCCGACGCCGCCAGCGCCGGCCGGCTGACCGACGACGATGCCACCGCCACGGCGACCCTGGGCTACCTGCTGCAGCACCAGGACGCCGCCGACCTGCCCGCTGTGATCGACCTCGGTGATGTGCTCGCCGCCTACCCCGATGCGGTGGACGAGATCACCGCGCTCCGTGGCTGAGCCGGCCGGGCGTCCCCCCGGCGAACTGTGGACGATCGGACACTGGACCTGCCCGCCCGGCGTCGTGCTGGCGACCCTCGCCCCGGTCGGCATCGACCTGCTGGTGGACGTCCGCCGCGTCCCCGGCTCCCGCACCAGTCCGCAGTTCAACTCCGACGAACTGCCGCAGTGGCTGGCCACCGACGGCGTCGACTACCTGCAACTGCCCGAACTGGGCGGACGCCGGCCGCGGGATCTCGGCGTCGACTCCTCGCGCAACGCCGGCTGGCGCAACCCGAGCTTCCGCAACTACGCCGACTACACCCTCAGTCCCGACTACCGCGCCGGGATCGATCGGCTGGCCCTGCTGGCCGGGGAGCACCGGGTCGCGATCATGTGCGGTGAACCGATGCCGTGGCGCTGCCACCGGCTGCTGATCGCGAACACGCTGGCCGCGCTCGGCTGGGCGATCACCCACCTGATGGCCGGCGGGACACCGCAACCGCACCGGCTCGGCCAGTGGGGCGCCACGCCGGTGGTCGGCTCCGATGGCTCGGTCAGCTACCCGGCCTCGGCTGATTCGGTCGCCGAACCGGCGGGCTGATTCCCGAGCGCCGCAGGCGTCGGGGCGAACGATTACCCGAACTGGCCGCGAGGCGAGAGACTTGGCTCACCTGACCGCCGCCGTGGCGACCAGGCGGCCACCGCTGACCGCGCCCGGCCGCACCGGAAGGAGTCACATGCCCCACGCCCCGAACAAGCTGATCGCCGATGGCTTCACTCCGGTCCCTGCCCTGCGCACCCCGTGCGAGGTATCGGCCGTGGACCGGTTCGCCTCCGACCTGGACGCCGTCGCCCTGCTGGTCGCCAGCGGCACCGACCTGACCGCCGAGACCGGGCTGGGAGCGGAGGCCCTGGCCGCGGCCGGCTTCGACGCCGAACCCGGCAGCAGCCTCGTCATCGCCCAGGACGGCCACCCGCTCGTGCTGGTCGGGCTGGGCAAGCTTGACGAGCTCACCGCCGACAAGCTGCGTGACGCCGCCGCTGCCGCCGCTCGCGCCACCGCGAAGAAGGGCGGCCGGATCGGCATCGAGGCTCCCGCGGTCGACCTGCCCGCCGACCTGGTCGGCCAGGTGCTCACCGAGGGCGCCCTGCTGGCCCGCTACCGTTTCTCCGTACTCAAGGCCGAGCCCAAGCAGGTACCGCTGGAACTGCTGGAGCTGAAGGTCGCCGGTGCCGAGGCCGGCGAACTCCGACGAGGTGCCGACCGTGCCCAGGTCACCGTCCGGGCGACCGTGGTCGCCCGCGACCTTGCCAACACCCCTCCGGGACACCTCACCGCCACCGGGATGGCCGAGGTCGCCGCCGAGCTGGGGGCCGAGTTCGGGTTCGACGTCGAGTCCTTCGGCAAGGACGAGCTGATCGCGATGGGCTGCGGCGGGATCCTCGGGGTGAACGCCGGCAGCGCGGAGGAGCCGCGCCTGATCGTCCTGACCTACTCCCCCGCCGGCGACGTCACCGGCCACCTCGGGATGGTCGGCAAGGGCATCATGTACGACTCGGGCGGCATCAGCCTCAAGCCGTCCGACCCGATGCACCTGCTGATGAAGATGGACATGGGTGGGGCGGCGGCCGTGCTCGGCGCCTTCACCGCGCTGCGCGACCTCGGCGTGACCGCCGCCGTCTCGGGCTGGCTGGTCTGCACCGACAACATGCCGTCCGGCTCGGCCTACAAGCTGGGCGACGTCCTCACCTGCCGCAACGGCAAGACCGTCGAGATCAAGAACACCGACGCCGAGGGCCGGATCGCGATGATGGACGGCCTGGCGCTGGCGGTCGAGGCCGGGGTGGACGCGATCCTCGACATCGCCACCCTGACCGGCGCCGCGATGTCGGCGCTGGGCAAGGCTCGCGCCGCCGTGCTCGGCAACAACCAGGCCGTCATCGACCAGGTGATCGCAGCCGCGACCGCCACCGACGAGCCGGTCTGGCAGCTGCCGCTGGAGCGCAAGTACCGCAAGCAGCTCGACTCCGACGTGGCCGACCTGTCCAATCTGGGCGGGCCGCACGCCGGCGCGATCACCGCGGCTCTCTTCCTCGACGAGATGGTGGCCGGGGTGCCGTGGGCCCACATCGACATCGCCGGGACGATGGCGTCCGATTCCGACGAGTCCTGGCGCTCGGCGGGAGCCACCGGCTTCGGGGCCCGGCTGCTGGCGCAGGCGGCGGCGGACTTCCAGCCGGTCGCGTCCGCCTGAGCCGGTCGGCGGCGGTCAGCCTGCGAGCAGCGACTGGCCGCCGTCGATCCACACCTCGGTGCCGGTGATGTGGGAGGCCGCGTCCGAGGCGAGGAAGGCGACCAGGTCGGCGACCTGCTCCGAGCTGCCGGGGTTCGCCCCGGTGAGCGGGATCTGGCCCTCGGGGTACTCCGCGGGCGGGCCGATCTGCTCGCCGCGCCGCTCGGTGTTCTGCTCGATCTCGGTGTCGATGCTGCCCGGGCAGATCACGTTCACCCGGATCTTCTCCGGACCCAGCTCGACGGCGAGCATCTTGGCGAAGGCGACCTGGCCGGCCTTCGAGGTGGCATAGGCCGACGCGCCCGCGTTGCTGAACATCCGGGTGCCGTTGACCGACGAGGTGACCACCACCGCGCCTCCGCCGGCGGCCCGCAACAGCGGCAGCGAGTGCTTGACGGTGAGGAAGGTGCCGGTCAGGTTGACCGACAGGGTGTGGTTCCAGTCCTCCACCGACAACTCCTCCAGGGGTGCCCAGACCCCGTTGATGCCGGCATTGGCCACCACGACATCGAGCCGGTCCCAGTGCCGCCGGACCTGCTCGAACAGCGAGGCCACCGAGTCGGGCTCGGCCAGTTCGGCCTCGAAGGCGACCGCCTCACCGCCGCGGGCGCTGATCGCGTCCACCGTCTCGCGGGCGTTGTCGAGGTCGTGGCCGACGACCGCGACCACCGCACCCTGGGCGGCGAGCAGCTCGGCGCTGGCCCGTCCGATCCCGGAGCCGGCACCGGTCACCAGCGCGATCCGGCCGTCGAAGGGTTGGTCATCGCGGGTCATGGGGGCTCCTCCCGTGCGGTTCGCGGGGCCGATTACCCGGCCGGGCGGACGGCGAACCGCTAGCCGGGTGGCTCCTCCCAGCGCACATCGGCTGGCGTCAGGTCGGGCCGCCAGCCCTTCCACACCGGGTGGCGGAGCCGGCGGGCATTGGTGGTCCCGGTGAAGAACACCTCGCCGACCAGGGCCGGCTCGACCCAGTGGGCGTCCCGGGCATCCTCCCGGGGTACGTCGAGCATGGCGGTGTCTCGCCGGGCCAGCGGGTCGAGCAGCCGGGCCGCCTCGGCCAGCCCGCTGTCGCTGAAGCCAGACCCTGCCCGTCCGACGTAGCGCAGGCCGTCCGGCTCGGGGATCGCGAGCAGGAGCGAACCGACCCCGCCGGCACGATTGCCCTTGCCGGGACGCCAGCCGCCGACCACCACCGACTGGGCGCGGCGGTGCTTGAGCTTCAACCAGGTGGCGGCGCGCTGGCCGGGCAGGTAGACCGAACCGGGCCGCTTGGCGACCACACCCTCCAGTTCCAGCGCCCGGCTGGTCTCCAGCGCGGCCGCCAGGTCGCCCTCGAAGGCGGGCGGCACCTGCACCCGGGAACCGGGGCGCGAGCCGACCAGCTCCTCCAGCAGCCGGCGGCGCTCGTGGTAGGGCTCCCGCAGCAGCGACCGGCCGTCCAGCCGCAGGAGGTCGAAGAGCATCAGCTGGACGGGATAGCGCTGCATCGCGGTGGCGACGTCGCCGGGCCGGGTGAGGTTGATCCGCGGCTGCAGCAACTCGAACCGCGGCACGCCGTCGGCGTCGGGGGCGATCACCTCGCCGTCCAGCACCGCCTGGCGGCAGTCGATGGCGGCCAGGTCGTCGAGGAGTTCGGGGTAGGTGGCAGTGTCGTCGCGGCCGTGGCGGCTGAGCAGCAGCACCCGGTGCTGGTCGAGGTAGACCACCGCGCGGACCCCGTCCCACTTCATCTCGAAGGCCCAGTCGTCGCCGCGCACCTCGCCGGGGGTGGCCAGTCCGGCCAGCATCGGACGGATCGGCTCGCCGAAGCCTGCCGTAACCGGGGACGCGTCCGGGGTCGAATCGGCGTCGGACGCCGCCGGGGACGGGTCGGGGGCCGCCTCGGCGGGCAGCGCCATCCGGTGGATCAGCCAGTTCTTGGCGTCGCCGCCGCGTCCTCCGGTGTGGATCAGCGCGAACTTCGCCGGCCCACCGCCCAGGCCCCCGTCCGGCCTGCCCTGCAGGGTGGCGATCACCTCCTTGCCGTCGCGCCACTTCTCCAGTTGGTAGGTGCCGGCGTCCCAGATCGTCACCGTGCCGCCGCCGTACTCCCCGGCCGGGATGGTGCCCTCGAAGGAGCCGTAGTCCAGCGGGTGGTCCTCGGTCTGGACGGCGAGGTGGTTCACCTTGGGGTCGGTCGGCGGACCCTTCGGCACCGCCCAGCTGACCAGGACGCCGTCCCGCTCGAGCCGGAAGTCGTAGTGCAGCCGTCGGGCGTGGTGCTCCTGGATGACGAAGGACGGCTCGTCGCCGTCGCGCGGGCGGGGCGCCCCCGCCGGGACGGGTTCGGGAGTCCGCGACGGGTCCCGCATGCTGCGGTAGGTGGCCAGCCGATCGGTCCGGGCTGGGCCGGTCAGGGCGGCCATCGGGTCGCCGGCCGCGATCCGGTCCAGCACCTCGTGGTACTCCAGCTGCGCGAGGTCGGGGTCGTCGAGCTCCTCCCAGCGGCGCGGGGCGGCGACCCACGGCCGATCCCGGCCGCGCAGCGAGTACGGCGAGATGGTGGTCTTGGAGCCGTTGTTCTGGCTCCAGTCGAGGAACACCTTGCCGGGCCGGGCCGAGCGGGTCATGTCGGCGGTCACCCGGTCGGGGTGGGCCCGTTGGAGTTCTTCGGCCAGGCTGCGGGCGAGGTCGCTGGCGTCCTGGCTGGAGCGGGTGCCGTCCAGCGCGGCGTAGAGGTGGATGCCCTTGCTGCCGGAGGTGACCGGGATCGGGTCCAGCCCCACGCCGGCGGCCGCCTCGCGGACCCAGCGGGCCACTTCGGCGCACTCGGCCAGCGTGACGCCGGGGCCGGGGTCGAGGTCGAGCACCAGCCGGTCCGGCGGCTGGGGGTGTCCGTCCTGGTCGAACCGCCACTGCGGCACGTGCAGTTCCAGGGCCGCCGTCTGCCCCAGCCAGGCCAGGGTGGCCACGTCGTCGACCACCGGGTACTCGTTCGTGCGGTGCTCGTGCTCGATCGGGTAGCGCCGCACCCAGTCGGGGGTCCCCTTGGGCAGGTTCTTGGCGAAGAAGACCCGGCCCTCCCCTTCGGGGCCGACCCCGTCCGGCCAACGCTTGCGGGTCACCGGGCGTTGGGCCACCAGCGGCAGCAGCACCTCCGCGACCTCGACGTAGTAGGCGATCACCTCGCCCTTGGTGGTCCCGGTGGCGGGGTACAGCACCTTGTCGAGGTTGGTGAGCTTGAGGTGGCGTCCGCCGACCACCACCGTCTCACCTGTCGCTGCCATCTCCCCATCCTTGACGTCCGCCGTCCTCACCGGCAATACCCGGCACACGGGGACGGTTCTCCCGCACACGGGGACGGTTCTCCCGCACACGGGGACGGTTCTCCCGCACACGGGGACGGTCCCCTGTGCCGGGTGTCGGGTGTCGGCGGTAGCGGGTAGGAAGGAGCCATGCTCTTCTGCGAGGTGGTGACGGCCTCCGGGCAGGTCGCGGCCACCGGCTCACGCAATGCCAAGGTGGCGGTGCTCGCCGACCTGCTCGCGCGCGCCGAACCCGACGAGGTGGACGTGCTCGCCCACTTCCTCGCAGGCCGGCTGCGGCAGCGGCGCACCGGCATCGGGTGGCGCTCACTGACCGGGTTCCCGGCCGCCGCCGAGCCGAGCCTCACCCTGCTCGAGGTGGACGCCGCTCTGGAGCGGCTCGCCGGGCTGTCCGGCACCGGGTCACAGCTGGCGCGCCAAGCGGGCCTGGCCGACCTGATGGGACGCGCGACCGAGCCCGAGCAGGGGTTCCTGGGCGCCCTGATCGTGGGCGAGACCCGGCAGGGCGCGCTGGAGGGGGTGCTGCTGCAGGCGATCGCCCAGGCCTGGCAGGTGCCGGCCGAGCTGGTCCGGCGGGCCGCGATGTTCTCCGGCTCGGTGCCCGCCGCGGCGACTGCGGCCGCCTCCGGGGGCCGGGAGGCGCTGGCGGCGATCCGGCTCCAGGTGGGTCGTCCGGTCCTGCCCATGCTGGCCTCCAGCGCCACCGGCGTCGCCGAAGCGCTCACCCGGCTCGGCCCGGGGTCGCCGGTCGCCGTGGAGGCCAAACTCGACGGCATCCGGATCCAGGCCCACCGCGACGGCGATCGGGTCGCCATCTACTCCCGCAGCCTGGACGACATCACCGTGCGGCTGCCCGAGGCGGTCGCCGCGGTCGCGGCCCTGCCGTGCACCAGCTGCGTGCTCGACGGCGAGGCGCTGTCGCTGTCCCCGGACGGGCGGCCGCGGCCGTTCCAGGAGACCGCTGCCCGCAGCGCCACCCAGTCCGGTCCGGTGGGGCCGCACCTCACCCCGTTCTTCTTCGACCTGCTCGAGGTCGACGGCGACGACCTGGTGGACGCCCCGACCGCCGTCCGGCAGGAACGGCTCGCGGCCCTGGTGCCGTCCGCCCACCTGGTCGAGCGGACGGTGACCGCCGACCCGGCCGAGGCCGAGGAGTTCGCGAACCGGGTGCTCGCGCAGGGTCATGAGGGGGTCGTGATCAAGGCGCTCGACCTGCCCTACCAGGCCGGACGGCGCGGCGCCGGCTGGATCAAGGTCAAGCCGGTGCTCACCCTCGACCTGGTGGTGCTGGCCGTCGAACGCGGCAGCGGCCGACGCCAGGGCTGGCTGTCCAACATCCACCTCGGTGCCCGTGACCCGGCCGGCGGCGGCTTCGTCATGCTGGGCAAGACCTTCAAGGGGATGACCGACCAGATGCTGGCCTGGCAGACCGCCCGCTTCGAGGAGCTGAAGGTCGCCGACGACGGCTGGGTGGTCCGGGTCCGGCCCGAGCAGGTGGTCGAGATCGCCTTCGACGGCATCCAACGCTCCCCCCGCTACCCCGGCAAGGTGGCGCTGCGGTTCGCCCGGGTCGTCCGCTACCGCGACGACAAGACTCCGGACGAGGCCGACACCATCGACCAGGTGCGCGCCCTGGCCCGCTGGGAGGCGGGCTGAGCCCGGCCGGTCAGGAGAGGTTGGTCTCCAGGTCCTCCAGGTCGAGCGCGGGCAGGCCGTGCACCGGGTAGCTGACCGGACGGGCGGGCACGCCGGCCACGGTGGTCCACGGTTCGACGTCCTGCAGCACGACGCTGCCGGCGCCGATCTTGGCCCCCTCGCCGACCCGGATGTTGCCGAGCACCTTGGCGCCGGCTCCGATCATGACGCCGCGGCCGATCTTGGGGTGGCGATCGCCGCCCACCTTGCCGGTGCCGCCCAGGGTCACCTCGTGCAGCATCGAGAAGTCGTCCTCGACCACCGCGGTCTCCCCGATCACGACCGAGGTGGCGTGGTCGAACATGATCCCCTTGCCGATCCGCGCCCCCGGGTGGATGTCGACGGCGAAGACCTCGGAGATCCGGCTCTGCAGGTAGCGCGCCAGCGCGGAGCGTCCGCGCACCCAGTAGTAGTGGGCGATCCGGTAGCCCTGCAGGGCGTGGAAGCCCTTGAAGTAGAGCAGCGGCACGGCGTACTGGCGGGCCGCGGGGTCGCGGCAGATCACGGCCCGCAGGTCCTCGCGGACGGCGACGCCGATCGAGCGATCGTCCAGCAGTGCGTCAAGGATGAGGTCGCGCAGCGTCTCGGCACTGACGGCCGCGGTGGCCAGCTTGCCGGCCAGCAGGTGGGCGAGGGCGTCCTCGAGCCGGGCGTGGTCGAGGACGGCGGCCTGCAGGAACCCCGCCAGGGCCGGCTCAGCGGCGGCTTCGGTGGCCACCTCGGCACGGATCCGGTTCCAGATCTCGTCGTGGGAGTGGCGATCCGGCGTGGCGGCAGCGCTGTCCAGCGGAGGTGTGGTGGTGGTCATGGGTGCGTCGGTGTCCTCGGGTTGCGGCGGCCGTGGCCGCCAGGGGGATGTTGCCTGCTCAACAACAGCAACAACAACGAAGCACCCGCAGAATCATCCCGACCGGGATGACAGTGGTGGGCGCCGCACTCATGGTCGCGAGTCTAGCCTGCCCCACCGGCTGCGCTCCGGGCCGGTGACTCACCCGTGGCCGTCGGGGCGGCCAACTCGCCCGGCGCAGGTCCGGTGCGTCCCGCACCTCGAAGGCGGCGGCTGCCAGTCAGTGGCTCTCGGCGGGCGTGAGCCGGGCGTGGTAACGGGCGGCGTCCTCGGCGGACGCGGCACCGGGCGACCACTGCCCGATCGCCGCGCAGGCGGTCGCCATCCCCCACCGCACCGCCTCCGGGAAGGACCAGCCGACCTCCAGCCAGGACAGCAGGCCGCCCAGGAAGGCGTCCCCGGCCCCGATCGGGTTGCGGACCTCGACCTCGATGCCGGGCAGCTTGCCGGTCCCGTCCGGGGTCGCCCAGGCCACCCCGGCAGCGCCCGCGGTGACGGTGACGTGGCTGACGCCGCGGGACTGCAGCTTGACGGCGGCCAACTCGGCCCGGCGCAGCGCGTCGGCACCCGGCTCGACCGGCTCGGGGGTGTCCGCGCCGGACAGCACCGCCTCCGCCTCGGCCAGGTTGGGCGAGATCAGCGCCGGCCGTCCGGCGATCCCGGCGGCCAGCCAGGTGGGTCCGGTGTCGAGGGCGAGCCGGCCCCCGGCCCGCACCACCCGGGTGACGAAGTCGGTGACGTCGGCCTCGGTGACCCCGGGCGGGAAGCTGCCACTGCAGACCACCCAGCCGCCGGGCAGGATCCGGTCGCAGACCGCCTTGACGAACTCGCGCCAGCGCTCCGGCTCGACCGCCGCGCCGTTGCCGTTGATGACGGTCACCCGGCCGGAGTCCTCGTAGAGCAGGATGGTCTCGCGCACGACGCCGGGGTAGCGGTGGGAGACGACGTTCATGCCCTCATCGCGCAGGGTCGTCTCGTACCAGTCGGCGCCCTCGTCGGGCAGCAGGACGTGGACCTCCGGGCGGGCTCCGTTGGCCCGCGAGCCACGTGCAGCCGAGACGGCCTTCCCTGCGGGGAAGGCCTTGTTCTCGCTGGCACGGAGCACATTTCCCGGCTCGACGGCCGACAGAATCACCTGCCGGTCGACAGTCGGATTGGGACAGACCACCAGCACGTGTT
>JAEZHJ010000057.1 GCA_023436925.1 Actinomycetes bacterium
CGTCCGGGCCACCCGCCGGGTGGTGGACATGGTCGCCTCGATCCGCGGCGACCGTCCGCCCGTCCTCGCAGTGCGGGGCGAGCCGGCCTGAGGCAGCGGTCGGGGCGAAGGTGTGTCCCCGGTGTGCCGGAGAACCGTCCCTGTGTGCGGGAGAACCGTCCCTGTGTGCGGGAGAACCGTCCCCGTGTGCCGGAGGACCGTCCCCGCGGGTCGGCCTAGGCTTGACGGGTGGACTTGAGGAACCTTCGCAGGAGCTACGACCAGCCGGAGCTGGCAGAGAACCAGGTGGCCGACGAGCCGCTGACCCAGTTCGAGCGGTGGATGCAGGACGCGATCGCCTCCGGCATCGGCGACCCGACCGCGATGACGCTGGCCACGGTCGGGCCGGACGGGCGCCCGTCCAGCCGGGTCGTCCTGCTGAAGACCGCCGACCCCCAGGGGCTGGTCTGGTTCACCAACTACAACTCCCGCAAGGCCCGCGAACTCGCGGAGAATCCGTTCGCCGCGCTGCTGTTCTACTGGCCGGTGCTGGACCGGACGGTCCGGGTCGAGGGCCGGGTGGAGCGCACCGGCGAGTCCGAGTCCGACGAGTACTTCGCGACCCGTCCGCTGGATTCGCGGATCGGCGCCTGGGCCTCCCCGCAAAGTGAGGTGATCGCCTCCCGGGCGGTGCTGCTGGCCAATGCCGCTGCCGCGTCCGCCCGGTACGGGCTGAAACCGCCCCGTCCCGATCACTGGGGCGGGTTCCGGCTCGTCCCGGACAGCTGGGAGTTCTGGCAGGGCCGGCCCAGCCGCCTGCACGACCGGATCCGCTACCGCCGCGACGGCGACCGGTGGGTCAAGGAACGCCTCGCGCCCTGACCCCGGCCCGCGCTACAGCCCCGGCACCCCGACCGCGCGCAGCCTGGCCCGCAACTCGCCGTAGGTGTCCAGCCTCGACCAGTGGATGCCGTGCAGCCCGGCGGCCCGGGCCGCGGCGGCGTTGGCCGCCATGTCGTCGACGAACACCGCCTCCTGCGGTTCCACCCCGAGTGCCGCCACGATGTGACCGAAGAAGGCCGGGTCCGGCTTGGCCAGCCCCATCTGCCAGGAGTGGAAGATCGCGTCGAAGTGCTCGGCGTAGGGCAGGTTGTCCAGCATGAACTGACCGCGGTACGGGTTCTGGTTGGTGCCCATCGCCACCAGCACCCCGGCCGCCCGGACCCGGTCCACCAGCTGCAGCATCCGCTCGTCCAGCTCGATCCGGCACCAGTGGTCCAGCACCTGCTCGAAGGTGAGGTCGAGGCCGCGGCGCTGCAGCACCTGCGTCACCAGCGGCGCCAGGTCCGCCTGGCCGGTCAGGGTCTGGAGCTCCTCGCGGTGGACCTCCTCGACGAACCTCGGCCCGCCCATCCGCGCCCAGCCCACCAGCCAGCCCGGCGGCGGGTGTTGCAGCACGCCGTCGGCATCCAGGATCAGGGCACGGATCGCAGCCGTCATCCCTCCATCCTGACCGCCGACCGTCGAGGCGGGAAGGGTCGGCGGCCCCACTACCTCACAGGGGCAGGACGGACGCGGTGTCCGACGGTGCGGCCACCGGAGCCTGGAAGGCGTGGTCGAGCGAGCGGGCGGCGCCCTTGTCGGCCGAGAGCGCCAGGGCGGCGTAGATCCGCAGCGCCTGCGACACCTCGCGCTGCCGGTTCTTCGGCCGCCAGCCGAGCTGGTTCTGCCGCAGCCGGCGCTCCTCCAGCTCGTCCTCGCTGACCAGGACGTTGATCGACCGGTCGGGGATCGAGATCTCGATCAGGTCGCCGTCCTCGACCAGGCCGATCGTCCCGCCCGAGGCGGCCTCCGGCGAGATGTGGCCCAGCGACAGCCCCGAGGAACCACCGGAAAACCGGCCGTCGGTGATCAGCGCACACTTCGGGCCCAGGCCGGTGCCCTTGAGGTAGGAGGTCGGGTAGAGCATCTCCTGCATCCCGGGGCCGCCCTTGGGGCCCTCGTAGCGGACCACCACGACATCGCCGGGCTGGACCCGCTTGGTCAGGATCGCCTCCACCGCGTCCTCCTGGGACTCGGTGACCACCGCGGGGCCGCGGAACCGCCACTGGTCCTCCGGGACGCCCGCCGTCTTCACGATCGCGCCATCGGGGGCCAGGTTGCCCTTCAGTACCGCCAGCCCGCCGTCGGTGGTGTAGGCGTGCTCGACCGAGCGGATGCAGCCCTGCTCGGCGTCGGTGTCGAGGTCGGCCCAGCGGTTGGTGGAGCTGAACGCCTCGGTGGTGCGGACGCCGCCGGGCGCGGCGAACCACAGGTCCATCGCCTCGGGCGAGGCCTTCCCGCCGCGCAGGTCCCAGTTGTCCAGCCACTCGGCCAGGGACCGGGAGTGGACGGCGTGCACCGACTCGTCCAGCAGCCCGCCGCGGCGCAGCTCGCCCAGGATGGCGGGCATCCCGCCGGCCCGGTGGACGTCCTCCATGTAGTACTTGGTGGTGTTCGGCGCGACCTTGGCCAGGCAGGGGGTGACCCGGGACAGGGCGTCGATGTCGTCCATCGTGAAGTCGACGCCGGCCTCGTGCGCGGCGGCCAGGATGTGCAGCACGGTGTTGGTCGAGCCGCCCATCGCGATGTCGAGCCGCATGGCGTTGGAGAAGGCCGCCTTGGTGGCGATCGAGCGCGGCAGCACCGACTCGTCGTCCTCGCCGTAGTAGCGGTTGGCCAGCTCGACCGCGAGCCGGCCGGCCTCCAGGAACAGGCCCTTGCGGGCCGCGGCGGTGGCCAGGGTCGAGCCGTTGCCCGGCAGCGAGAGCCCCAGCGCTTCGGTGAGGCAGTTCATCGAGTTGGCCGTGAACATGCCCGAGCACGACCCGCAGGTCGGGCAGGCGTTCTCCTCGATGGCGGCGATCTGCTCGTCGCTGACCGACTCGTCGACCGCCTTCGTCATGGCGTCGATCAGGTCGAGCCGGACCTGGCCGCCCTCGTCCGGTGCGCCGGAGACGACCCGGCTGCCGAGCACCCGTCCGGCCTCCATCGGGCCGCCGGAGACGAACACGGTCGGGATGTTCAGCCGCAGCGCGGCCAGCAGCATGCCCGGGGTGATCTTGTCGCAGTTGGAGATGCACACCAGCGCGTCGGCCTGGTGGGCGTTGACCATGTACTCCACCGAGTCGGCGATGATCTCGCGGCTGGGCAGGGAGTACAGCATCCCGGAGTGGCCCATTGCGATGCCGTCGTCGACGGCGATCGTGTTGAACTCGCGGCCGATCCCGCCGGCCTCCTTGATCGCGCCGGCCACGAGTTGGCCCATGTCCTTGAGGTGGACGTGGCCTGGCACGAACTGGGTGAACGAGTTGGCGATGGCGATGATCGGCTTGCCGAAGTCGCTGTCCTGGACGCCGGTGGCGCGCCAGAGCGCGCGGGCGCCGGCCATGTTGCGTCCGTGGGTGGTCGTTCGGGACCTGAGAACGGGCATCGTCTGATCTCCTTCACCATGCCGACCGTTCCAGCCTAGTCCGCCGCCCCCGGCGGTCCCCGGCCGGGCCGCAAGGTGACCGGCATGCAGGATTGCCACCGCGACGCACCGGCAGCGGGGGCGTCCCCGACCGTCCCGGGATCAGGACGACCGGTCGGCGCCGGCGGGCGGGGGTAACGTCCCGGCGTGGTCCACCGGCTCGCCAGGCAGGACGCCCGCCGCCTTGCGGTACGCGCCCAGTTGCTCGACGCCGAGCGACCCTCGCTGGTGGTCGAGGTGGTCGAGGCGCTCACCCTGCTCAACATCGACCCGGTCAACGCGATCGCGCCCAGCGAGGACCACCTGCTGTGGACCAGGCTCGGGATCGGCTACGAGCACGCCCACCTGCAGCAGGCGGTGGAGGTGGACCGCACGGTGTTCGAGTGGGACGGCAGCTACCGGCCGGCCCTCGACCTGCCGCTGCTGCAGGCCGTGATGCGCCAGCCGCCCCGCGCCGCCCGGGTGCGCGAGTGGCTCGAGGCCAATGAGGGCTTCCGGCGCGATGTCCTCGCCCTGCTCGCCGACGCCGGCCCCCTGCCGAGCAGTCAGATCCCGGACACCGCGCAGCGTCCGTGGGGCTCGTCCGGCTGGAACAACAACCGCAACGTCACCATGCTGCTGGAGTTCCTGGCCCGGCTGGGGGTGGTCGCCATCTCCCGCCGCACCGGCCGGGAGCGATGGTGGGACCTCGCCGAGCGGGTCTACCCGTCCGGCCTGCCCGAACTGGAGATCGACGAGGCCGAGCGGCTGCGGGCCGAGCGGCGGCTGCAGTCGCTGGGGATCGCGCGTGCCCGGCAGACCGAGGTGCCGGGCGAACCGCTGCACGTCGGCGAGGTCGGTGAGGCGGCGGTGGTGGACGGGGTCGAGGGTCACTGGCGGGTCGATCCGGTAGGCCTGGCCGATCTGGATCGCGAGTTCCAGGGCCGCACCGCCCTGCTCTCGCCCTTCGACCGGCTGGTGTTCGACCGGTCCAGGGCGCAGGCGCTGTTCGACTTCGAGTACGTCCTCGAGATGTACAAGCCGGCCGCCGGCCGCCGCTGGGGCTACTTCGCGCTGCCGATCCTGCACGACGACCGGCTGGTCGGGAAGCTGGACGCGAAGGCCGACCGCGGCGCCGGGCTGCTGCGGGTGTTCGCGATCCACCGCGACGGCAGGTGGACGGCGGAGGTGGCCGAGGCCGTGCGAGCCGAGATACTGAGCCTGGCCGATTGGCTGGAACTGGAGGTCGACTTCGCTGATGAATGACGGACGCGGGCGCGGGTGGCGCCTGGCGGAGCGGGCCGCGGGCCTGAACCCGTCGGTGATCCGGGAGATCCTGAAGGTGACCGAGCGGCCCGGCGTGATCAGCCTGGCCGGCGGGCTGCCGTCCCCGGACACCTTCCCGGTCGACGCGTTCGCCCGGGCCGCGCAGACCGTCCTCGACACCCGACCGGGCGCCGCGCTGCAGTACTCCTCGAGCGAGGGCTTCCGGCCACTGCGCGAGTTCATCGCCGACCGGCTGCCGTGGGACGTCGACCCCGACCTCGTGCTCATCACCACCGGCTCGCAGCAGGGCCTGGACCTGCTCGCCAAGGTGCTGATCGACCAGGACAGCCCGGTGCTGGTGGAGACCCCCACCTACCTCGGCGCGCTCCAGGCCTTCAGCCCGTTCGGCGCTGCAGTGGCCGGGGTGCCCACCGACGATGGCGGGATCCTGCCCGACCGGCTGGCCGAGCACCCGGCGGCCCGTGACGCCCGCCTGCTCTACGCGCTGCCCACCTTCCAGAACCCGACCGGGCGGATGCTGGACGAGCCCCGCCGCGCCCGGCTCGTCGAGGTCGCGGCGGACCTCGGGCTCCCGGTGGTCGAGGACAACCCGTACGGGGAACTGTGGTTCGACGCCCCGCCGCCGGCTCCGCTGGCCGCCCGGAACCCCGACGGCGTCATCTACCTCGGCTCGTTCTCGAAGGTGCTCGCTCCCGGGCTGCGGCTGGGCTTCCTGGTCGCGCCGCCGCAGGTCTACCCGAAGCTGCTGCAGGCCAAGCAGGCCGCGGACCTGCACAGCCCTGGGTTCAACCAGCGGATCGTGTTCGAGGTGGTGCAGGACGGCTTCCTGGACCGTCACGTCCCCACCATCCGGTCGCTCTACCGCAGCCGGTGCGAGCACATGCTGGCCGCGCTGGCCCGGGAGTTCGAGGGTCTGGACGTCACCTGGAACCACCCGGCCGGCGGCATGTTCTTGTGGCTGCGGCTGCCCGACGGGCTGGATGCGGCGGCCCTGTTGCCGGCCGCCGTCGACGCCGGGGTCGCCTTCGTCCCCGGCGCGCCGTTCTTCGCCACCGGGGCGGACCCGCGGGCGATGCGGCTCTCCTTCGTCACCGTCCCGCCCGAGCAGCTCGACACCGCGATCGCCGCGCTGGCCGGGGTGGTTCGCAAGCACCTCCCCGGCTGACAGCCTGCGCGCGGGCGATCTCACGGCGCGCAACCGGCGCTGTGTGGCCCGGCGCGCCGCTACCTTGTCCCGATGCAAACGGGGGGCGGCACACAGCAGGCCGAGAGTGACAAGGGGACAGCACGGGCCGGTACGCGGCAGGCTGTCACGGCGGGGATCGTCACCGCCCTGGTCGGCTACACCGGCGCTTTCGCGGTCGTCCTGGCCGGGCTGCAGGGAGTGGGTGCGAGCCCCGGGCAGGCCGCTTCGGGGCTGGCGGCGCTCTGCTTCGCGATGGGCGCAGCGACGATCCTGCTGGCCGTGAGGTACCGCACCCCGATCACCATCGCGTGGTCCACCCCCGGAGCGGCCCTGCTGGCAACCACCGGGGTGGTCGAAGGCGGCTGGCCGGCCGCGCTCGGTGCCTTCGCCGTGGTCGGGGTGCTGCTCGTGCTGACCGGGATCGTGCCCTGGCTGGGTCGGCTGATCGCCGCCATCCCCACCTCGATCGCCCAGGCCATGCTGGCCGGGATCCTGGTCCCGATCTGCCTCGCCCCGGTACAGGCGGTGCTGGAGACCCCGGCGGTGGTCGCGCCGGTGCTGGTGGTGTGGGTCGTCATGCTGGCCTGGCGGCCGCGCTGGGCCGCCGCCGTCGCGATCGCCGCGGCGCTGCTGATCGCCGTCGTCACCGTGGGCACCGGCGGCGGACTGGCGACGCTGCCGTTGCCGGGCGTCGCCCTGGAGCCGGTGCTGCCCACCCTGGGCTGGCAGGCGGTGGTGGGGATCGCGTTGCCGTTGTGGCTGGTGACGATGGCCTCGCAGAACGTGCCGGGGGTCGCCGTGCTCGGCTCCTTCGGCTACCAGGTCCCCTGGCGCGGCACCCTGGCGGTGACCGGGGCCGGGACCCTGCTGGCCGCCCCCTTCGGCGGGCACGCGATCAACCTGGCCGCGATCTCGGCGGCGCTGGCCGCCTCCCCGGACGCCGGACCCGACCCCGACCGCCGCTGGCGGGCGGCCGCGGTGGCCGGTGGCGGCTACCTGGTGCTGGGGGTGCTGAGCGCGACGGTCACCGGGCTCGTCCTGGCTGGCCCGCCGGGCCTGCTTCAGGCGGCGGCCGGCCTGGCGTTGGCTGCCACCCTCGGCCACGCCGCCGCCGGCGCACTGGGCCAGCCGGACGGGCGGGAGGCCGCGGTGGTGACCTTCCTGATCGCCGCGTCCGGGATCTCGGTGGCCGGGATCGGGGCGGCCTTCTGGGCCTTGCTGGCCGGTCTGGTGGTCCGCTGGGCGATGCTCAGGCCAGGTCGAGCAGCTCGATCCCCAGCGTGATGACGTCCCCCGGCTCGATCGCTTCGCGCCGCCTGACCTCCCGCTTCAGCGGCAGCGAGTAGCGTCCGTCACCGTCGGGGAAGACCGAGGTGGTCCAGGTCGTCGAGCCGAGCGTCACCTGGACCCGCAGCGACCCGAAGCCGCGGCGCGGGATCGGCAGGGCGCGCAGCTCTTCGGACTGCTCGGGCGGCACATGGGCGAAGTACCAGCTGTCGTCCCGGCTGTTCCACCGGGTCACCTCGGAGCTGAACTCGTAGCGCATCGCGTCGGTGCCCGGCTTCGGGCTCAGCTCTCGCCCAGCCCGGTGCCGAGCTTGCGGGCGGTCTGGATCCACTCGTGGTCGAGCGGGACGAGCTTGAGGTTGCCGGCCACCTCCGAGAGCGGGACCGGCGCAGTCTCCTCGCCGCGCGCGGCGACCATGATGCCGAACTCGCCCTTGGCGACGTGGTGGGCCGCTGCGGTGCCGATCCGTGAGCCCAGCAGCCGGTCGGCCGCGACCGGCGTCCCGCCGCGCTGGACGTAGCCCAGGATCGAGACCCGGGACTCCAGGCCGGTGAGCGCCTCCAGCTCCCGGGCGAGCTTGAAGGTGTGCTCGCGCTGGGTGTCGATCACGTTGGCCAGGTGCTTCTTGGCCGCGCCGACCGCCTCGGGGGTCTTGGCCGCCTTCACCAGCGCCTCCGCGGCGGCGATGTCGGCGGCGTCGCCCAGGTCGCGGGCGCCCTCGGCCACCGCCACCACCGAGAAGTTGGTGCCCTTGGCGAGCCGCTTGTTGATCGTCTCGGCCACCGCCTCCACCGAGTAGGGAATCTCGGGCAGCAGGATGATGTCCGCCCCGCCGGCGATCCCGGCCCCCAGGGTCAACCAGCCCGCCCGGTGCCCCATGATCTCGGTGAGGATGATCCGGTGGTGGCTGTGCGCGGTGCTGTGCAGCCGGTCGATCGCCTCGGTGGCGATCTCCATGGCGGTCGCGAAGCCGAAGCTGGTGTCGGTGTGGGCGATGTCGTTGTCGATCGTCTTGGGCAGGTGGATGACGTTGAGGCCCATCTCGTGCAGCCGCATCGCGTTCTTCGCCGTGCCGCCGCCGCCGAGCATCACGAGGGCGTCCAGGCCCTCCTTCTCGTAGTTCTCCACCACCTGCTTGCGCATGTCACGGATCTGGCCGTCGACCATCATGCGGTGCACCTTGTCGCGGCTGGTGGACAGGATCGTGCCGCCGACGGTGAGGATGCCCGACAAGGCGGTCGTGTCGAGTGGGACGTAGCGGTTCTCGACCAGGCCCCGGATGCCCTCCCGGAACCCGATCAGCTCCATGCCGTAGTGGTTGATCGCCGCCTTGCCGAAGCCGCGGATCGCGGCGTTGAGGCCGGGGCTGTCGCCCCCCGCGGTGAGGATCCCGACCCGCATTCTGGTCTTCCCGGTCGTCATCACTGGTCCTTCCCGTCGGAGTCCTCAGGGTACCGCTGAGACGAGGGCAGCCCGGACGAGTGCGGCCCCGGCGAGGGTCGCTGCCCCGTCCGTCACCCCCGGGACGGCATAATCAGGGCGTGGCCGAGCGGCCATGGATGTGCGGAAGGAGCCGTCATGCGGCGCAAGGTCACCCCCCGAGTCGCCGCGGCCGTGGCCGCCGCCACCACCTTGCTGTTGGCCTCCTGCGCCACCCAGCCGCCAGCGCCCAGCGTCCCGACCCCGACCCCGACGCCGAGCCCGAGCGCGACCCCGACGCCGACTCCATCGGAGACCCCGACCCCCACCCCGACCCCGTCGGAGACCCCGACGCCGACGCCGTCGGCCACCCCGACCAAGGCCGGCGCGGTGGTACTGCGCGGCGACGGCATCGCGGGACAGAAGTTCGGCGCCAAGGAGGCAGCCGCCGAGAAGGCGATCAGCGCCCGCCTGGGCAAACCGGACGAGGCGGTCGAGGGCATCCTGTGCGAACTCGACTCCTCCAGCCCCTGGCAGCGCACCCTGATCTACGACGGGCTCTCGGTGCTGTTCGTGGCCTCGTCGGCCTCCAAGTCGGCGCCGCGCACCCTGAACGGCTGGGCGCTGGGCCTGGAGGGCAGCCGTCCGCCGATCGAATTGCAGGACGACGTCCCGCTCAACCTGAGCTTCGCGGAGCTGGCCAAGAAGTACCCCAAGGGCACGTTGGAGGACACCGGGCTCGGTGACGGCAGCGAGATCTTCACCCTGCCGAACGGGATCCGCTTCCTCGGCGTCGAGTTCCCCGACCTGGTGATGGCCGGGGAGGTGCACTACTGCGAGTGAGGGTCAGCCGACCCACACCGCGGTCGCGCCGAGGTGGCCCGTCCAGCCGACCACCGCGAGGCTGGCCAGCGCCGCGACGATCCCCAGCACGGTGAACGCCGTCAGCAGCGGCGTGCGGCGCCCACGGTCACTGACCACCAGCCCGATCGTCGCGACCGCCAGCAGCGCGGCCGGCCAGGGGGCGATCAGCCCCCAGAACATGTGCGAGCCGAGGGTGCCGGCGCCCTGGGTGCCGCCGGCCAGTTGTTCCCCGCTGAGCCGGGCAGCCACCACCGCCGCCAGCGCGAGGACCGAGAACACGGCGATCAGCGACCCGTACCGCTTGCGGGCGCGGGCGGAGAGGCCGATCACGATCGTGCCGACGGCGGTCAGCGGCAGCAGCACGACGGCGCCGTGCACCACGAGCGGGTGGAGCGGAGGGAACCCGGAGAAGTCCATGGTTGATTGTTCAACCAAGAGCCCCCGCCGGGCAATGGGTCATCCCAGTTTCACGACCAGTTCCGCGCCCTCGTCGGCGAAGCCGACCTTGCGCAGGTACCGGGCGTGCACCTCGGTGGCCGGCGCGGCGACCAGTCGGGTGAACCCGGCATCGGTGAAGGCCCGCCGACCACGGGTGTAGAGCCAGGCCCCCAACTGGGTGTCGCGGTAGGCCTGCATGACGTAGTCGAGCCGCAGCCGCAAGGTCCTGCCGTCCGGCTCGCCCACCACCGCGCCGGCCGGCATCCCGGCGCGGGTCAGCAGCAGCACGAAGTCGCCCTGGCGTGGACCGGTGAAGTCCGGCTGGGAGTGCGCGATGTCGGCGGTGTGGGAGCGCAGGAAGTCGACCAGGAACGGCTCGTCCGGCGCGATCGGGACCGCCCCGAGGTCGCTGGTCGGGGAGAGCTCCTTGCGCAGGTACCACAGGTTCAGCCCGAGGGTCGCCAGGTTGGTGATCAGCAACGGGATGGACGGCAGCAGCAGTCCGTAGATGATGAAGGCCAGGCTTCCGATGGCCGACACGATCCGCAACCGCACCACCGACGACATCGCCAGCGAGAGGACGACCAGTCCCGATCCGAGGTAGCCGATGAGCTCGATGATCGTGCGGTCCATCGTCGCATCATAGGGTGGGCGGCCCTGCCCGGCGACGACCGGGTGGCCGCCGAAGGCCGGTTCAGCCCCGGAACCGACGGAACCGGACTAGCCTGAATTGCATGGTCGCGGCGGTATTCGAGGCAGTCTCCCGGGCAGCCCTGCGCCGTCGTCTGACCACCGTGCTGGTCGGCCTCCTGGTTACGGGCTGGCTGATCGAAGGGCTGCGCCTCTACCTCTTCCCGCCGATGGCCGGGCCCACCCACACGATGTGTTACCTGCTGGCGTTTGGAGCGGGGGTGAACGCCGTCCTGCTCGCCTTCCTGGGGGTGTGGATGTGGCGCGGCGCCGGGTGGGCGACCTGGTCCGCCCTGCTCACCCTGGTCGCGAACGCCCTGCTGGTGCTCGGGCCGGACGGATTCATCGAGCGGGCACTGCTGCAGTTGACCCTGCCGGCCGTCGTCCTGGTCGGAAGCCTGCTGGCCTACCCGGAAGAGCTGCCGGCCACCTGAGTGGACCGCCGCCGTCCGGGCGCGGAATCATGGCGGCATGACTCTCCAGGCCGCCAACCCGCTCGCCGACCGCTCCGTCCTGCCCTATGAACTGCCCGACTTCGAGCGGCTCGAGCCCGGGCACTACCGGGAGGCGATCCTGGCCGGGATGGACGAGCAACTGGCTGAACTGGCCCGGCTGGCCGGATCGACCGAGCCCGCCGACCGCCGGAACGTGGTCGACGCCTGGGAGGCGTCCGGGCAACTGCTGAGCCGCGCGACGCTGGCCTTCTTCACCGTGAAGTGGGCCGACACCACCGACGAGCTGACCGCGATCGATGAGGAGATCGCCCCGCTGCTCGCCGCCCACGCCGACGCGATCTTCCTTGATCGCCGGCTGTACGACCGGGTCGTGGCCCTGGCCGACCGGGTCGCGGCCGGCGAGGTCGTCCTGGACGAGCAGGCGTCCTACTGGCTCGACCGGACCCGGCTGCGTTTCGAGCGCGCCGGGGTGGCCCTGTCCGGCGACGCCCAGCAGCGGCTGCGGGAGCTGAACACCCGGATCGCCGAGTTGCAGTCGCGCTTCGGCCGGCTGGCCCTGGCCGGCTCGAACGCCGCTGCCGTGTGGGTCAGCGACGTCGCCGAACTGGACGGCCTGTCGGCCGCCGAGATCGCGGCGGCGGCCGAACTCGCCGCCGAGCGCGGCCGGCCGGGCGCCTGGCTGATCGAGCTGTCGAACACCACCGGGCAGCGGCCGCTCGACGTCCTGACCAACCGTGGCCTGCGGGAGCGGATCCACCGGGCCGCGACCACCCGCGGGCTGGGCGGGGAGTACGACACCCGCGGCGTGCTGCTCGAACTCGCCCGGCTGCGGGCCGAGCGCGCCGGCCTGCTGGGCTTCGCCAACCACGCCGACAGCGTCGCCGGCTACGCCTGCGCCGGGACCGCCGAGGCGATCTGGGAGATGCTGACCGGCCTGGTGCCGGCTGTGGTGGAGAACGTCGCCGCGGAGGCCGCCGAGCTGGACGCCGTGCTGCAGCGCACCGAGCCCGGGGCGAGGCTGCAGCCGTGGGACTGGCAGTACCTCAGCGAGCAGGTGCGGGCCGAGCGCTACGCCCTGGACGCCACCGTGCTGCGTCCCTACCTGGAGCTGGAGAACGTCCTGCACGAGGGCGTCTTCGCCGCCGCGACCGCGCTGTACGGGATCACCTTCCACGAGCGGACCGACCTGGTCGCCTACCACCCGGAGGTGCGGGTGTTCGAGGTGCGCGAGACGGACGGCCGCCCGGTCGGGCTGTTCCTGGCGGACTTCTTCACCCGGGAGTCCAAGCAGGGTGGCGCCTGGATGAACAACATCGTCGACCAGAACCACCTGCTCGGGCAGCTGCCGGTCGTGGTGAACAATGCGAACCTGGTGAAGCCGCCTGCCGGGGAGCCGACCCTGATGACCTGGGACGACGTCATCACCTTGTTCCACGAGTTCGGCCACACCCTGCACGGCCTGCTCTCCGACACCCGCTACCCCTCGCAGTCCGGCACCGAGACCCCGCGTGACTTCGTGGAGTACCCGTCCCAGGTGAACGAGATGTGGGCCCTGGAGCCGACCCTGCTGGCCCGCTACGCCGTCCACGTCGAGACCGGCGAGCCGATGCCCGCCCAGTGGGTGGAGACGCTGGTCGGCTCCACCCTGTTCCAGCAGGGCTTCAAGACCGCCGAGTACCTCGCCTCCGCCCTGCTCGACCAGGTGTGGCACACCACGCCGCTGGAGGAGTTGCCGACCGACCCCGAGCAGGTCGCCGAGTTCGAAGCCGCCGCGCTGTCCAAGCTCGGGCTCGACCTGCCGCTGGTGCCGCCGCGCTACCGCTCGACCTACTTCCGGCACACCTTCGAGGGCGGCTACGACGCCGGCTACTACTCCTACATCTGGTCCGAGGTGCTGGACGCCGACACGGCGGCCTGGATCGGCGCCACTGGCGGCCTCACCCGGGACAACGGCGAACGCTTCCGTCGGCACCTGCTCGCCCGGGGCGGCTCGATCGACGTGATGGATGCCTACCGCGACTACCGCGGCCAGGATCCCGACATCGTGCACCTGCTGGAGCGCCGCGGCCTCGTCCGCTGACACACGGGGACGGTTCTTCCGCACAGGGGGACGGTTCTTCCGCACAGAGGGACGGTTCTTCCGCACAGAGGGACGGTTCTCCCTGTGTCGGCGGAGCTGAGCCGTCAACTCGGACGGCTCCACTCCGCCTCCGCGCTCGCGATCCGACGCACGACCGTGAGACCGACTCCGGTCACCCTCGCGACCTGACGAAGTGACGACCCTCGATCCAGTAGCTCGGCGATGACGCGGTCGCGTCCGGTGAGTGGCAACGCGTCCAGCGATGTCGCCCCGAAGCGCTCACACAGCTCACCCAGGGTGCCGTCGGCCTCGGCATCGGTCTGAAGCGGGCGGCTCGCGGTGTCGATCCGCGGCACCCAGTCGCTGGGAATCGGCAGCCTTGCGAGCTCCCACAAGGATTCGAGCGGGATCAGTCTGAGTAGCTCGGACTCGTCCACGACGGTGTCCGGACGTCCCAGCAAGCGCAGACTTCCCCAGCGGTAGTCCTGCGCCTGCTCGACGACGCCCGCCTCAACAGGGTTCGCCCACACGTAGCGAAGGAGTGTCTGCAGGTACTCGTCGTCATCGACCGGCCTGCTCTTGAAGCGGTCCTGGAACAGGTGCCCGACGCGTCCGTACTTGCGGTTGTGCCAGCCCACGTAGCGGACGCTGAGGCGCTTCACCACTTGCCCTACGTCCTCCTGGCCCGTCCGCAGGACCAGGTGGACGTGGTTGCTCATCAGGCAGTACGCGAGCACACGGCAGCCCGAGAGCCTCTTGGTGACGGCGAGGCAGTGCAGGAACCTCTCGCGGTCCTCGTCGTCGCGAAAGATGAGCTCGCGGTTGATACCGCGGAGCATGACGTGGTGGATGCCGGATTCGCTGGGCTGGCGGGCGGGTCGGGTCATGGGAACCTCCTGGCTTCGTTGTCGGAGATTCTTGGCAGGGCAGGAGCGGACGGGTCAGCCCGTGCCGTCGGTTGTGGACAACCCGGGGTGTTCGGGGCGGCCTGTGGACGGTGTGTCCCCGTGTGCGGGAGAACCGTCCCCGTGTGCGGGAGAACCGTCCCCGTGTGCGGGAGAACCGTCCCCGTGTGCGGGAGAACCGTCCCCGTGTGCGGGAGAACCGTCCCCCTATGCGGGAGAACCGTCCCCGTGTGTCAGGCGTCGACGGTTGCGGCGATCAGTGCCTTCAGGGCCTCGACATCGGCGGGCAGGTCGATCACGTGGCGGGGCAGGTCCTCCAGGCCGGCGAAGACGGACGGTCGGGGCGGCTCCTGGCCGATCGCCTCGACGATGGTGTCGGAGAACTTCACCGGCAGCGCGGTCTCGGTGACGACCATCGCCACCTCCGGCTGCAGGAACCGGGCGGCGACGGTCAGCCCGTCGGCGGTGTGCGGGTCGACCAGGACGCCGTCCTCGCGCCAGATCGCGGCGATCGTGGCGACCCGGTCGGCGTGGGTGGAGGAGCCGGACACGAACCCGTAGCGCTCCCGCAGGGCGGCGAACTCCGGCGTCCCGGACAGGTCGAACCAGCCCCGCTCGACCAGTTCCTCGCCGAACAACCGCCGCACCCGATCGCCGTCACGGCCCAGCAGGTCGAAGACGAAGCGTTCGAAGTTGCTTGCCTTGGAGATATCCATCGACGGGCTCGACGTCTCGTGGGTCTCCGACGCCGAACGGACCCGGTACACCCCGGTGCGGAAGAACTCGTCCAGCACGTTGTTCTCGTTCGTCGCCAGCACCAGGGTGTCGATCGGCAAGCCCATCGAGCGCGCGACGTGCCCGGCGCAGATATTGCCGAAGTTGCCGCTCGGCACGCAGAAGGAGACCGGGTCGCCGACCCGCGCGGCAACCTGCAGGTAGGCGGCGATGTAGTAGACGACCTGCGCCACCACCCGGGCCCAGTTGATCGAGTTGACCGCGCCGAGGCGGTACCGCTGCTTGAAGGCCAGGTCACCGGCGACCGCCTTGACCAGGTCCTGGCAGTCGTCGAAGACGCCGTCGACAGCGATGTTCACGATCGCCGGATCGTCGATCGAGAACATCTGGGCCTGCTGGAACGGGCTCATCCGCCCGGCCGGGGTGAGCATGAAGACCCGGATGCCGCGCCGGCCCCGCATGGCGTACTCGGCTGCCGAGCCCGTGTCGCCGGAGGTCGCGCCGAGGATGTTGAGCTCGGTGCCGCGCCGCGCCAGCTCGTACTCGAACAGCTGCCCCAGCAGCTGCATCGCCAGGTCCTTGAAGGCCGCCGTCGGCCCGTTCGACAGGTGCGCCAGCCACACCCCGTCCCGCACCCGGCTGACCGGGACGATCGCGGGATCGCTGAACAGCGCCGGGTCGTAGGCGCGCCGGCAGATCGCCAGCAGGTCGTCGTCGGGGATGTCGTCCACGAACAGGCGAAGGACGGCGTGCGCCAGGGCGGCATAGCCCTGTCCGGCCAGCACCTGCTTCCAGTCGGCGAGCTGGTCGAGGCTGACCTGCGGGTACGCGGCCGGGACGTACAGCCCGCCGTCGGGCGCGAGGCCTTCCAGCAGGATGTCGCAGAACCCCAGGCCGGGCTGGTCGGCCGCACCACGGGTGGAGATGTAACGCACCCCTGAACTGTAGTGGCGGGCCCTGTCGCCCCCCGGGTCGCGCCGATCCGCGGGAGGGCTCGGCGACCCTACCCGTCCTGAGCAAAGGTGGGAGTCTGGACCCCAGCTACAGGGAACATTCCCGATCTGGCCGAACCGAGTTGCACCTCGCGGGCAGGCCCTTGAGAATTGCGCCCATGCTGGATCCCACACCGACGTTCGCCCCTGCCCCGGCGAACCAGGTCACCCAGCACGCAAGCGCCGTGATCGCGCAGGCCCAGATCCTCGCCGACCAACTCCTCGCCGAGGCGGGAGCCGAGGTCGACCGGCTCCGTGAGGACGCCGCCCGGCTCCGCGCCGAGCGTGACGAACTGGAAAGTGGCCTGACCGCGCGGCAGCGTGAGATCGAGCTGTCCCTGGCCGACGCCACCGCGCGGCTGGACGAGGCCCGGCAGGACTCGGTGACCCTGGTCAGTGACGCCAGCGAGCAGGCCGCGCTGATCACCCAGACCGCGCAGCGCACCGCCGACCTGCTGCTGGCTGAGTCCCGCGCCGAGGCAGAGCGGCTGGTCGAGGACGCCACGGCGCGCGCCGACCAGCTCGTCGCCGCCGCCGAGGCCCTGGAGGCGGAGGCCGACGAGCGTGCCCGCCGGCGGCTGGCCGAGGCAGATGAGTCGATCGCCGAGCGGTACCGCGTCCTCGACCGCGAACAAGCCGAACGGCAGACCGGGCTCGACCTGGAGATCGGACGCCGCCGCGCCGAGCTGGACACCGAACTGACCGAGCGGCGCACCGCCGCCGAGACCGAGCTGGCCGAGTTGCGCGACCAGATCGCCGCCGAGCGGCAGGCCTGGGACGAGGAATTGGAGGCGGCGACCGCCGCGGCCGCCGCCGAGCGGGAGGCGCTGGCCGCCAGCGCGCAGGCCGCCAGCGAGGAACAGCTCGCCGCAGCCGCCGCCCACACCGCCTGGACCGAACAGGCGATGGCCGAGCTGCGCGCCGGGGCCGAGGCCGAGGCCGCCCAGATCGTCCGCAAGGCCCACCAGGAGGCCGAGGCCCACCTGGCCGAGGTCCGCGAGCAGACCGCCGCCTTGCTGGCGAACACCCACGCGAAGGTCGAGGCGAGGTCGGCCGAGGCGGCCGCCCAGGCAGCCGACCTGGAGGCGCGCGCCCAAGCCGTGCTCGACGCGGCCGAGCGGGACGCGACCCGCACCCGGCAGGTCGCCGGTGAGGAGGCCGAGCGGCTGCTGGCCCACGCCCGATCCGAGGCGCAGGCGCAGGCCGAGCGGGCCGAGCGCCGGCTGGCCGAGGCCGAAGGCATGGCGAAGGTGATCCGCGAGCGCACCGCCGAAGACCTGGAGAAGCTGCAGCGAGAGACCTGGGACCGGGCGAGGACGACCCGTGATGAGGCGGTCGAGATGCTCGCCCAGGCCAGGCTGGACGCGGACGCGGTGCGCGGCGAGGCGCGTGCGATGATGGAACGAGCTCGCGCCGAAGTGGCGGCGCTCGCGCGCCGCCGGGATGACATCAACGCCCAGCTCAGCCACCTCTCCGGGGTGATCGAGGCGCTGGCGGTCCCGGACCGGCCCAGTGGGGACGAGAGCACGGCAACAAGGGAAGATCGAGATGAGTGATGTGACGTTCCGTACCGTCATGCGTGGCTACGACCCGGCGGAGGTCGATCGGACGATCGCCCAGCTGCGCCAGGGGGTCGAGCAGGCCAGGGCGGAGGCTGGTGACCGCGCCGTCGAGCTGACCAAGCTGCGGGGGCACCTGTCCGAGGTCGAGAGCCGGCTCGCCGGCCAGTCCGCCCGGATCGCCGAGCTCCAGGCCGAGCAGGAGAACGCTCCGGCGCCGACCTTCGCCGAGCTCGGCGAGCGGGTCGGCCAGATCCTCGGCCTGGCCGAGGAGGAGGCCCGGGAGCTCCGCGAGACCGCGAAGGCCGAGGCGGACAAGCTGACCCAGGAGACCCAGGCCCAGGCCGAGCACGTCCGCACCTCGGCCGAGAAGTACGCCGAGGAGGTCCGCTCCAAGGCCGAGGCGGAGGCCGTCCGGATCGTCGAGACGGCCCGCCGCGAGTCCGACGACATCCTCGACCACGCCGACCGTGAGGCCACCGCCCGCCGCGAGGAGGCCGAAGCCGTCTACGAGCACCAGCGCGCCCGTGCCGCGGCTGCCGCCGCCGACTTCGAGAAGACCCTGGCCGCCCGCCGCGACAAGGCGGCTGCCGACTTCGCCGAGCAGATGGCCGCCAACGAGGCCGCGGTCGCCCGTGCCGAGGAGCGCCAGGCGGCGATCGAGGCCGAAGCCGACCGCACCCGGGTGGAGGCCGAGAACGAGGCCGCCGCGATCCTCAAGGCCGCCCAGGAGGAGGCCGCGGCGACCGTCGGGGCCGCCCGCACCGCCGCGGAGAAGATCCGCCGGGAGTCGGAGCGGGAGTTGCTGGCCGCGACCTCCCGCCGCGACGCCATCACCGCCCAGCTCACCAACGTCCGTCAGATGCTGGCCACCTTGGGCGGGGCGACCATCGTCAACCCGCTGGCCGACTTCGACGACCCGGTCGAGGACGCCCCCGCTGTGGCGGACGAGCCCGCCACGGTCGAGGACGACGCCCCTGCCGGGGACCCGGTGGCCGCGGCCGACGAGCCTCCGGCCGAGGCCGAGGTCGCCGACGAGGCCGAACCGGTGGTCGTCGACGAGTCCGAGGCGGCCAGTGACGAGGACGCCGACGCGGAAGCCGTCACCCAGCGCGCCTGAACACAACGCTGCGGCGTCCGGCCCTCCGGCCGGGCGCCGCAGCGTTTCGTGCCTCCCCGACGGGGAAACCACGAATCAACGACGAGGAGGAAAGCATGAAGTTCCGCAACCTGGGCAACTCGGGCTTGAAGGTGTCCGAGATCACCTACGGAAACTGGTTGACCCACGGCTCCCAGGTTGAGAACGAGGTGGCGACCCGGTGCGTCCATGCCGCGCTCGACGCCGGAATCACCAGCTTCGACACCGCGGACGTCTACGCCAACACGGTGGCGGAGTCCGTCCTCGGTGAGGCGCTGAAGGGGCAGCGGCGCGAGTCGCTGGAGATCTTCACCAAGGTGTACTGGCCGACCGGGCCCAAGGGCCCCAACGACGCCGGCCTGTCCCGCAAGCACATCATGGAGTCGATCAACGGCTCGCTGAAGCGGCTCCAGACCGACTACGTCGACCTCTACCAGGCGCACCGCTGGGACTACGAGACCCCGATCGAGGAGACGATGCAGGCTTTCGCCGACATCGTCCGGCAGGGCAAGGCGCTCTACATCGGGGTGAGCGAGTGGACCGCCGACCAGATTCGCACCGGCCACGCCCTGGCGAAGGAGCTCGGCTTCCAGCTGATCTCCAGCCAGCCCCAGTACTCGATGCTGTGGCGGGTCATCGAGGGCGAGGTGGTCCCCACCTGCCGCGAGCTGGGCCTGTCCCAGATCGTCTGGTCGCCGGTCGCCCAGGGCGTCCTGACCGGCAAGTACCTGCCCGGCCAGCCTGCGCCGGCCGGCTCGCGTGCCACCGATGACAAGGGCGGGGCGCGGATGATCGAACGCTTCCTCAAGCAGGAGGAGGTGCTCACCCGGGTGCAGGAGCTGCGTCCGATCGCGGCGGAGCTCGACCTCACGATGGCGCAGCTGGCGGTCGCCTGGGTGCTGCAGAACGACAACGTCGCCGCCGCCATCATCGGCGCCTCCCGTCCCGAGCAGGTCGCCGAGAACGTGAAGGCGTCCGGGGTGACGCTGTCCGCCGACGTCATGGAGCGCATCGACCAGGCGCTGGGCGACGTGGTGGCCCGCGATCCCGGCCTCACCCTGGAGGGCCAGCCGAAGACGCGTCCGGCGGCCTGACGACTCACCCGACACACGGGGACGGTTCTCCCGCACAGCGGAACCGTCCCCGTGTGCGGGAGAACCGTCCCCGTGTGCGGGAGAACCGTCCCCGTGTGCCGGGGTTCCGGCCACCGCCGGCCACGCGATCCAGGGACCCCTATGGTGTGATCGGGCGACCGTGCGGGGGGTGTCATGGTGTGGGACAGGCGGTGGTCGGGTGGTTCTTCCGGCGTCGTCGGGAGCTGGGGCCTGATCTGCTTGCTGATGATCTGGTCGATCGCACTCGTGGCGATCACCGCGACTCACGGCATCGGCGCAACCCCTGACTCGGTGAACTATCTCGCCGGCGCGGAGTCGCTCCTCCGTTCCGGTGAGGTGTTGCGGGCCAACGGCAGCCCGATGACGACCTTTCCCCCGGGACTCTCCCTGCTCCTGGCGGGGCTGTCCGTGGTGGGATTCGAGGTGCCCGGCGCCGTGGTGGCGTTGAATGCGCTGTGCGCCGCCGCCAGCGTGGCGCTCACCTTCACGCTGGCCCGCAGCATCGGGTTGTCGACCGCACTTTCACTCGCGTGCGCCACCATCCTCGCGACCTCGAAAGCCACCCTGTACGTCCACGTCTACCTGTGGAGCGAGCCGCCGTTCAGCGTGCTGGTTCTCGCGGTCCTGGTGATGCTCGTGCGAGGCTGCGCCACTTCTGGCTTCTCCGGCGGCAGGCTCGCCCTCATCGGGGCCATGGTCAGTGCGGCCACAGCCTTGAGGTTTCTTGGGCTGCTCCTGATCCCGGTCGTCATCGCCGCGGTGCTGGCCGCCGGTCTGAAGCGGGACGGCTGGCGGCGTGCGGGCGCCCGAGCTGGTGTCGCCGCGCTGATCGCGTCCATCGGCCTGATCTGCGTGGTCGGCCGCAACTTCGCCCTGGGCCAGCCGCCGCTGGGCGCTCGTTCGACCAGCGCCAGCACGCTGTCCCAGGTCGGTGGACAGGCGTTGAACGCACTCGGCGACTACGCGCTGGCCGGCGTGTTCCCGCAGGCGACCGCGGCGATCGGAGTCGTCGTGGCTGTCCTGCTCGCCGGATCGCTGTTCGCCGCGCTCTGGCGACGCGAGATCGGCCCTCTGCTGGTGGCCGGCTTCGTCGTGCTCTGGTGGGCGGCGCTGGTGTACAGCGCGCTGACTACCGCGCTCGACCCGATCGGGGCGCGGCTGCTCGCGCCGGCCTTCGGACCGATGGTGGTGATCCTCGGCTACGGCGCCGGTGTGGCGTCCAGCCGGCTCCGCGGGTCGTCCCGGCGAGCCGGACGGAGTTCGCGCGGCGGCTTCCTGGTGGGCGCCGGGATCGCCGCCTTGGCAAGCGTGGTTGTGATCAGCAGCGTCGGTTCGATCCGATATGCCTCCTACTCGGCCCGCGTGGGGCTTGGATTCAGTGGCGTTGCCCTGCAGCGCTCGGAGGTGTTCGCCGCGATCGCCGACCTGCCGGCCGAGGCGGGAATCGCGATGAGCGATCCGGAGCGGCTCTACTGGGTGAGCCGGCGGAGGGCTGTGGCGGCCGTCCCCCGGGATGACTACTGGTATCCGGTCGAGCGTCAGCAGCGCGAACTCGCGGTGCTACAGGACCGGATCGGGTCCGGAAAGGTCACTCACATCGCGTTCTACGACAAGGACGCGACCTCCTTCACCGCAGACGACCTGCAGTCAGCCGGCCTGCCGATCGAGCTGCTGCGGCAACTCGAGGACGGTGCCGTCTACCAGGTGGTCCGCTGAGGTCGTGGATCCCGCGGGACCGGGAGGATCCGGCAACCCCCGAGTCGTGACGAAGCCCGGACTTCCACGGCGGGCGCGGGCCACCTAGCCTGACCGCATGGACGGATCAGGCCGGCAGGGCATCGAACGGCTGCCCGACGAGGACTTTCACCGCGTGCTGTGCGTCGTGGCGCACCCCGACGACGTCGAGTACGGCACCTCGGCGGCGGTCGCGGAGTGGACCGCCCGGGGCGTCGAGGTCGCCTACCTGCTGCTGACCAGCGGCGAGGCCGGCATGCAAAGGCCACCCGCCGAGACCGGCCCGCTGCGGGCGGAGGAGCAGCGCGCGGCCTGCGCGGCGGTCGGCGTCGAGCGGCTCCAGATCCTGAACCACCCCGACGGTGTGCTGGTGTACTCCCTCGACCTGCGCCGCGACATCGCCCGCGCCATCCGGCAGTTCCGCCCCGACGCCGTCGTCACCGGGTCGTGGGAGATCGAGCCCGGCTACGGGCTCAACCAGGCCGACCACCGGGCCGCCGGGCTGGCCACCCTGGACGCCGTCCGGGACGCCGACAACACCTGGGTCTTTCCCGACCTGGCCCAGACCGAGGGCCTGGCGAAGTGGGGGACCACCTGGCTGCTCGCCTCGGGGCACTCCCGTCCCAGCCACGGGGTTGCGGTCTCGCAGGAGTCGGTCGCCCGGGCGGTCGCCTCGTTGCAGGCGCACCGCGCCTATCTCGCCGACCTGCCCGACCACCCCAGGCCGGAAGAGTTCATTCCCGCCATGCTCGCCGAGCAGGGTGATGCGCTCGGCACCCGCCACGGCGTGCTGTTCCGCGCCTGGCGGCTGCGCTGACCGGACGGATCAGTCGGCGGCGTAGCGCCGGACGAAGTTGCTCAGCACCAGGTGCTGCTCGCCGGTGACCGGGGAGGCGTAGGCCATCGAGGTCAGCTCGTCCAGCTCGGACGGGTCGAAGTACCCGGCGTGCTGGTAGATCCGCATCCGGGCGGCCAGGTCGTCGGCGTCCAGTTCGGGGTGGAACTGGGTGACGTAGATGTTCTCCCCGACCCGGTACATCTGCACCGGGCAGTCCTCGCCGGTGGCCAGCAGGACCGCGCCCGGGGGCACCCCGTTGGAGGCCTCCTTGTGGCCGACGAAGGCGTGGAAGACCGGGCCGACCCCGTCCAGCACCGGGTCGGCCTCACCCTGCTCGGTGAGCGTCACCGCGACGGCGCCGACCGGCTCGGAGTAGGTCCGGTCCACCGTCCCGCCGAGGTGGTTGGTCACCGTCCCGACGCCGTAGCACATGCCGAGGAAGGGGAAGTCGGCGTCGACCACCCGTTCCACCAGTTCGCCGAGCTCCTCCTCGACGCGCTGCTGGACGGCGGTCTTCTGCGCATCGGAGATGTTGAACGAGCTGCCGCCCAGCATGATCCCGGAGTACTGCGCCAGATCGACCGGGCCGAGCGGCTCGCTCTCCACCCGGCGGTGGTGCAGGTCCCGGGCGGCCAGGCCGGTGTGCCGCAGCACCGAGCGGTACTCGGCGGCGGCGGCGACGTCGTGGTCGCGGGTGCCCAACAGCAGGAACGGCTTCACGTGCGACAGGGTAGCCGCTGAGCCATGGCAACGGCGGGGACGGACGCCGTCAGGCGAACGGGGTGGCGGCCCCGGTCTCGTCCAGGCAGCGCGCGGTGACCGCCCGCAGGTCGCCGTTGCTGGCGGCCGCCACCTCCCGCTGCCGCTCGTAGCTGGTGCCGCCGCTGCACAGCTCGTCGGCGAACAGCAGGTCGTCCTCGCACTCCAGGTCGCGTGCCACCGGCAGCAGCCGGTCGATCCACTCCGCGATGTAGCGCCGGATCGGCCGGACCCGGGCGTTGCGGTCGGGGGTGATGATCTCGGCGTCCATCCCGTACCGGGCGGCCCGCCACTTGTTCTCCTTCACCAGCCACGGCGGCAGGTCCTGCACGATGTGCTCGTCCTCGTAGTCGCGGACGATGAACTCGGCCAGGCACTGGGTGAGGGCCGCCAGGCAGCCGAGTTCGGACAGGGTCGGGACGGAGTCGCCGGTCCGGTTCTCGACGGTCCCGAACTTGGGCGAGGGCCGCACATCCCAGCGGATCTCGCCGGGCACGTTGATCATCCCCACCTCGGCGAGCTCCTCGGCGTACGCCTCGAACTCGTGCCACTCGGTCATCCGGTAGGGCAGGCCGTTGGTCGGCAGTTGCTGGAAGATCATCGTGCGCTGCGAGGCGTAGCCGGTGTCGTGCGCCTCCCAGTACGGCGAGGACGCCGACAGCGCCAGGAACATCGGGTAGAACCGGGCCAGGCCGTTGGTGACCGGCAGGGCGTGGTCGCGGTGGGCGATGCCGACGTGGATGTGGGTGCCGCAGATCGCCATCTGGCGTCCCCAGAACGCGGTGCGGTCCCGGACGATGTCGTAGCGGGGGCCGGTGAAGGGCCGCTGCTGGGCCGACTGGGAGAACGGGTGGCTGCCGGTACCGAGCAGCCGGATGCCGCGCGGCTCGGCGACCTGCTGGACGCGCTCCAGCTGCTCCGACAGGTCGGCGACCGCGTCGGCGACCCGGGCGTGCGGCCTGGAGACGATCTCGATCATGTTCTGCAGGTATTCCTTGCGGACCGGGGCGTCGTCCGACCAGCCGAGGATGTCGAGGATCCCGGTGGCGGCCGGGGCGAGTTCGAGGGTCTCGGCGTCCACCAGCGCCAGTTCCCACTCCAGCCCGACGCTCGATCGGGCCGAACGTGCGAAGTCAACCTGCATTGAAGCCCTCCCGCCGGGGTGGTGCGCGACGATTCTAGGCGCGGGCCCCCGAGGTGGCGAGGGTGCTGCCTCGCGGGCCTGCGCTGGCTCTCCCATACCCGCGCCGCGTCGCAGGTTGCGCGGGCCGGCCGGAATCGGGACGCCGCACCGGCCGCCACCCCTTTCTGACTCCCGGGCCAGCGGGGTGCCGGGTCGCGCCGTTCATCCAGCGGCGAACGGGTGGTGACGCGGCGAGGGCGGGCAGCGTAACGTGACAACCCGCCCATGCAAGACTTCCCACCCCTCGTCGACGCCTACACCGACGCGGAGACCTCACGCCCCGACGCCCGCAGCCCGGCCGCCTTCCTGTGGTGGACGCTGCGGACGCAGTCCGACGTGATCGCAGCCGCCGTCGTGGTCGGCGTCTTGTGGATGGCGCCCGCCACGCTGACCCCGCTGCTGCTCGGCACGGTGATCGACGTCGGGATCCTGGGCGGCGACCTGTGGGCCAGCGTGGCCTGGGCCGGCCTGCTCGCCGTCGTGGTGGTGATCGGCGCCGCCGGCGGCATCGCGCAGCACACCATGGCGGTGCGCGGCTGGCTGATCTCGCTGTACGGCACCCAGAAGCTGGTCGCCCGCAAGTCGGTCCGGCTGGGCCACGTCCTGTCCCGCCGGTTGCCGACCGGTGAGGTGCTCAGCATCTCGTCCTCGGACTCGGACACCTTCGGAGCCGTGTTCGAGGTCTTCTCCCGGGCGATCGCGGCCTTGATCGCCTTCCTTATCGTCTGCGGGTTGATGTTCTCCACCTCGCCCACCCTGGGCCTGGTCGTCCTGGTCGCCGCCCCGCTGCTGGTGGCGGCCAGTTCGCCGGTGCTGCGTCCGCTGAACGCCGCCCAGGCCGCCGAGCGCACCCAGAACGGCGAGCTCACCTCGATGGCCACCGACATCGTTTCCGGGTTGCGGATCCTGCGCGGCATCGGCGGCGAGGCCACGTTCGGCTCGAACTACGCCGCCCAGTCGCAGCGGGTCCGCCGGCTCGGCGTCGTCACCGGCACCTGGCAGGCGCTGGCCGAGACGCTCAGCGTGTTGCTGTCCGGGCTGCTGCTGGTCGTGCTGGTCTGGCTCGGCTCGCACGAGATGCTGGCCGGCCGGCTCACCGTCGGCCAGCTGATCTCCTTCGTCGGCTACGCGCTGTTCATGGTGTGGCCGTTGCAGACCTTCTTCGAGTTCGCCCAGAAGTGGGTGCGCGGGCTGGTGTCGGCCCGCAAGACGATCGCGCTGCTCAACACCGAGGTGCCGCTGATCGAGGGACCCCAGCCGCTCTCGGCCAGCCCGCGGCTGCACGACCTCGCCTCCGGTCTGGTCGTCGAGCCCGGACGGTACCTGGGGGTCGTCAGCGCCGACCCGGAGTCCGCCGCCGCGCTGGCCGACCGGCTGGGCCGCTACCTGCCCGGCGCTGCCCCGATCGTGGACGAGGACGAGGACCTGAGGGGACGCGCCGCCCGGCGCGCCCGCGCCGAAAGGGACGCCCGCCGGGCGGCGGCCGCCGCCGCCGATGCCGAGGCGGGCCGATCGCTGTGGGGCGTGGAAGCCGACGGTGTCGACTACTCGCAGCTGTCGCTGTCGGAGTTGCGTCGCCGGATCGTGGTCTCCGACACCGGCAGCCAGTTGTTCGCCGGCACCCTGCAGACGGTCATCGACCCGCACGGCAGCCACACCCGGGAGCAGGCCGAAGCCGCGCTACGGGCGTCCGCCGGCGAGGACGTCTACGAGGGTCTGCCCGGCGGCTGGCAGGGGCGGGTCGAGGAACTCGGACGCGGCTTCTCCGGCGGCCAGCGGCAGCGGGTCGTGCTGGCCCGCGCGCTGTTGCTGGACCCCGAGGTGCTCGTCCTGGTCGAGCCCACCTCGGCGGTGGACGCCCATACCGAGGCGCGGATCGCGGAACGGCTCCCCGAGCACCGGCGGGGCCGCACCACCGTGGTGATGACCGCGTCCCCGCTGATGCTGCACTACACCGATGAGGTGGCGCTGCTGGCCGACGGCGAGGTTGTCGCCCGCGGTCGCCACGCCGACCTGATCCGGTCCGAGCCCCGGTACCGCCAGGTCGTCGCCCGCGGGATGGAGGAGGACGAATGAGCGACCCCCTCCTCACCTCCGCCGACACCTGGCGCACGACGGCGCCCCCGCGGCGGATCCCGTCCGAACTCGAGGTGGACCGAACCCTGCCGCTGCGGGAGCGGCTGGCGGCGCTGCGGCTGAGACACCGGCTGCGGGCCGCGCGGGCCGAGGCCTTCTACACCGCATCCCGGTCCCCGGAGGCCGGGCTGCCGGTGGCCGGCAACGCTGCCGCGTTCCGGTTCGTCCGGCGCCTGCTCGCCTCCCGCCGGGCCGGACTGGTCGCGCTGCTGGTGTTCAACCTGGCCGCCGCGACCGCCGGCCTGATCGTGCCGCGGCTGCTGGGTGACCTGGTCGACACGGTCGCCGCCGGCGGTGCCGACACGTCCGTGGTGGACGCGATCATCCTCGGCGTGGTCGGGGTGGTGGTGGCGCAGGCCGTGCTGACGTTCGCGGCCCGGCGCGCGTCCGCCGTCTTCGGCTACGACCTGCTCGCCTCGGCGCGCGAGGAGATCGTGGGCACGGTGCTGCGGCTGCCGCTGGGCAAGGTCGAGGCGGCCTCGTCCGGCGACCTGCTGACCCGGATCACCTCCGACGTGTCGAAGATGAGCGAGTCGATCCGCTGGGCCTTCCCGCAACTGGTGATCTCGCTGGTGCTGACGGTGGCGACGATCGGTGCGCTGCTGCTGAACTCGTGGTTCCTCACGTTGCCGCTGCTGGTGACTCTCGTCGTCCTGTTCCTGGCGACCCGGAACTACCTGTCGCACGCGATGCAGGGCTACATCACCGAGGGCGGCACCTACAGCCGGATCAACTCGACGATGACGGAGACGGTCGACGGGGCCCGCACGGTCGAGGCGCTGGGGCTGGGGGGCCAGCGGATCGCCATGACCGACGAGGACATCCTCGAGTCGAACCAGGCGGAGCGGTACACCATGACGCTGCGCAACCTGTTCTTCGTCTGGCTCGACACGTCCTTCCAGTTCCCGCTGGTGGCCGTCGTGGTGCTCGGCACCTGGGGCTACAGCCAGGGCTGGGTGACGATCGGCCAGATCACCGC
>JAEZHJ010000069.1 GCA_023436925.1 Actinomycetes bacterium
CGGCGCCACCACCGGCTGGATCCGGATGGTGCAGACCTCCGACCTCCCCTCCGAGCTGTGGGGGACGCTGGGCCTGCTCGGCATGATCGCCCTTGTGGCGGCGACCTTCGCGCTCGGGGTGCGTGGGCTGGCCGCAGACGTGATGGCCGCCAGCGTCGTCCCGATCGTGGTGGGCTACACGCTGGGCCACTACCTGAGCCTGCTCGTCCTGGAGGGGCAGCGGACGGCGGGGCTGCTGTCCGACCCGCTCGGGCTCGGCTGGAACCTGTTCGGGACCGCCGAGGCCGGGATCGCCCAGCTGTGGCTGGAGAACCCGACCGCGACCGCCCTCATCCAGCTCTTCGCCATCGTGGGCGGGCACCTGCTCGGCGTGCTGGTCGCCCACGACCTGGCGATCGCCCGGCTGCCCGCCACCCGTGCCGTGAGCGGACAGGTGCCGCTGCTGCTGGTGATGGTGGGCTACACCGTGGGCGGGCTCACCCTGCTGTTCTCGCCCTGACCCGGCGATCGCGGGCCGGGCGGTGCGGCTCAGCCCCGCTCGACGACGTCCTTCAGCCCGGCCAGCATCTGCTGCCAGTTGGTGCGGAACTCATCCTCGGAACCCTCCGGCGTGTTGTCCTGCTCCAGGGTGAGCAGCGTCCGGTCGCCCCGGCTCTGCAGGCGGTACTCCAGCCGGTGGTAGTTCTCCGGGACGTCGTCCAGGCCGGTCAGCGGGCTGAAGTGGGTGACCACCAGCCGCTCGGGCGGCACCACCTCCACCACCTCGCCGTGGTCGGCATAGGACTTGCCTCCGAACTCGCCGGACCAGGTGATCCGGGAGCCGGGCTCCCAGGTGGTCTCCAGCCGGGTCCCGAAGAAGTACTGCCGCACGATCGCGGGGTCGGTCAGAGCCTGCCACACCCGTTCGACGGGGGCGTCAACGGTGACCTCGACGTTGACGGTGTGTCCACTCATGCAGCCGGGGTACCCGGCGGGCAGGCCCCGAAACGGCTGGTCAGGGCCGGCGTCCGCCGGACGGCGGTTCCCCGCCGGGCCCGCCCCCACCGGGCCCGCCGCCGAAGCCGGCCACGGCCTGTCCGGCCGTCACCGTCGTGCTGGCTCCGCCGCTGGTGACGGTGTAGCCGGCCCCGGGGGTGATGTCGGGAGCGGAGTAGGTCACCGTGGCGAAGGCCTTGCGGGCGGACAGCTCGGCCACCGTCTTGCCGGACTCGTCGCTCACCCGGACGGTGTCGCCGGCGGCGCCGTCGATCATCGCGGTGAGCCAGCCCTGGGGAGAGTCGGCGTCCGGCGACTCGGTCATCCCGCCGATGTCGAAGGCGACCAGCGTGCCGCCGCTGACCTGCAACGAGCCGTTGGTGTCCAGGGCGCTGTTGCCGCCCCGGGTCGGTCCGTAGACGGTGACCGTCCCCCCGGTCAGCCACGCGTCGCCGTTGGAGTCGAGGCCGTCGCCCTCGGCGTCCAGGGTGACGGTTCCGCCGGAGATCACCAGGACGGCGCCCGGGTCGGCCTGCATCGACTCGCCGGTCCCGGTCGTGGCGTTGAGCGCGTCGTCGGTGGCGGTGATGTCGACGGTGCCGTCGGCGATCAGCAGTTGGGCAGCCTCGAAGCCCTCCTCCGAGCGGGTCACCGTCACCTTCCCACCGGTCATCACCAGGTCGGTGACCGCGTCCATCCCGTCGCTGCCGGCGTCGATCGTGACCGTCCCGGCCTGCAGGTCGATGTAGCCGCGGGTGTCCTCGTCCTCGTTGTCGGCCTTGAAGCCGTCGCCGCCGGCGGTCACCGAGATGGTGCCGCCCTTGACGGTGAGCGAGTCCTTGCCGCGCAGGCCGTCGTCGACCGCGGTCACGGTGAGGTCGCCGGACAGGATCACCAGGTCGTCCTCGCTGGTGATGGCGTCGTTGCCGTTGCCGGTGACCTTCAGCGAACCGGTGCCGCTGATCGTCAGGTCCTCCTCGCTGAACAGGGCGGCGTTGACATCGGCGTCCTCGGCATAGCTGGTGGTGTCGGACAGCGTGTTGCTGCTGCCCTCGGCGAGGTGGACGGCGACGTCGTCGGCGGCCAGCACGGCGATCGCGGCGGTGGTGTCACTGTGGATCGAGACCCCGTCCAGCACGAGGACGACCAGGGCGTCGTCGGGGGCGTCCACCACGACCTGGCCGGACAGCTTCCCGGACAGCCGGTAGACCCCCGCCGCGGAGATGGTGACGGTGCCGTCCTTCACCGAGACGCCGGAGGCCTTGCTGGTCGCGGTGGAGCCGCTCAGCTTCACTTCGACCGCGTCGTCCATCGACCATTCGTCCTCGTTCACCGTGGTGGCGTTCTCGTTGGCGGCCAGGACCGCCTCCGGAGTGAGAACCGCCGACGCGGACGTGCTGGGAGCGGGTTCGGTGGTGGTGCTGGTCGACGGCGGGGTCGTGCTGCACCCGGCCAGGGCGACAGCGGTGGCCAGGGCGCCGAGACCGAGGCTCAGGCGGCGCATGGGATCTCCTTGGATGCGATCTGGAAATGGCTGTTCAAGACGCGGGTCCACTTGTTGTCGGGCAGGTCACCGCGCAGCGCTGCCAGGCCGGTGCCGTACTTGCTGATCGCGGCCGGGCGATGGCCGGCGCGCCACAGCAGCCGGTCCACGTCACAGGGACGGGGGCCGGACTTGGTCTCGAGGATGACCAGGCCGGGCACGGCGAGGGCGTTGCGACGGTAATTCCAGACTAGGTCGGTGTCGACGGTCACCCGCACCCCGGATTCGGGAGGCAGCAGGGTGAGCCGCCGGTACCGGGTGACCAGCGTCGGGGTGAGCTCCGCAGCAGCAAGCGCAGCGTGGCCGCGGGCGGCCAGCGTCTGGTCGATGAACCCGAGGGCCGCCGGGGTGAGTCGGTCCCGGTCGGCCGGATCGTAGGGAGTGCGGTCCTTGACGGTGGTGCCGCGGGAGTCGCGGGTCTTCACCTCGAGGAAGGCGCCGCCGGTGTCGAGGTAGCTGCGGGTGCGCACCTTGCAGCGGCGCCGCCGGCGCAGCGCCGACTGCCGGTAGCTCAGCAGGTCGGGGGTGTCGAAGTAGACCGACTCGTACTGGAAGCGGCGCCGACCGTCAATCGCCAGCACCAGGGTGCGGGCGTCGAGCCCGTCGAGCAGCGCGGCAGCCTGGTCGGGCGACAACACATACTTGCGGTCGACCCGGGTCAGCAGCTCGGCGCCGGCGGTGAGGTCGGCCAGGCCGAGGGTGTCGAACCGCTCCACGGGCAGGGCGGTCATCGGGTCACCACCGCCCGTGCTACTGCGGGGACGGGCTGTCCGGACGACTGAGTTCCCCCGAACCGGGTCTCGGACCGCCCGCCCCCGCTGTTGCCGCCGCGGCCCCGATCCGCGGCGGGGCTCGGTGCGTGGTACCGGACGTCGACGACGGTCAGGTCACACACCAGGTCGATTCGCCGGACGTCGACCGCGTCCACGGTCGCGCCCAGCAGGTCAGAAAGCTCGCGTCGCAGCTCGGCCTCGTCGCTGATCGCCCGGTCGAGGGTGACCGTGTGCTGCCGGGCCCGGCGCAGCAGCCGCGGGTGGTCGCCGATCCACAGCGTCCCCACGATGAGCGCCAGCAGGCCGAGCGCTGCCGGCACGCCGATGGTCGTCCCCAGCCCGGCGACCAGTCCGAGCGCGAGCGCGGCGAAGTAGTAGGCGACCTCGCGCTGGCTGATCTCGGCGGACCGCAGCCGGATGATCGACAACACCCCGAACAGGCCCAGCCCCAGCCCCAGACCGGCGTCGGCGCCGGCCAGGACCAGGGTCACCGCCAGCACGCCGACGTTGACCACCAGGAAGGCGACCACCAGGTCGCGGCGTCGGTGGCGCCGGAAGTACAGCGGGAAGACCAGCAGGGCGACGGCGAGCAGATCGGCCGCGGCCAGGACGAGCGTTGTCATGCCTCTCCTTCAGGACAGCGGGCAGGGGCAGCGGGGACGGTTCGGCGTGAACCGTCCCCGCCGCGAGGGGGAATCAGGCCAGCGGGGCGCGGCCCAGGGTGGTGGTGGCGGTGTGGCTGCCGTCGGCGTCGAGCCAGCTCAGCTGCACGCTGTCACCGGGGCGGTGGTTGCCGAGGCGCTGGACGAGGTCGGCGTAGCTGGTCACCCGCTGCCCGTCCAGGGCGGTGATGATCGAGCCGCGGGTCACCCCGGCCTGGTCGGCGGCGCCGCCGTCCACGACGCCCAGCACCAGCAGGTCGCCGTTGCGCTCCGACAGCTGCAGACCCAGCGCCGGCCCGTAGCCCAGGGCGACGGCTCCGGAGTCGTCGCCGGACAGGATCTGGTCGGCCAGTCCGAGCACCGTGCTGATCGGGATGGCGTAGCCGGTGGTGCCGGCGGAGTCGGCCGCGACGTTCATGCCGACGACCTCGCCGTCGCTGTCCAGCAGCGCGCCGCCGGAGTCACCCGGGACGACGGTGGCGTCGATCTCGATCAGGTCGGTCAGCGGCTGCGGCCGGCCATTGTCGTTGGAGACCGTGATGTTGGCACCGGTGTCGGTCACCCGGCCGTCGGCGGCGGTCAGCACGCCACGGCCGTTGGAGTTTCCGACCGCGGTCACCTTGTCGCCCTCGTGGACGGGAGCGGTGTCGGTGGCGATGGTGGACAGGCCGCTGGCGTCCTGCAGCTTGAGGACGGCGACGTCGGTCTCGGGCTCGTAGCCGACAACGTCGGCCAGGTAGGTCCGGTTGGTCGCCGGGTCGGTCACCTCGACCTGGGTGCTGCCCTCGACGACGTGGTGGTTGGTCACGACGGTGCCGTCCGAGCTCAGCACCATGCCGGTGCCGGCCGCTTCGCCGGCCCCGTAGTCGACCTGGGTATCGATCAGGACGACGCCGGTGGACTGGGTGGCGGACGCGAGGGTCGCGGTGGCAGAGGGCCGCTGGGTGTCCAGCCACGGGCCACCGTGGCGGGTCGGGACGGCGAAGGCCTGCGCGGGGGTGGCCGCGGCGACGGCCAGGACGGGGACGGCCACCGCGGCGGCGGCCAGACGGGCGATTCGGGGGGTCATGGCATCCTTCCGGGGATCTCGAGGTATGTCCCTACGATGCGGTTCGATGCTGTGGGATCGCCCAGACGACCCCTGCAGCCGGCTGGGAGGTCACTGTGAACTTCCTGTGGGCCTCGTGCGGGGCGGGGGTGCAGACTCGAGGACATGGAACTCGTCGCCTTGTACGGAGCCGACGGCCGTCCCACCGGCGAGGTGGTCGACCGGGCCAGGATGCGGGCGGAGAACCTGCGCCACGCCGCCACCCATGTCGTGGTGCGCAACTCGGCCGGCGAGGTCTACGTCCACCGCCGCACCGACACCAAGGACGTCTATCCCGGCCGCTACGACTTCACCGCCGGGGGCGTCCTGCAGGCGGGGGAGGACCCGCTGGAGTCGGCCCGGCGGGAGCTGGCCGAGGAACTGGGGATCACCGGTGTCGACCTGACCGTCCTGTTCGAGACCGACTATGCCGACGAGCACACCCGGTTCCACGCCTTCTGCTACGAGTGCCGCTGGGACGGCCCGGTGCGCTGGCAGCCCGAGGAGGTCGCCTGGGGTGACTGGGTGAGCCCCGCGCGGCTGCGGGAGCTGATCGCCGAGGTGCCGTTCATGCCCGACGCGGTGGCGAACCTGAAGCCCTGGCTGGACGCGCTCTGAGGTCGGCAGCGGGCCGCGGCGGCGACCCGCTTTGCGAAACCGGGCCCGGCTAGCGGTTGCAGGGTCCGCTGGAGGCGCGCACCACCAGCTCCGGCGGCAGCACCACCTTCTGGTGGACGTGGGCGGCGTCGCCCGAGGAGTGCTCCAGCAGCAGGCTGGCCGCCCGGTAGCCCAGTTCGTAGCTGGGCTGGCGCACCGACGTGAGCGGCACGATCCAGTCCGAGGCGAAGGTGTTGTCGTCGTACCCGACCAGCGAGACGTCCTCCGGCACCCGTACCCCCGCCTGGGCGAGGCCCCGGTAGACACCGAAGGCGAGCATGTCGTTGCCGCAGAAGACGGCGGTGGGCATGTCCCCGGCGAGCAGGCGCTCGGCCGCCAGTATGCCGTCGCGGATGCCGATCGCGTCGACGCTCTCCTCCACGAGGTGGGTCTCGGGGTCGAGCCCGGCGGCCTGCAGTTCCTCCCGGGCGCCCCGGCTGCGCTGGGCGAACTGGTGCAGCAGGGTGGGGCCGCCCACGAAGGCGATCCGTTCGTGGCCGAGTTCGAGCAGGTGCCGGACGGCCAGCCGGGCACCCGCGACGTGGTCGGTCGAGACCGAGCAGTGCTTGAGCGAGTCCTGGTAGTCGAGGGAGACGATCGGCAGCTTCCGGCTCCGGACCGACTTGCGGATCTGTGCGACGTTGCTGCTGGCCGGGGTCAGCAGGACGCCGCGGACCCGCTGCGCCGAGAGCATCTGCAGCAGGGCCGCCTCGCGCTCCCGCGAGTTCTCCGAGTCGCACAGGATCATCACGTGGCCGGCCTCGTTGGCGGCCCGCTCGACCCCGCCGGCCACCTCCATGAAGAAGGGGCTCATGATGTCGAGCACCACCAGGCCGATCACCTGGCTGGAGGCTCCGGTGAGCACCCGGGCCTGCTGGTTCGGGACGAACCCGAGCTCGGCGATCGCCTGCTCCACCGCGGCGCGGGTGTGGCGACGGACCATCTCGGGATGGTTGATCGTGTTCGACACGGTGCCGATGGAGACGCCCGCGAGCGCCGCCACATCGCGGATGCTCGCCGCGGGTCGGGACGGCTCGGACGCCCTCGACTTCCTGCCAGCCATGCCCACCTCCCCTGGAGGCGGCTGCCTCGGGTCGTGTCCGAACCGTTACCAAGTGTGGCCCATCCCGGGTTGCCGGTCGAGACCATTTGTAGTGTAGCGTCTGAACCGGTTCAAAACTTGAACCGCTTCAAGCAGGGTCGCTGGAGAAGAGGATTCGATGGCCGAGCAGGCACGCCGCTGGTATGTCCCCGACGCCTTCATTCCTCCTGTCAGCACCGGGCCGGAGCCGTCCCACGAGTCCATCTGCGTGCTCAACGACACCGCGGCTCCCGCCACCCTCGTCATCACCGCCTACTTCGCCGACCGCGACCCGCAGCGCTCGCAGCCGATCACCGTGCCGGCGCAACGCGACCTGCACCTGCGGACCAGCCGCCCCGACCAGGTCGGCGGGCTGCAGCTGGAGGCGGGGGTGCCCTACGGGATCGTGCTCGAGTCCGACGCCGACGTGAAGGTGCAGTACAGCCGGCTCGACACCACCCAGGCGGCCTACACCCTGATGACCACCATGCCCATCCCGACCGAACCGCGCTGAGCGGATCGGACACGCAGTTAACGCAACCAGTAAGGAGTAATTGCATGAAGCAGGGACGCTTCGTGGGCGGGGCGATTGCCGCCGCGCTCGCGCTCAGCCTCGGTTTGACCGCGTGTGCCGGATCCCCGGCGCCCTCGGGCAGCGCGCCGGCGGGCGGTGACGACGACTACACGATCGCCATCGTGCCCAAGGACGCCACCAACCCGTGGTTCGTCCGGATGGAGGAGGGCGTCAAGAAGTACGCCGCCGACACCGGTCTCAACGTCTTCCAGAAGGGCCCGGCCGAGACCGACGCCACCATGCAGGCCCAGGTCATCCAGGACCTGATCGCCCAGGGCGTGGACGCCATCGGCGTCGTCCCGGTCGACCCGGGTGCGCTGGAGACCGTCCTGAAGGAGGCCCTGGACGCCGGCATCGTCGTCGTGACGCATGAGGGCGCCAGCCAGCAGAACACGATGTACGACATCGAGGCCTTCAACAACGCCGACTACGGCGCCTTCATCATGGAGAACCTCGCCGAGGCGATGGGTGGCGAGGGCGTGTACACCACCATGGTCGGCCACGTCACCAACGCCTCCCACAACGAGTGGGCCGACGGTGGCGTCGCCTACCAGAAGGACAAGTTCCCGAACATGACCCTGCTCGAGGCCGAGCCCCGGGTCGAGTCGCAGGACGACGGCGAGGTGGCCTACCAGGTCGCCAAGGAGCTGCTGAAGAAGTACCCGGACCTCAAGGGCATCATGGGCACCTCCTCCTTCGACGCCCCGGGTGTCGCCCGGGCCATCGAGGAGCTCGGCCTGAAGGGCAAGGTGTTCACCGCCGGGACCGGCATGCCGGCCGCCAACAAGCAGATCCTGCTCGACGGCTCGGTGTCCGCGCTGACGCTGTGGGATCCGGCTGACGCCGGCTACGCCATGGCCGAGCTGGCCCGCAAGATCCTGGCCGGTGAGGAGATCACCGCCCCGGTCGACCTGAAGGTCAAGGGCTACGAGGCGATGAAGTTCGCCGAGGGCAGCGACAAGGTGCTCGAGGGCAACGGCTGGGTCGTCATCAACAAGGACAACGTCGACAGCTTCGGCTTCTGACGTCCAACGGGCAGCGGGAGGGCCTCGCGCTCTCCCGCTGCCCTGTCAGGTGGGAGTACGGGTGGAAAGGACAGACAAGGTGACCGAGAGCGTCATCGCAGTACGGGGGGTGACCAAGTCTTTCGCCGGAGTCCAGGCGCTCAAGGGCGTAGACCTGGAGATCCTGCCGGGCGAGATCCATTGCCTCGCCGGTGAGAACGGCAGCGGCAAGTCCACCCTGATCAAGATCATCTCGGGGGTCTACGCCCCCGACAGCGGCACCATCGACCTCAACGGCACGCCGCACTCCAAACTGGCGCCGATCGAGGCGATCATGGGCGGCGTCCACGTCATCTACCAGGACTTCTCGGTCTTCCCGAACCTGTCGGTGATGGAGAACCTGGCGCTGAACACCGAGCTCGCCGCCAAGCGCAAGCTGGTCAACTGGCGCCGCTTCCGCCAGATCGCCACCGACGCCGTCGCGCAGATCGACTTCAAGGTCGACCTGGACGCGAAGGTCGGCTCGCTCTCGGTCGCCGACCGCCAGCTGGTGGCCATCTGCCGGGCGCTGATGCACGACGCGAAGCTCATCATCATGGACGAGCCGACCACCGCGCTCACCAAGCGCGAGGTGGACGGGCTGTTCCGCATCATCCTCGACCTCAAGGCCCGCGGCATCTCCACGCTGTTCGTCAGCCACAAGCTGGAAGAGGTCTTCGAGATCTCCGAGCGGTTCACCATCCTGCGCAACGGCGAGGTCGCCGCGACCCGCCTGCCGGAGGAACTGGATCGCCGCTCGTTCTCCTACTTCATGACCGGACGCGAGTTCGACGACACCCGCTTCACCTTGCAGAACCGCTCCGAGGAGCCGGTGCTGGAGGCGGTCGGCCTGGGTCTGGCGGGCGGCTTCTCCGAGGTCGACTTCAAGCTCCACGGCGGCGAGATCCTCGCCATCACCGGCCTGCTCGGCTCCGGCCGCACCGAGCTGGCGCTGACCATGTTCGGCGCCTTCCGTCCCGACTCCGGCCAGCTGCTGGTCAAGGGCAAGCCGGTCCAGTTCAGCGGCGTCCGCGACGCGATCGAGGCCGGCATCGCCTACGTCCCCGAGGACCGGCTCACCGAGGGCCTGTTCCTGGAGCGGTCGATCGGGGACAACATCGTCATCTCCGAGATCGACAACGTCGCGGTCTCCCGGTTCGGCATCTACGACGACGACAAGTTGCGTGCCGAGGCCGACCGCTGGATCAGCGAACTGCGGATCGCCGCGCACGACCAGGACAACGCCGCCAACACCCTCTCCGGCGGCAACCAGCAGCGGATCGTGCTGGCCAAGTGGCTCGCCACCAAGCCCGACATCCTCATCCTCAACGGTCCCACCGTGGGCGTCGACATCGGCTCCAAGCACGACATCCACAAGATCCTGCAACAACTCGCGAGCGAGGGAATGGCGATCATCGTGATCTCCGACGACATCCCGGAGGTGATCCAGAACTGCAACCGGATCCTGCTGATGAAGGCGGGCCGGATCGTCCAGGAACTCGATCCGATGACCACCACCGAGGCCGAACTGGCCGCCCTGATGACCAGCGACAACCCGGGAGGAGAGACCGCATGAAGCGTTTCGTCGCCAAGCTGCTGCGCTCCAACGAGTTCTACGTCTTCCTGGTGATCGTCGCCCTGGGCATCGTCATCCAGGCCCGCAGCGGCCAGTTCTTCACCGTCAACAACCTGGTCGACATCGCCAACGCGATGGTTGTGCCCGGGCTGTTCGCGATCGGCGCCTTCCTGGTGATCGTCTCCGGCGGCATCGACGTGTCGTTCCCGGCGCTGGCCTCGCTGGCGGTCTACGCCCTGACCCGGCTGCTGGTGGACAACAACTACACCGGCGGGATCTGGCTGCCGTTCGTGATGGCGATCGTCTTCGGCGCGCTGCTCGGAGCGTTCAACGGCCTGTTCACCGCCCGGCTGGCGCTGCCGACCCTGATCATCACGCTGGGTACCGCCAGCGTCTTCTCCGGCGTCATGCAGGGCGTGCTCAGCTCCGTCCAGATCCCGGTGATCCCGCCGTCGATGGAGGCCTTCGGGCGCGCCACGCTGTTCGTGGCGACCAACCCCCAGTCCGGGCTGACCTCCAACATGCCGGTGTCCTTCCTGATCCTGGTGGCCGTGCTCGCCGCGGTCTTCGTGATGATGCGCTACACGATGTTCGGGCGCGGCATCTACGCGATCGGCGGGGACGAGAGCGCCGCCTCGCGGGCCGGCTTCAAGGTCCGCCGGATCAAGTTCTGGCTCTACGTGCTGGTCGGCGTGATCGCCGCGCTGGCCGGCCTGATCCGGACCTCGATGATGGGCCAGATGCACCCGACCAACCTGCTCGGGATGGAGATGATGGTGATCGCCGCCGTCGTCCTGGGTGGCACCGCGATCACCGGTGGCACCGGGTCGCTGACCGGCGTCATGCTCGGCACCCTGCTGATCACCATCGTCCAGAACAGCATGATCCTGATGGGCATCCCGACCTTCTGGCAGGGCTTCTCCCTCGGCGTGCTGATCATCGTCGGGACCGGGATCTCCGCCGTCCAGGTGGCCCGGTCAGGGAACCGTCTCAGGGCAGCGGTGTGAAGGAGAAGGCCATGACGACGAACATCCTCAACTCCCGGGCCGTCCGCAGCCTCACCCGCGACGCCCACCTGACCCGCCTGGTCGCCATGCTCGTGGTGATCGTGGGGTTCTTCCTCATCGTCCGCACCGACAGCTTCCTGAACCTGCGCACCTGGCAGTCGATGGCGATCCAGTTCCCCGAGTTCGGGCTGCTGGCGCTGGGCGTGATGCTGACCATGATGACCGCGGGCATCGACCTGTCGGTGGTCGGGATCGCCAACATGACCGCCATCGGGGCCGCCGTGCTGATGCTCAGCCTGGCTCCCGAGGGCGCCACCGGCGGCCAGGCCGCGCTGGCGATCGCCGTCGCGATCGCGTTCTCGCTGCTGGCCGGCGCCGCGGCCGGCATCCTGAACGGGGTGCTGGTGGCGAAGGTGAAGATCCCGCCGATCCTGGTGACGCTGGGCACCCTCGAGCTCTTCACCGGCATCGCGATCATCATCACCGGCGGCAAGCCGGTCAGCGGCCTGCCGCCCGCCTACGGCGAAGTCTTCGCCGGCAAGCTGTTCGGGGTCATCCCGGTGCCGCTGCTGGTCTTCATCTTCGCCGTCATCGTGGTCGGCTTCTTCATGGCCAAGACCGCCTTCGGCAAGAAGATCCTGATGCTCGGCACCAACGCCAGCGCAGCGGGGTTGAGCGGGCTCAACACCACCAGCCTGCTGGTGCGCACCTACATGTTCTCCGGCATGCTGGCCGCCACCGGCGGCCTGGTCATGCTGGCCAACTACAACTCGGCCAAGGCCGACTACGGCTCGACCTACACCCTGCTCACCGTCCTGATCGTGGTCCTCGGCGGGGTCAACCCCAACGGCGGCAGCGGCCGGCTGTTCGGCGTGGTGCTGGCCGTGCTGATCCTGCAGGTGCTCTCGTCCGGGCTCAACATGTTCCCCAACGTCAGCAACTTCTACCGTCCGCTGATCTGGGGCGGCGTGCTGCTGGCCGTGATGGTCGCCAACTACTTCTCGAAGGACAAATCACTCCTTCGACGATTCCCAAGGAGGGAGAAGTCCCGATGAGGACCGCCAAGGACAAGTTCGTGGTCGTCGGTGCCGACTTCGCGGGGTTCCCGCTGAAGGAGGCCGTCAAGAAGCACCTGGAGGAGCGGGGCTGGACGGTCGAGGACGTCACCCCCGACCTGGCGAGCGCCCCGATGTACCACCGGGCGGGCTTCCTGGTCGGCGCGAAGATCGCCGAGGGTGAGTACGAGAAGGCGCTGGCCTTCTGCGGCACCGGGATGGGGATCCACATCGCGGCCTCCAAGGTGCCCCATGTCCACGCCGCGGTCGCCGAGACCCTGCCCGCGGCCCGCCGGGCGGCCACCGCCAACGGTGCGAACCTGCTGGCCATGGGCGCCTTCTGGACGGGCCCGCAGCTGGCGATGGGGATGGCCGACGCCTTCCTCGAGTCCTCCCTGGGCGATGGCTACGAGGACTGGGACGGGTTCTACGAGTACCACCTGCGTGGCTACCAGGAGTGCGAGGACTTCGACTACGAGGCGTACCGGGCCAACGGCTTCCAGGTGCCCGACCCGTCCGTCCCCCCGCTCGGCCCGTCGCCGCGCGGCCTGGCGTACTGATCGACCGTCCCTGACCGAGGCCAAGGAGGCAGCAATGACCCGGATCCTGCTCGCGGGCGAGTCGTGGATCTCGCAGTCGACCCACTACAAGGGGTTCGACAGCTTCAGCTCGACGGTCTTCGAGACCGGCGCCGACGCCTTCATCGCGGCGGCCGCCACGCAGGGTGTCACCGTCGAGCAGCTGTACGGCCATGACGTCCCGCAGCGGTTCCCGGATTCGGTGGCGGCGCTGGGCGAGTACGACGCGGTGATCATCTCCGACGTCGGCGCCAACTCGTTCCTGCTGCCGCCGGAGACCTGGGTCGGCGGACGCTCGATGCCGAACCGGCTGCAGGTGCTCGCCGAGTACGTCCACGGCGGCGGCGGCCTGATGATGGCCGGCGGCTACCTGAGCTTCCAGGGCTTCCAGGCCCGGGCCAACTTCGCCCGGACGCCGATCGTGGAGGTGCTGCCGGTCACCATGCTGGACTGCGACGACCGGGTCGAGGCGCCGCAGGGCGTCCGTCCGGTGGCGGTCGGCTCGGGTCCGGTCGCCGAGGCGGTCGGCGCGGACGCTCCGGTGCTGTTGGGCTACAACAAGGTGCTGGCCCGTCCGGAGGCCGAGGTCTGGGCCACCGTGGACGGTGACGTCCTGATCGCCGGGCAGGAGTTCGGCTCGGGCCGGGGCCTGGTCTGGACCTCCGACATCGGCCCGCACTGGTGCCCGACGCCGTTCCTGGAGTGGCCGGGCTTCGCCCCGCTGGTGGGCGCCATGCTCCGCTGGGTCGCCGGGGCCTGACCCCGCCACCCCGGTCCGACCCCCGCCACCCCGGTCTGACCCGCCACCACCCCATCGAGGGCCACCTTTCCCGCCGAGGGCCACTGTTCGCGTCGAGGGCCACCCATCATGGGGGGCCCTCGACGCGTTGGGTGGCCCTCGGCGTTATCGGACGGCGTTCTCGGACTGCGTCTCGGGGCGGGGGTTGGGCGGCTCGGGCGGCTGGAGTCCGGGCCGGGGTTGGTTCGGACGGGATCCTGTGGCACCCTGTCCGATGTCCCCGCGGAGGTTCCGCAGTGTCAGGGGACCAGATCGAGGAGCAGCATGCGCCGGCTCGGAAGCACCCCGACCACCGCGCACTGACCCCTGCCCCGGGCTTCGGGGTCGGTGCCACCACCGAGACGGAGCCTCCTCATGCCCTCACCCCTTGCCGGGGTCGTCCTGGACGACCTCACCTTCACCTGGCCGGACGGAACCCCGGCCCTGTCCGGCCTCAGCGCGACCCTCGGACGCGGCCGGACCGGCCTGATCGGCGCCAACGGCGTCGGCAAGTCGACCCTGCTCGCCCTGATCGCCGGACGCCTCACGCCGACGGCCGGCCGGATCACCACGCTCGGCCGCGTCGACCACCTGCCGCAGAACCTGACCCTGCGGCTGGACGCCACCCTGGCCGACCTGCTCGGTGTCCGGGCGGTGGTGGACGCCGTCCGAGCCATCGAGGACGGCGACGCCCGGCCCGAGCTGTTCGAGGTGGTCGGCGACGACTGGGACCTCGAAGCCCGGGCGGTCGCGGCGCTGGACGCGCTCGGCCTGCCGGTCGGGCTCGACCGTCCGGTGGCGACCCTGTCCGGCGGCGAGACCGTGCTCGCGGCGCTCACCGGGATCAGCCTGCGCCGGGCGCCGGTGGCGCTGCTGGACGAGCCGACCAACAACCTCGACGCCGACTCCAGGGCCCGGCTGCACAAGGTGGTGGCCGGCTGGCGCGGCTGCCTGGTGGTCGTCAGCCACGACACCGGGCTACTGGACCTGATGGACGCCACCGCCGAACTGCGGGACGGCTCACTGACGGTGTTCGGCGGCCCGTACAGCGAGTACGTCGCAGCTGTCGAGGCCGAGCAGCAGGCCGCCCGGCAGGCGCTGCGGTCGGCGGAGCAGCAGTTGCGGACCGAGCGCCGCCAACGTGTCGAGGCCGAGCAACGGATCGCGCACGCCGAACGGCAGGGCCGCAAGGACAAGGCGAACAGCAAGTACGCCCCGATCGTCCTCAACGCCCGGCGCAACGCCGCCGAACGGTCCGCCGGCACCCGTCGCGGCCTGCTCGACGAGCGGGTGGCGGCGGCCCGGGAGGCGGTAGCCGAGGCCGAGGCCCGGGTCCGCGCCGAGGACCGGATCCGGGTCGACCTGCCCGACCCCCGGGTGCCCGCGGGGCGCCGGCTGGCCTGCCTGACCGGGTCGGACGGACGCGAGGTCGTCATCCAGGGCCCGGAACGGCTGGCGCTGACCGGCGGCAACGGGGTCGGCAAGACCACCCTGGTCGAAGGGCTGGTCCCAGGCGAGGGGCGGCCCCACCCCGGCGGCACCCGCGCGCGGGCGCAGGCGCTGACCGACCGGGTCGGCTACCTGCCACAGCGGCTGGACGGGCTGGCCGACGGGCTCAGCGTGCTGGAAAACCTCGAGGCGGCGGCGCCGGGCGTCCCGCCGGGGCTGCTGCGGGACCGGCTGGCCCGCTTCCTGCTGCGCGGGGACGCGGTGACCCGGCCGGTGGCCACCCTGTCGGGCGGGGAGCGGTTCAGGGTGGCGCTGGCCGCCCTGCTGCTGGCCGAGCCGCCGGCCGACCTGCTGGTACTGGACGAGCCGACCAACAACCTCGACCTGGCCAGCGTCGCGCAGCTGGTGGACGCCCTGTCGGCCTACCGGGGCGCCCTGCTCGTGGTCTCCCACGACCGGGGCTTCCTGGCCCGGCTGGGGCTGGACGCCGAACTGGTGCTCCACCCCGACGGCCGGCTGACCCGGCAGGACGCGCCGCAGCCGGCCGGGTGAGGGCGGCTACAGCCGGGCGTAGGCCGTGGCGACGGCAGCCCCGAGCCGGGCGTTGTTCCGCACCAGCGCGATATTGGCCTCCAGCGAGGCGCCGCCGGACAGCTCGACGATCCGGCCGAGCAGGTACGGGGTGACGGCCGCGCCGGTGATCCCCAGCTCGTCCGCCTCGGCGACGGCGTCGGCGATCAGTTGGTCGATGACCTCGCGCGGCATCTCGTCCTGGGCCGGGATCGGGTTGGCGATCACCAGGCCACCGGCCAGGCCGAGGTCCCACTTGGCCTTCATCGTGGCGGCGATCTCGTCGGCGGTGTCGAGCCGCAGCGGCGCGCGGAAGCCCGAGGAGCGGGAGTAGAAGGACGGGAAGTCGTGCGAGCCGACGCCGATCACCGGCACGCCGAGGGTCTCCAGCACCTCCAGGGTCCGGCCGATGTCGAGCAGCGACTTCACCCCGGCGCTGACCACGGCGACATCGGTGAGCGAGAGCTCGGTCAGGTCGGCGGAGACGTCCATCGAGCGCTCCCCACCGCGGTGGACGCCGCCCAGCCCGCCGGTCACGAACACCCGGATCCCGGCCAGGGCGGCCAGCCGCATGGTGGAGGCGACGGTGGTCGCACCGTGCCGGCCTGTGGCCACGACATAGGGCAGGTCACGGATCGACACCTTGCGGACGTCGGGGTGGGAGCCGAGCAGGTCGAGTTCGGCGTCGTCCAGCCCGACCCGGGGGACGCCGTGCAGGACGGCGACGGTGGCCGGCACCGCGCCGCCGTCGCGGATGATGCCCTCCACCTCGCGGGCGGTCTCGACATTGCGCGGGTAGGGCATGCCGTGGCTGATGATCGTCGACTCCAGCGCGACCACCGGGGTGCCGGCGGCGAGCGCCTCGGTGACCTCCGCGGAGAGTTCGAGCATCGGGTGCGGTGTGGTCATCAAAGGGCTCCTCGGGTGGCGGATCGGGCGCGGGCGAAGGCCTCGCCCAGGTCGGGTCGGACGGTCTGCGGGCTGGCGATGGTGAGGGCGGCGGCGAGGTGGCCGGTCCGCGCGGCGGCCAGCGGCGGCTCGCCGGCCAGCAGTCCGTGGACATAGCCGGCGGTGAGCGCGTCCCCGGCACCGGTGACGTCGACCACGGTGGCCGGGGCGGCGTCCAGCACCGTGACCGTGCCGTCGTCGGCGCAGAACAGGCTGCCGCGCTCGCCGCGGCTCACCCAGACGTGGGCGACGCCGCGGGCCTGCAGCTCGCGGGCGGCGCTGATCGCGTCGCGGGTGTCGGCGACGGGGCGTCCGGCCAGCGCGGCGAGCTCGTCCAGGTTGGGGGTGAGGGTGAACAGCGGGTGGGCAGGCTGGACCAGGCCGCTCAGCCGGCCCGCCTTGGCGACGCTGACCGGTTCGAGGACGGTCCGGACGCCGGCCGCGGCGGCGATGGTGAGCACCCAGACCAGGACCCCGGCCGGCAGGTTGCCGTCCAGCACCACCACGGCGGCGCCGCCGATCAGGTCGCGTGCGCCGGCCACCTGGGCGACGGTGAGGGCGTCGGTGGCGGCCAGGTCGGCGACCGCGACGATCAGTTCGCCGTCGGAATCGAGCAGCGCCAGGTAGCTGCCGGTCGGCTCCGGGACGCGGACGATGTGCGCCAGCCCGACGCCGGCCCGGGCGGTGCGGGCCAGCAGGTCCTCCCCGGCCAGGTCGTCGCCGATCGCGGCCACCAGGTGCACCCGGCTGCCGAGCCGGGCCAGTCCTTCGGCGATATTGCGCCCGACGCCGCCGGCGGTCTGGGTGAGCGTGCCCGGGTTCGAGGTGTGGAGGCGGACGGGGTCCGCGCTGCGGGCCTTGAGGTCCATCGCGGCTCCGCCGACGACGACCGCGTAGGGCTCGTTGGGCACCCGCTCACTGTACTGGCACACGGGGACGGTTCTCTGGCACAGGGGGACGGTTCTCTGGCACGCGGGGACGGTTCTCTGACACGGGGGGACGGTTCTCTGACACGGGGGGACGGTTCTCTGGCACGGGGGGACGGTCCTGACACTGGGACACACCTCGAGCCAGGAGGCCAGGGCGCATCGGCCCGGGACCCACCCGGACGGTGGCAGCGGTCGGCGTCACGGTGTTCAATGCAGGGGAACCACCGAAGGGAGCCGACGTGAACAACACTGGGCAGTACCCCGCGCCGGAGCAGGTCATCGTCCACCTCAGTGACACCCACTTCGTCGCCGACGGCTCCCTGCTGATGGGGGAGGTCGACTCCGACGGTCACCTGGCCGGGGCGCTGCGCCGGCTCGCCGAGAGCGGGCTCCAGCCGGCGGCGATCGTGGTCACCGGCGACATCGCCGATACCGGCGCGGCGTCCGCCTACGCCCGGGTCCGGGCCCAACTCGAGCCGGTGGCGGCCGAACTAGGCGCCCGCTTGGTGTGGGTGATGGGCAACCACGACCGGCGCCCCGAGTTCCGCGCGGGTCTGCTGGATGAGGCCCCGACCGATGCCCCGGTCGATGAGGTGGTCGATCTGGACGGCCTGCGCCTGGTCGTGCTCGACACCTCGGTGCCCGGCTACCACCACGGCGAGCTCACGCAGGCCCAGCTCGGGTGGCTGCGCGGCGTGCTGGAGACCCCCGCCCCGCGCGGCACCGTCCTCGCCCTGCACCATCCGCCGATCCCGCTGCCGATCCCGATCACCCAGCTCATCGAGCTGCGCGACCAGGCCGGGCTGGCGGACGTGCTCGCCGGCAGCGACGTCCGGGCGATCATCGGCGGGCACCTTCACTACAGCACGTGGAGCCTGTTCGCGGGGATCCCGGTGTCGGTGGCTGCCGCGAGCTGCTACACCACCGACCTGGTCAACCCCGGTCCCGGGGTCCGCGGTGTCGACGGCGGCCAGTCGTTCAACCTGGTCCATGTCTACCCCGACCAGATCGTGCACTCCATCGTGCCGATCGGTGACTACCGGACCGTGTACCAGGTCGAGGTGACCGCCGAGGAGCTGGCGCAGTTCGCCACCCTCAGCCCGGAGGAACAGCGGGACGTGATGCTCGCCCGCGATCCGAGCGCCTGATGGACGCCCGGGCGGTGCTGGCCCTGCTGGCCAACCCCGATACTCGCCGTGCGCTGGCCCGGGTGGTCACCCAGACCGAGCCCGAGCCGGGGGAGCGGGAGTACCGCCGCGGTCTGGAGCGGCTCGCCGCGGCGGGGATCGTGACGGACGGCCGGGTGGACGAGGCCGCGCTGCGCGGGCTGCTGCAGGAGTCGGCCCGTCCGCGTCCGGTGGGCGTGGAGCGCTTCCTCACCCCGTCCGGTCGGCTGATCGGGCTGCCGTCCCGCGACGACGAGCGGGTGGAGCTGTTGGCGCTGCTGGCCCGACGCGTCCTCCAGCCGGGTGAGGTAGTGACCGAGAAGGTGCTCAACGAGCGGTTGGCCGAGGTCGACCACGACGTTGCCATGCTGCGCCGCCTGATGGTCGAGGCGGAGCTGGTGGAGCGCACCCCGACCGGCACCGAGTACGCCCTCGTGGTCGACTGACGCCCCGTCCGCGTTCACCGGGGCCCGCGGTTCGCCGTCCCCGCTGCGCCGCAGGCTCGCCGCCCTCCTTCACCGAGGGCCACCCAACTCGTCGAGGGCCATCCATCATGGGTGGCCCTCGGCGCACAGGGTGGCCCTCGATGTGGAGGTCAGAGGGTGGCGGCCAGGCGCTCCAGGGTGGCGACCAGGTCCTCGCGGGCGGTCAGCCGGGCCTGGCTGAACGGACGCCCGGGCGGGCTCGTCGCCTCGACCCG
>JAEZHJ010000123.1 GCA_023436925.1 Actinomycetes bacterium
GGCGGCGCTCCGGCGGCGGACCGGGCACCCCGCCAGCCGTCGACAGCGAGGGCAGTGCTCCGGACGGCGACGACCAGGCCACCCCGCCCGAGGCCGGCGGCCAGTCCAGCCCGCCCGAGGCCGGCCCCCGGGCCTGACGCGGACCGCCGCAAACCGGTAGGGCCGGGCCCCCCCGTTATGCTGCGCGCATGCTGTCACGCCTGCGCGGGCTGGCCGGCCGCGGCCTGAAGAAGGGCGGGAAGGCGCCGGAGACAACCACCCTCACCCTGTCCTTCACCACCGCCGACGACTTCGCCGCCTTCATCGACGACCCCCGCGCCCGCATCGAGTACGGCGCACTGGAACTGCGGCTCGACCCGTGGTTCCCCGCCCAGCCGCAGTGGACCGGCCGGCTCGGCACCCTGCCCGGGGTGCGGACGCTGGCCGCCGAGTTCGACCCGGAGGGACGCACCGCGGAACTGAGCCTCGAACTGGCCGAGCCGTTGCCGGGCGCCGCCCTGGTCGCTGCCGCCTTCGGGGTGTTCTACCCGCACCGCCGCAGCACCGGCTTCCTCACCGACGAGGTGGGGATCCACCCCGGCGCCCCGTCCGACCTGCGCTGGCACCCCGGCGGCGGCGTCCGCGACCTGCTGCCCCCCAAGCTCAAGCCGCGCCGCTACACCGACTACGAGCTGCTGGTCGGCCCCGAGGGCGACCAGTGGCTGGGCGACCGCGACGGTGTCCCCCGGGCTGTCGAGCGGCCCGCGGCGCCCCCGCTGCTGATCGATCCCAAGATCCACCGGCCGGTCGAGCGTCGCCAGCCCTCGCCCGAGACCCTCTCGGCCACCGCCGCCGTCCACGGCGAGCGGCTCGTCGTCCGCACCGGCGACCAGGTCCTGATCGACAAGCCGGTCCAGGCCAGCCTGACCGCCACCGACCTGCGCCGGCTGCTGCTGGTCACCGACATCGACGCCTCCGGCATGACCATCGACCAGGCCGGCAGCACCCGGCTCGCCGAACTGGCCGCCTACGGGGCGGTGCTGCACGACGCGCCGGCCGCCCCCGCGCTCGACCCGGCGCTGGCCGAGCTGGTCGCCCGGCCGTTCGGCGCGCCGTCCTTCCTCGACCACATCAACCGGTCGCTGCACCAGGTCCGCGCGGTGATGCGCGCCCACACCCGGGTGCTGACCACCCAGCCGCCGCCCTCGGTCTCGGTGCTCCTGCCCACCGTGCGTCCCGACCTGCTCGGCCGCATCCTGGGCCAGCTCGCCGAACAGGACCACCCCGACCTGGAGGTCGTGGTCGGTTGCCACGGCTTCGAACCGCCCGCCCGGGAGTCCTTGCCCGAGCCCGTCCAGCGCATCCTTGGGCCGATGCTGCAGCTGGACCGCGAGCTCACCCTCGGCGCCGTGCTGGGACGGCTGTCCGCGGCGGCCGGCGGCGATCTGCTGTCGAAGGTGGACGACGACGACTGGTACGGCCCCCACCACCTCAGCGACCTGGTCACCGCCTGGCACTACGCCGACGCCCAACTGGTCGGCCGGATGCTGTCCCTGGTCCACTTCGAGGAGAGCGACACCCTCGTGGTGCGGCGGCTCTTCCTGGAGGGCTACCGCTGGCGCACCGCGGGCGGCGGGTCGATGATCGGACGCCACGACCTGGCGGCGATCGGCGGCTGGCGTCCGCAGTACTGGGCCGAGGACCGCGGAATCTGGCTGCGGCTGCAGCAGGCCGGCGGACTGTCCTACACCTGCACCGGCCCCGGCTACATCCACGCCCGCCACGTCGAACCGCACACCTGGGCGGTCAAGGAGGGCCACTTCGAGCAGACCTTCGTGGAGACCACGCTGCCCGGGATCCCGCGGGCCGCCTACGGCGTGATGTGAACCCGGCGGTGAGCCGGCTCAGGACTGCTTGGCGGCCAGCTCGTTGAACAGCGCCGCCCAGCGGGCCGCGAAGTGCTCCTCGTCGAAGTCCACCACCCGGCGTACCGCCGCCTGCGAGGCGGCCTCCAGCAGCGGGCGGTCCGGCAGCAGCGCGGCGATCCGCTCGCCCATCGCCCGCCGGTCGCCGAACGGCACCAGGAAGCCGTCGACCCCGTCGGTGATCACGTCCGCCGGGCCGTAGCGCAGGTCGTAGCTGACCACCGGGCAGCCGTACCCCATCGCCTCCAGCAGGGTCAGCGGGGCGCCCTCGAAGCGGCTGGTCATCATGCACAGCGAGGCGCGCTGGTAGGCCAGGCCGGGCCGGCGGGTGAAGCCCATCAGGGTCACCACCTTGCGCAGCCCCAGGTCGGCGATCAGCTGCCGCAGCGGCCCCAGGTCGGGCCCGGTGCCGTAGATCTCCAGCCGCGCCTGCGGAAGCTTGGCGTGCACCCGGGCGAAGGCCTCGATCGCGTGGTCGACCTGCTTCTGGTAGTCCAGCCGGGCCATCATGATGACCAGGTTCGGGTCCCGCTCCACCCCCGGCTCGGGGACGGCCGGACGGGCGGCGTGCGGCACCACCTTGAAGGTCTCGGTGCGGCCGTACTTCACCTCGGCCTCGGCGCGCTGGGTGGCGGTCAGGAAGACGATGGCGTCCACCTTCCTGCGCGCCTCGAAGACCGGACGGAAGGTCGGCCGGACCGCCCGAAGGTCGTCGTAGGGCTCCTTGATGTGCGCGTTGTGGATCACGAACAGCCGCCGGGCCAGCGGGTTGGAGTAGCCGATCAGGTAGCGATCCACCAGCCGGTCCTCGCTGGTCACGAAGGCGGGGGAGTCGCCGATCAGCCGGTCCAGGCACAGGTGGTTGATCTGGTCGAGGTTGTCGTGCACCTCCACCGGCGCGCCCGCGCCGTCGAACACCGTCACCCGGTCGACCTCGAGCAGCAGGGTGTCGGGGTCGACGATCCACCAGATGTTGAACGCCGGGGTCTGGTCGGCGCGGTAGTGGATCTCCTGCCGCGGCAGGTTGTAGTGCAGGTCCATGTAGATCCGCCGCCGCAGCGTGCCGTTGGGACGGAACTCCTCGCGCAGTGTCCGGCCCCGGTTCGGGTTGAACCAGTCGCGGACGATCAGCCGTCCGGCATGGTCGAACCGCTTGTACACGTGGTACAGGCCGTCGGCGTCGAAGTAGCGGTACACCGGCTGGTCGTCGTCCCGGATCCAGTGCAGGCCGGGCTCGTCGACCGGGTGGACGATCGGCGGGCCGTCGTAGCTGGTGTCGTCGGGGTAGTAGTCGTGCAGGCAGGCCAGCCGCATCGTGTCGTCGATCACGCCCCGCTCGCGCAGGCCGTGCTCGATGTCGGCCAGCTCCGAGGAGTGCAGGAAGGTGACCAGGGTCTGGTCGGTGACGCCGTGGGCGGCCAGCACCCGCATCTTGGCGAAGATGGACGCCGACCGGCCCGCGAAATGCCGCGGCAGCGCGTTCACGCAGTACAGGTAGCGACCCGGCGGAAAGGCCGACGGCTCCGGCACCGGCTCAAGGGGACGAATCGTCACCGGCGCGCCCGGTTGGGTACGGTTGCCGGTGGCCGCGGCGGAGCGGGTCTTGCGCAGGACGCGACGTACCGGGTCCGGCACCCGCATGGGCCTGCTCCCTCCGCTCGATCTGCGACAATCTAACCATGTCGTCCCCCGCTGGGCGGCAGGCCCTGACGAGGCGAGAGGAAGAGAATGCGCGTCATCACCTACGGCACCTTCGACCTGTTCCACGACGGCCACCGACGGCTGCTGGAACGTGCGAAAGCGCTGGGTGACCACCTCATCGTTGGCGTCACGACCGAGAACTACGACGACTCCCGCGGCAAGCTCAACGTCAGCCAGTCGCTGATGGACCGGATCCGCAACGTCCAGGAGTCCGGCCTGGCCGACGAGGTCATCATCGAGGAGTACGAGGGCCAGAAGGTCCAGGACATTCAGAAGCACGAGATCGACATCTTCGCGATCGGCTCGGACTGGCTGGGCAAGTTCGACTACCTCAAGGACTACTGCGAGGTGGTCTACCTGGAGCGCACCAAGGGCGTCTCCTCCACCCAGCTGCGCAACGAGGCCGGCGTCATCCGGCTCGGCGTGATCGGCTCGGGACGGATCGCCGCCCGGTTCGTCGGCGAGGCCCGCTACGTCTCCGGCGTCTCGGTGGAGGGGGTCTACAGCCGCCGCTTCGAGTCGGCCAAGGCGTTCGCCGAGCGGCTCGAGCTGCAGCGCGCCTCCGAGACCCTCGAGGAACTGTTCGAGACGGTGGACGCGGTCTACATCGCCTCCCCCCACGGCACCCACTACGACTACGCCAGGAAGGCGATCGAGGCCGGCATCCACGTCCTGTGCGAGAAGCCGATGACCCTCTCCCGGGCCCAGACCGCCGAGCTGTTCGACCTCGCCGCCGAGCGGGGCGTCGTCCTGCTCGAGGCGGTCAAGACCGCCTTCGCGCCCGGCTTCCAGCGGATGGTCGCGATCGCCCGCTCCGGGTCGATCGGCCAGATCCGCTCGGTGGACGCCACCTTCACCAAGCTGGTCGACCACGGCCGCGAACTGGAGGGCCCCGACGGCGGCAGCATCTCCGAGCTGGCGACCTACCCGCTGCTGGCGGTGATCAAGCTGCTCGGCACCGACTTCACCGGGGTGCGCACCCACTCCTTCCGCCCCGAGGGCAGCCAGGTCGAGCAGTTCAGCCGGATCGACATCACCTACCCGCACGCGATCGCGTCCGCCCGCACCGGGATCGGGGTCAAGGCGGAGGGCGAGCTGGTCGTCGCCGGCACCCGCGGCTACGTCTACGTCCCGGCACCGTGGTGGCTCACCGAGTACTTCGAGACCCGGTTCGAGAACTCCTCGCAGAACAAGAAGTACTACTACAAGTTCGACGGCGACGGCCTGCGCTACGAACTGGCCGAGTTCTCGCTCATGATCCGCAGCGAGAACCGGGAGTCGTTCAAGCTGCGGGCCGCCGAATCGATCGCCATGGCCGACCTCATCGAGCGCGCCAGGGCGGACGCCGAAACGTTCAGCTAGCCGAGGGGAGCCATGGCTCAGAAGTTCAACCGGGTCGAATCGCTGGTCCGCAAGACCCTGCGGGCCCGCTCGGGGTTCTTCTACACCGGCTACCTCGCCGGCCGGCGGGTGGTGCGGGCCGTGGTCAACACCTTCACCGGGCGCTACCTCGGCTGGGTCGCCTGGCTGCAGTCGGCCCGGTGGACCGGCCCCACCACGCTGGAGATCACCGGCTGGGCCTACGAGCGCGGCAGCGGCAGCAACAAGGTGCGACCCACCATCACGGTCATCCTGCGCAACCGCCGCACCCGCCAGAAGGTCGAGGCGACCGCCCGGCACCGCTACGAGCGCGACGCCAACGCCCGGGCCCGGCTGATGCCGGTCGACTACGGCAACTTCGGCTTCGCCGCCACCCTCGACCTGTCCGCCGTGCTGGCCGGCGCCGGCAAGGGCGAGTGGCAGGCGATGGTGCGGGTCGACTCCGGCGACCGGGTGGTGACCGGCCCGTTCCGCCACCTGGTGCGCACCACGTCCGCCGGCCACCTGACCGCCCGTACCGTCGACGGCGTCCTGCTGCTGCCGCGCTGGGACCGGCAGCTCGGCCTGGTGGTGGGCGCCGAGCGTCCGTCCGCCCTTGAGGTGGCCACCACGGTGACCGGACGGACCCTCACCACCACCGTCGAGACCCGCGACTTCGCCGTGGCGCACGCCGCCCTGGTCTCGCCCCGTGGCCGGTTCGCCCTCGCGGTGACCGAGGTCGCTCCCGGGCGCTACGAACTCTCCGGCGAGTTGCCCGAGTGCGTCGCCGAGGGACCCACCTCCGTCGGCGAGCCGGGGGAGCGCGAGGGCGGCAACTCCCCCGAGCTGCTCGGCGCGTCGCTGCCCGTGCTGAACCACCGGATCGAGGTGACCGACCCGGCCGGCAATGTCGCGCTGGTGGTGTCGAGCCTGGACGAGGGCGACCGCAAGACCGATCCCGCCGAGGCCGTCTACCCCTACGCCGGCCCGGACGCCGCGCTGGTGATCCGGGACACCCCGGCGATGATGCTGGTGGACGGGGTCGAGCTGGAGACCGGCGAGCGGGTCGGGCTGCGGCTGACCGGCCGCGTCCTGGGCAACCTGACCGAGGCGCGGCTGATGCTCACCGGCCCGCGGCTGGACATCCCCGCCGAGGTGGTGCCCGAGGGCGAGCGGTTCACCGCCTTTGTCCCGATGCTGGTCAGCGCCTGGGGCGGCCCGCCGCTGGCCCCGCAGACCGGCCGCTACGTGTTGCGGGGGCAGACCGCCGACGGGGCCTGGTTCCGGGTCGGGGCCACCAGCCGGGTGATCCAGCAGACCCCGCAGCGGCTCGCGTCCCACTGGTTCACGCTGCGCACCGGGGTCGCCCCGGGCCGCCGGCTGATCTTCCAGCTCGCCGCTCCGCTGGGGGAGAAGGAGGTCGGCGACTACCAGCAGGCCGCGCTGAAGCTCAAGTACCACCGGTCCAGCCACTCCCCGGTCGAGGCGGTCTACTTCGAGAGCTTCAACGGCCGCGCCGCGACCTGCAACCCGTACGCGCTCGACCGCGAGGTGGCCCGCCGCTTCCCCGACCTGCCGCGCTACTGGGGCGTCCTCGACCTGTCGGTCGAGGTGCCGGAGGGCTCGATCCCCGTCCTGAAGGGGACCAAGCAGTGGTGGGACGCCCGGTTCACCAGCCGGTACGTGATCACCAATGAATGGCTGCGGCAGAAGTTCAAGCACCAGCCCTTCCAGGTGGTGCTGCAGACCTGGCACGGCTCGATGTTCAAGCGGATCGGCCTCGACCGGCCGAACTTCAGCAAGGACGAGGAGCACTTCCTGGCGCTGGAGCGGGTCAAGTGGGACATCCTGCTGTCGCAGAACGAGCACTCCACGACGATCTTCCGGTCCGCCTACGCCTGGGACAAGCCGATCTGGACCGAGGGCTATCCCCGCAACGACGTCCTGGTGACCGGCGACCGCGAGCCGATCCGGGAACTGCTCGGCATCCGTCCGGACCAGAAGGCGATCCTGTACGCCCCGACCTGGCGTGAGGAGCACGAGGAGGTCATGGTCGACTTCCTCGACCTGCCGGAGATGGCCCGCCAGCTCGGCGACGACTACGTCATCCTGCTGCGCGGCCATTCCCGCACCCTGCGCGGCGGCGACAACGTCCGGGTCCCCGGGGTGATCGACGTCACCAGCTACCCGCACACCGCTGACGTCTTCCTCGCTGCAGACGCGATGATCACCGACTACTCCTCGGTGATGTTCGACTTCTCGGTGACCGGCCGTCCGATGATCTTCTTCACTCCGGACCTGTACAAGTACCGCGACCAGAGCCGCGGGGTGTACTTCGACCTGGCCGAACTCGCCCCCGGACCGGTGGCCTTCCACCAGTCGGAGGTGCTGGAGGCGATCCGCTCGCTGGAGTCCGACGTGCCGCGCTTCGCCGAACGCTACGAGGCCTGGCGCGAGCGCTTCAACGCCCACGACGACGGCCACTCCGCCGAGCGCGTGGTGGAGCGGCTGTTCGCCCTGCCCAAGAAGGACGCCACCGCAGCCGAGGTCGACCCGGCCTCGCTGGAGAAGACCGCTCGTCAGGCGCTGCGCATCCATCGCGACTGACGGCTCGGCAGCCGCGGCGACCCGGCTGCCCCTGGGGCCAACCGGCCGGTGCGGGGCCGCAGGACCGCGCGGCGACGACTCCGCCCTGCCGGAAGAGACCGCCAGCCAGCGTTGCCTCCACGGGGCTGAGGACCGCGGCGCCGCGCCAACTGGCTACCTTGCGGGGGCGACCCCGCTGGCGGCGCTTCTTCGGCCGCTTCGAGGCTGAGCCGCACGCGGGGAACGCCACCAGGCCCAGTTGGCGCGGCTCTGGGGGCGCTGGTGGTGGTTATGGGAACGGTCGCCAGGATCTCGCCGGGAAGTGGGGGTCTTGGTAGTGGTTATGAGGCTGGTTTGGGGCCCGATAACCCTCGCCAGGGTCCCCGCTCCGGGTGAGGTGGCTTCGGCCCAGGCTCATAACCCGCGCGAGGGTCCCCAACCAGACGAGGGGTGCTTCCGGTGCGACCGCCGCGCCTCGATTCCACGTCAGGTCGATCTTCGGTCGACCCACGCTCAGGCAGCAAGACGCCGGGAGTCAAGCTTCGAGTGTCACGAGTCGGTTCCGCGACAGCTCTCCGTGCCCGGGATCGTCTCCATACCCTCATGCAGCAAGCCCGGGCGGGCGGGCTTCGAGGGCGCGGGCGATTCGGTCCATCACCACTGCCGGTTCGAGCATGATCTCCCGGCCGAGCCAGCGGACGATCCCGTAGCCGAGGTCGCGCAGGATCTGCTCCCGTTCCTTCTCGGCGACGTAGGCCTGCGGGTCGGTGTACTTCACGGCACCGTCGGCCTCACCGATCAGGCGGTGCTGTGGCCAGAGGCAGTCGGGGTAGAACGTGCCGCGATGGGTCCGGATCGGCGCCTGGAAGAGGGGCATCGGGAGCCCGCTGCGGTGCAGGTGGGCCGCGGTGAGCGACTCGATGGGACTCTCCCTGGCCGGATCCATGAGCGCCAGCGGAGCAAGCAGTCGGGTTGCCCGGCAGGTGGTGATCGCCTCCACCAGCGAGGCGCGGGCAGCCTCGGCCAGCCTCGGGTTGGCGTAGTCCTTTCGCCTGGGGCTGCTGGTCATCGCCTCGCACAACCTGCGGGCGGTCGCATCAAGCAGGACGAGCGCTCCGGGCAGGTCCCACGCGCGGGCGAGGTCGACGCACGTGCGCGCCAGACTGGTCACCCCGTACCCCTCGGCGTCCTGGACGAGGTGATGGCGGGGCAGCTTGGCCGGACGGTGCAATATCACCCCGGCAGAGCCACGATGGCTCCCGGCGCGCTCGATGGTCAGGTGCACGAGGTCGAGGTCCCACTGGCCGGGTCCGGGACAGGGCACACCCCAGACCAGGGCGGCGGTGTCGTGACTCAGCGCCGCGCCCGGCCGCACCGCCTGCTCGGCGTGGGCCCGGGCCAGCGCCTGCCCGATCAGATCAGCCGGCCAGCGGGCGGCGTCCAGGTAGACACCCGGACGGACCCGAACCAGCCGCCCCGAGCGCAGCTGCGTCTGGAGCATTGCCGGGCTTACCCCGGGCACGAGCAGGTC
>JAEZHJ010000099.1 GCA_023436925.1 Actinomycetes bacterium
GAGAGCCTCGAGCGGTTCAACACCCGGCTGTCCGAGGTCGAGCAGGGCCGCGTCGAGTTGTCGGCCACCCTGAAGGAGCAGGTGAAGGCCGTCCAGCTCACCGGCGAGCAGCTCAAGCGGGAGACCAACTCGCTGGTCACCGCGCTGCGCAAGCCGCAGGTGCGCGGGTCGTGGGGTGAGTTGCAGCTGAGGCGGATCCTCGAGATCACCGGCATGCTCGAGCACTGCGACTTCGTCGAGCAGGAGACCTCCCGCACGACCGCCGGCACCACCATCCGGCCCGACGTGAAGGTCACCCTGGCCGAGGGCAAGTTCATCTACGTCGACTCCAAGGTGCCGCTGACCTCCTTCCTCGACGCCCATGAGGCTGTCGACGACCAGGTCCGCCAGTCGCACCTGAAGCACTTCGCCAAGAACGTGAAGGACCACGTCGACCTGCTGTCCAAGAAGGACTACTTCAAGGTGGACGCGGGTGCCACCCCCGACTTCGTCGTGATGTTCCTGCCCAGCGAGGCGCTGTTGGCCGAGGCCTGCGGCCAGCTGCCCGACCTGCACGAGTACTCCCTGGCCCGCGGCATCGTGATCGCCACCCCCTCCACCCTGATCGCCAGCCTGAAGACGATCGCGTACTCCTGGAAGCAGGCCGCGCTGGCCGACTCGGCCAAGGACGTCCAGCTGCTGGCCCGGGAGCTGTACGACCGGCTGGCCAAGCTCGGCAGCCTGTTCGACGGCGTCGGCCGGTCGCTCACCAGCGCGGTGAAGTCCTACAACTCGGCAGTCGGCTCGCTGGAGAACCGGGTGCTGGTGACCGCCCGCAAGCTGAAGGACCTCAAGGTGGTGGACTCCCAGCTCGACCGGGTGAAGCCGAGCGAGGCCTCGGTTCGCCCGTTGACCGCGCCCGAGCTCACCGAGGACGCGGCCGGGGTGCCCGCCATGATCGGACGCGACCGCGCCGCCGAACTCGACCTGCTGCCCGGACGGGAGCCCGACCTGGCCGACCTGGCAGAGCTGGAGGAACTGTCGAGCGGACGCCGCCCCGCACCGCTGCCCGGGGTGGGCACCGCCTGAGCCGAGCCCGGGGCTGAGCAGGCGCCTGCTGAGCCTGCCCGGTGCGCTGCGCGTGAGCCGGCCAGAGCCCGGGGCTGAGCCGGCGCCTGCTGAGCCTGCCCGGTGCGCTCCGGCTGAGCTGGCCCGAGCCCGTTCCCCGGCTTGAGCCCGGGCCTGATCTGGCGGAGCAGGCCTGTGCCGGGACCACGGGGGTGTTCATTCCGCTCCGGGCCAGGTGACATCCCGCTCCGGTCCCGTCGCAGGCAGCGGCCGCACCGCAGGTGCACAATGCCGGTGTGACTGACAGCGGACTGATCGACCCGGCGAGCATCGACGAAGCGGCCCAGCGGCTGGCCGGGATCGCCGAGCTCACGCCGCTGCAGTACAACCAGCGCCTCAGCGAACTCACCGGCGCCTCGATCTGGCTGAAGCGCGAGGACCTGCAGCCGGTCCGCTCCTACAAGATCCGCGGCGCCTACAACCTGATCGCCCAGCTCACGCCAGCCGAACGGGGTGCCGGCGTGGTGTGCGCCAGCGCCGGCAACCACGGTCAGGGAGTGGCCTTCGCCTGTGCCCGGCTCGGCATCGACGCGGCCATCTACGTGCCCTCCACCACGCCGCGGCAGAAGCGGGAACGGATGCTGGCGCTCGGCAACGGCCGGGTCCGGCTGGTGGTGACCGGCGACACCTACGACGAGGCGGCCACCGCAGCCCGGGCCGACGCCGAACAGCGCGGCGCCATTCTGGTCCCCGCCTTCGACGACCCCCGCACGATCGCCGGGCAGGGAACGGTTGCCCGCGAGATCGTCGAGCAGCTCGGTACCGCGCCCGACGTCCTCGTGCTCCCGGTCGGGGGCGGCGGGATGATCGCCGGCTGCCTGACCTGGCTGGCGGGCCACCACCTTGAGACCAAGGTGGTCGGCGTCGAGCCGGCTGGCTCCCCCACCCTCGCGGTGGCGCTGGACGCCGGAGAGCCCCGCGACCTGCCGCAGGTCGACACCTTCGTCGACGGCGCCGCCGTCCGCCGGGCCGGCGACCTGACCTACCGGGTCGCCGCGCGCCACCGCCCGGCGATGTACGCGGTGCCCGAAGGCAGGATCTGCAGCGAGATGCTGCAGCTGTACCAGACCGAGGGCATCATCGCCGAGCCCGCCGGTGCCCTCGCCACCGCGAGCCTGGGGATCTTCCGGCCGGAGCCCGGCCAGACGGTGGTCGCCCTGGTCTCCGGCGGCAACAACGACGTCTCCCGCTACGCCGAGATCGTCGAGCGGGCGCTGGTCTACGAGGGCCGCAAGCACTACTTCCTGGTCAACTTCCCCCAGGAGCCGGGCGCGCTGCGGCGCTTCCTCGACGAAGTGCTCGGACCCGACGACGACATCACCCTGTTCGAGTACATCAAGCGGTCGAATCGGGAGACCGGCCCGGCGCTGGTCGGCATCGAACTGGGCGACCCCGACAGCCTGGGGGGCCTGCTGGCCCGGATGGAAGCCAGCCCGATCACCGTCGAGCCGATCGATCCCGCCAGCCCCTCCTTCCGGTTCCTGATCGCCGGCTGAAGCCCCTGTCCCCTCGTCCGGCGCCCGGTTAGGCTCGGGCGATGGCGGTGTCAGCGGACGACCCCTCGACCCGGACGCAGGCGGACGGCTCGAACCCGGACCGGGAGAGCGCGCTGACGGTCATCATCGCCTTCGCGGCCAACGTGGTGGTCGCCGTCGCGAAGACCGTGGCCGCGGTGGTGACGAACTCGGCGGCGATGCTTGCCGAGGCCACCCATTCCTGGGCCGACACCGCCAACGAGGTCCTCCTGCTGATCGCCCAACGCCGGGCCGGCCGGGCGCCCGATGACCGGCACCCGCTGGGCTACGGACGCGAGGTGTACGTCTGGTCGATGTTCGCCGGCATCGGATTGCTCGCCGTCGGGGCCGGGGTCTCCATCACCCACGGCATCCACGAACTGGTGGACCCGACCCCGGCGGACGACTTCCTGGTCGCCTACCTCACCCTCGCGGTGGCTGCGATCGCCGAAACCGTGTCCTTCCTCCGGTCCCGCCGCCAGCTGCGGGACACCGCCGGACGCGCCCGCCGCTCCCTGTGGGGCCAGCTGATGCGCACCTCCGACCCCACCGTCCGGGCAGTCTTCCTGGAGGACTACAGCGCCCTGATCGGCCTGGCCATCGCCGCGGCCGGGATCGGCGGCAACCAGCTCACCGGCTCCACCGTCCCGGACTCGATCGGATCGATCCTGATCGGCGTACTGCTCGCCGTGGTCGGGGTCGTGCTGATCGACCGCAACCGCAGCTTCCTGGTCGGCGAGGTCGCTGACGACTGGGTGTGGAACGACGCGCTGAAGAACCTGCTGGCCCAGCCCGAGGTCGCCCGGGTCACCCGCCTGGTGGTCAGCACGATCGGGGCCGGGCAGCTGTTCGTCACCGCGGCGGTCGACCTGGCCGGGGAGCCGACCGAATCGGCCGCGTCAGCCCAGCTCGCCTCGCTGGAACAGCGGACGCAGCAGTGGCCGGCCGTGGTGAGGGCCGAGTTCACCCTGTCGCGGCCCGGGGAAGCGGCCCTGCAGCCGCTCTAGACCTGATCGGGCAGTCGACGTCCTCACCGGGCCCCGCCAGGCCGGCGGACGTTGCGGGTCGAGCTGGCGCCGGGACCGCCAGGGCCTTGCCGGTCAGTCGCCGTCGGCCCGGCGGCGCAGGTCCTTGCGCAATTCGGGGGGCAGCGCGAAGACCAGGTTCTCCTCGGTCAGGCGCTCCTCCACCGCGGCCGGGAAGCCGTGCTCCTCCAGCAGCGCCAGCACACCCTGGACGAGTTCGTCCGGGACCGAGGCACCCGAGGTCACCCCGACGCTGGTCACCCCCGCCAGCCAGGCCGGGTCCACCTCGGTGGCGTTGTCGACCCGGTAGGAAGCCTTGGCACCGGCCTCCAGGGCGACCTCGACCAGGCGGACCGAGTTGGACGAGTTCTTCGAGCCGACCACGATCACCAGGTCGGCGGTGGCCGCGATCTGCTTGACCGCTGACTGCCGGTTCTGGGTCGCGTAGCAGATGTCGTCGCTGGGCGGGTCGACCAGGTTGGGGAACTTCTCGCGCAGTCGGGTGACGGTCTCCCAGGTCTCGTCGACCGACAGGGTGGTCTGGCTCAGCCAGGCGACAGGCGCTGCCGGGTCGAGGGTCACGTCGTCCACATCGTCGGGGTGCTGGACCAGGGTGATGTGCTCGGGAGCCTCACCCGTGGTGCCCTCCACCTCCTCGTGACCGGCGTGGCCGATCAGCAGGATCGGCATCCCCTGCCCGGCGAACCGCCGGGCCTCGTTGTGCACCTTGGTCACCAGCGGGCAGGTGGCATCGATGGTCTTCAACCCGCGCTCGGCCGCCTCGGCATGCACCGCCGGCGACACCCCGTGCGCGGAGAACACCACCGTGGCTCCGGTCGGCACCTCGGCCAACTCCTCGACGAAGATCGCCCCGCGGGCCTCCAGGTCCTCCACGACGTGCCGGTTGTGCACGATCTGCTTGCGGACGTAGACCGGCGGACCGTAGAGGTCCAGCGCCTTCTCGACGGTCACCACCGCCCGATCGACGCCGGCGCAGTAACCCCGAGGCGCAGCGAGCACGACCCGCTTGGTGGATTCCATGCCGCCAGCTTAGTTGGCCCGGCACCGAGCCTCGGGCCCGGCTCGGCGCTGGTCCGCCGGCGCTGCGCGGTTCGGTCAGCGCCGCTGGCTAGGCTGTGGCGCGTGCCGCTGCCGAACTCCCCCGATTCCCCGCAGCCGCTGCGGGAGATCGTCCGCCACACCAAGGAGTGGGTGGAGCGGCTCGGCGCGGTCTGGGTGACCGGCCAACTCATCGAGATCAAGCGGCGCGCGGGGGCCACGCAGTTCCTGACCCTGCGCGACACCATCGCCGACGTCTCGGTGCGACTGTCCACCTCTGCCGCCGTGCTGGACGCCGCCGGTCCGCTCACCGAGGGCACCGTGGTGGCGGCCTGGGTGAAGCCGACGGTGTGGATGGGGTCGGGCCAGCTCACCTTCGAGTGCCGCGAGTTGCGGCCGACCGGCGAGGGACGGCTGCTGGCCGCGATCGAGCAGCGCAAGCGGATGCTGCAGGCAGAGGGGCTCTTCAGCGCCGAACGCAAGCGCCGCCTGCCGTTCCTGCCGCGGCGGATCGGCCTGGTGACTGCGGCGAACTCCGCTGCCGAGCGCGACGTGCTGGAGAACGTCCGGCGACGCTGGCCGGCGGCGCAGTTCGAGGTGCGCCACGCAGCGATGCAGGGGCCGTTCGCGGTCGAACAGATCCTGGGAAGTCTGGGTGAGCTGGAAGCCCACCCCGAGGTCGACGTCGTCGTGATTGCGCGTGGCGGCGGCTCGCTTGAGGACCTGTTGCCGTTCAGCGACGAGGCGCTCGTCCGGGCAGTGTTCGCCATGCGCACGCCGGTGGTGAGCGCGATCGGCCACGAGACCGACACCCCGATCCTCGACCTGGTCGCCGACCTGCGCGCCTCCACGCCGACCGATGCCGCGAAACGGATCGTCCCCGACGTCGAGCGGGAACTGGCCGGGCTCGCGCAAGCTCGCACCCGGCTGTTCAATGCCGTCGCCACGCGGGTCAGCCACGAGCAGCGCCGGCTCGCCGAACTGCGTTCCCGCCCCGTCCTGCGCGACCCGGCAGCACCGGTCGCCGCCCACCAGGAGCGCCTGACAGGCCTACGGCAGCGGCTGCAGCGCGCGATCGCGGCGACCGTCTCGGCCGAGGCCCGCCAGGTCGACCACCTGATCAGCCGGGTCCGGGCGATGTCGCCCCAGGCCACCCTGCAGCGCGGCTACGCCATCGTGTCCCGCGACCACACCACGGTCACCGCCGTCGGCCAGACCGGCGTCGGTGACCGGCTCACCGTCCAGCTCGTCGACGGCCGGATCGGCGTCGACGTCACCTCAGTCGAGGAGGCACCATGACCGACCCCGCCCCCAGCTACGAGCAGGCCAGGGACCAGCTGCTGGGCATCGTCCAGCAACTCGAGTCCGGCACTGTGCCGCTGAGCGAGTCCATGGAGCTGTGGGAGAAGGGCGAGCAGCTGGCGACCCTGTGCGCGGAGTATCTCGACGGCGCGAAGCAGAAGATCGACGCCGCGCGCCAGTCCGAGAACCCGTCCTGATGGACGAACCGGCCCTCGCCGCACAGCCACGGGCCGAGTCTGCCCGGACGCCGCTGGACAGCGTCCGGCGACGCACCCTGGCGGTGCTGTCGGCCGGCCAGGTCCTGGGCGGCATCAGTTTCGGAGCCACCGTCTCCCTGGGCGCCCTGCTCGCCGCCGAGATCTCCGGTGACGACAGCCTGTCCGGCCTGGCCACCGCGGCGATCACCTTCGGCACGGCGCTGACCGCGGTGCCGCTCGCCGCCCTGGCCCGACGCCGTGGCCGGCGACCGGCCCTGGCCACCGGGCTCGCGGTCGCCCTGGCGGGGGTGGGGATCGTGCTGGCGGCGGTGACCGCCGGCTGGTTCCCGGCGCTGCTCGCCGGGTTCGCCCTGATCGGCGCCGGGCAGGCGGCCAACCTGCAGTCCCGGTTCGCCGCCACCGACCTGGCCACCGACGCCACCCGCGGCCGCGACCTGTCGATCGTGGTGTGGGCCACCACCATCGGCGCCGTGCTCGGCCCCAACCTGGTGGGGCCGGGCGAGGCGCTCGGCGCAGGGATCGGCATGCCGGCGCTCACCGGCCCCTACCTGTTCACCATCGTCGGCCAACTGCTCGGCATCGTGCTCATCCTGGCCGGGCTTCGCCCCGACCCGCTGCTCACCGCTCAGCAGGCGCTCGCCGACCGCGCTGCCGGCACCGAGCAGATCGTCCGCGCCGACCGCCCGGTCGCCGCCGGGTACGCCACCCTGGCGACCGTCGGCGCACACGCCGTGATGGTGGCGATCATGGCGATGACACCCATCCACCTGGTGCACCACGGAGCCGACCTGAACATCGTCGGCCTGACGATCAGCCTGCACATCGCCGGCATGTTCGCCCTCTCCCCGGTGTTCGGGCTGCTGTCCGACCGGTGGGGCCGGATCCCGACGATCCTGCTCGGTTACGCGATCCTGGCCGCCTGCGTCGCGCTGATCGCGCTCGCGCAGGACAACCACGCGGCCGTGACCGTCGCCCTGATCCTGCTGGGGCTCGGCTGGAGCGCCGCGACGGTCGCCGGATCCGCCCTGCTCACCGAGGCCTCCTCCGAGGATTTCCGCACCCGCCGGCAGGGCCGCACCGACTTCGCGATGAGCCTGACCGGGGCCATCGGCGCGATCGCCGCCGGAGGCGCGATGGCCTGGGTCGGCTTCGGTGGCCTCGCGCTGCTCACGCTGCCCGTCCTGGCCGTCGTGATCGGGCTGGCCTTCCTCGGCCGCCGCTGACCCGGGGCGCCCGGCCTCAGCTCTGTCCGGCGCCGTCGGCCGGGCTGATGCTGACCATCCAACTCACCCCGAACCGGTCGGTGACCTGCCCGAACCAGTCTCCCCACGGCGCCATCTCGAGTGGCAGCGTGACGTTACCGCCCTCGGTCAGCCCGTCCCAGTACGCGCGGAGGCCTTCGGCGTCCGTCCCGCTGATCGAGATGTCGATCCGGCTGCCCTCATCGGCGGGGACGGAGGCGGGGGCGTCCGCACCCATCAGGGTGAACCCCGCCGAGGTGGTGAGTTGGGCGTGCATGATGAGGTCGGCGTCGTCCGGCGAGATCCCGGGCATCTCGAACTCGCCGAAACGGGTGAGCGACAGCTCCCCGCCGAAGACCGACTGGTAGAAGTTCATGGCCTCCTCGGCGGTACCGCGGAAGCCGATGTAAGGGTTGAGCAGGGCCATCGTGGTCTCCTCTCGTGGGGTAACTCGAGTCTGGTCCCCCGTCGCCACCAGCGGAAGGGGTCAGTCCCGAAGCGGGGACCCGACGACGTCGAAGCGGAACCCGCCGAACTCGCCGCTGAGCAGCGGACGGGCGGCCGCGATCGAGGCCTGTACCTGCGGCAGCTGCAGCGAGGCCCGGTGGGCGGCCTCGTCCTGCCACAGCTCCATGACGAAGACCGTGTCGGGATGGTCCGGGCTCACCCCGACCTCGTACAGCAGGCAGCCGACCTCGGCCAGGCCTGCGCCACTGGTGGTGAGGTGCCGCACCAGCTCATCCCGCTTGCCCGGCACCGCGCCCAGCGTGCCCACGTTCGCGAAGGTCACCGCAGCCGTCCGCTCACTCTTCCAGGGTGGTGATGTCACCCTCGTCCTGGCCCAGCGCGCGGGCCTTCAGCACCCGACGCATGATCTTGCCCGAACGGGTCTTGGGGAGCTTGTCGGGGAAGTCGATCCAGTCCGGCTTGGCGATCGGGGACAGGTGGGTCGAGACGTGCTTGCGCAGGTCCTCGGCGAGTTCGGGGGAGCCCTCGAACCCGACCCTCAGCACCACGAAGGCATGGATCGCGTTGCCCTTCACCTCGTGCGGCAGGCCGATCGCCGCGGCCTCGGCGACCGCCGGGTGCGAGACCAGCGCCGACTCCACCTCGGCGGTGCCCAACCGGTGGCCGGACACCTTGATGACGTCGTCGGTGCGTCCGATCACCCAGAAGTAGCCGTCGGCGTCCCGCCGGGCCGAGTCGCCGGCGAGGTAGCGTCCGGGGTACTTCGACCAGTAGGTGCTGACGTAGCGGTCCGGGTCCTTGTAGAGCGTGCGCATCATGGCAGGCCACGGGTTCTTCAGGACGAGGAAGCCCTCCTCCCCGTCCGGCACCGGGTTGCCCTGCTCGTCCACGATCTCGGCCTCCTGGCCGAAGAACGGCTTGCCGCCCGAGCCCGGCTTGAGCGGCATCCCCGGGGTGGGGGCGATCTGGAACATTCCCGTCTCGGTCTGCCACCAGGTGTCCATGATCGGGCAGCGGCCCTTGCCGATGACCCGGTGGAACCAGTGCCAGGCCTCCGGGTTGATCGGCTCCCCCACCGAGCCCAGCAGCCGCAGCGAGGACAGGTCGTGCCGGTTCGGCCAGGCCTCGCCGAACCGCATCAACGAGCGGATCGCGGTCGGCGCGGTGTAGAACGTGGTGATCCCGTAGTACTCGATCAGCTGCCACCAGCGGTTCGGGGTGGGATAGGTGGGCCCGCCCTCGTACATGAATGTGGTCGCGCCGTTGAGCAGCGGCCCGTAGACCAGATAGGAGTGGCCGGTGATCCAGCCCGGATCGGCGGTGCACCACCACCGGTCGGAGTCGCGGATGTCGAAGGTGTACTTCAAGGTCGCGTAGGTGCCGACCATGTAGCCGCCGTGGGTGTGCAGGATCGCCTTCGGCGCGCCGGTCGAGCCCGAGGTGTACAGGATGAACAGCGGGTCCTCGGCGTCGAGCTGCTCGGTCGGGCAGGGTCCCTTGGCAATCGGCAGGGCCGACAGTTCGTGGTACCAGTGGTCGCGCAGCGGCTCCATGGCGACCTCCTGGCCGGTCCGCTTCACCACGATGACGTTCTCCACCGACGGGCTGAACCGGATCGCCTCGTCGACGATGTCCTTCAGCTTGAAGATGCCGCCGTTGACCCAGGAGCCGTCCGCGGTGATCACGAGCTTGGACTCGGAGTCGTCGATCCGGCTCGACAGCGCATCGGCGGAGAAGCCGGCGAAGATCACCGAGTGGACGGCGCCGATCTTGGCGCAGGCCAGCATCGCGAACACCGCCTCGGGGATCCGCGGCAGGTAGATCGTCACCCGGTCCCCCTTGCCGACCCCCATCGCCTTGATGATGTTGGCCATCTGGGTGACCTCGCGGTTCAGCGAGAAGTAGGAGTAGGTGAGGTGGTCGGTGCCGTTCTCCCCCACCCAGATCAGGGCGAGCTTGTTCTTGTAGGGCCCGTCCAGGTGCCGGTCGATGGCGTTGTGGACGATGTTCGTCCGGGCCCCGGTGAACCACTTGAAGAAGGGCGCGCCGGAGTCATCCAGCACCTGGTCCCAGGGCTCGAACCACTCCAGTTCGCGGGCCTGGTCGGCCCAGAAGCCGACCGGGTCGGCCGCCGCGGCGGCACGCAACGCCTCGGGATCGGGCAGCTCGTCCAGGTGGACGAAGTCCGCGTCGGGGTAGACAAGGTCGGCGCCGGGCTCGCTCATGGTCCTCCACATCGATGACGTGGGCGCGAGCCTAATCCCCTAGCCCGGCGGGCGGAAGGGTGCGTTTCAGGGCTGGCCGAGAGGTCCGCTGCGCGGGATCCGGGCGAACTGGGCCAGCGGGATCAACTCGATGCCCTCCGGGTCCCGGGTGGCGGCCAGCATGGCCTGCCAGGCCTCCTGCAGCTTCGGATCGGCCGGCTCGGGGATCCGGGCCCGCAGCACCTGCTCGAGCCGGGCACCCTCCAGGAACCGGGTGCCGTCGGCGTTGACCCAAGTGGGGTCGAGCACGAGCACGGCCAGGATCAGGTCCGGCACCGGACGTTGCTGCGGGGTGAGCGCCGGCTGGTAGTACGGCACCGACAGCCCCCGGAAGCCGTGCCGCTCGTAGAAGGCCAGGCGCCGGGTCGGGTCGCCGAACTCCTCGGTGGCCGGATGGACATCCGGGCGCTCCATCTCGGCGAGCAGGGCGCCGGGCGAGACCAGCTGCACCCACTGGGCCACCGCCGCCTCCAGCAGCGCGGAGCCCGCCCCGGCGCCGCGGTGCTCCGGCGCCATCGCCAGGTAGTCCAGCATCGACAGTGCGGTCTCGGAGTCGTGGTCGGCCACGGCCGCCCCGGTGATGGTGCCCTCCTCGTCCTGGGTGACGAGGACCTCGCCCCAGGTGGAGGCGTGCATGAAGGCCGCCTTGTCGACGAGCTCGTCGACCTGGAAGCAGCGCGCCAAGATGGTGTCGAAGACGTCGCCGAGTTGGCTCGGCCGGGCAACCTGGACCGTCGTCATGGCGCTGACACTAATGCAAGCAGCCAAAGCCGGCGCTTTCGGCCACGATGGTGGCGTGGAAGACGGGATCCTCGCGCGCGCCGACACCGATGCCGGTGAGGTGGTGTTGCGCCGGCGCGACGGCGCGCTGGAGTTGATCGTCAACGGGGTGTTCGCGATGGACACGACCGAGGTGAGCAGCGAGGTCGCCCTCGCCGACGCCGCTGGCGCCCCGCCCGGGCGCGTCCTGGTCGGCGGTCTCGGGCTGGGCTTCACCACCGCTCGGCTGCTCGACAACGGCGCCACCGGCGTGGACGTCGTGGAACGGGCAGGCCCGCTGCTGGACTGGGCCCGTCAGGGCCTCACCCCCGTCCTGGCCCGGGTCGCCGCCGACCCCCGCAGCCGCCTGCACCACGCCGGGATCCTCGACTTCGTCGCGACCGCCACCGACCGCTGGGATGCGATAGTGCTCGACGTCGACAACGGCCCGAGCTTCCTGATCCACGACGACAACGCGCCGGTCTACGGCACCGGATTCCTCGCCGATTGCCTGGCCCGGCTCACCCCCGGGGGACGGCTGCTGGTGTGGTGCGAGACGGCCAGTCCCGCCCTCGAGCGGGACCTGCGGCGGGTGGCCGGCGCGGTGGACCTCATCGACGTTCCGGTGACCCGGGAAGGCCGTTCCTTCTCCTACGCCCTCTACCGGGCGCAGCGCAGTACAGTCGCGCCATGACGGGGCGCAAGTCAGGCCGGGAGACCGACGAACTGGACGTGGTCATCCTGCGCGAACTGCTGGCAGACGGTCACGCCACCCTGGCCCGGCTGGGCGAGGCGACCGGGCTGTCCACCTCCGCCGTCCAGACCCGAGTCCGCCGGCTCGAGGAGCGCGGCATCATCACCGGCTACCGCGCCCAGGTGGACCCCGAGGCGATCGGCGTGCCGCTGGCCGCCTTCATCGAGGTCTCGCCGCTGGACCCGAGCGCGGTCGACACCATTCCCGAGCAGCTCGAACCCCTGCCCGAGATCGCGGCCTGCCACTCGGTGGCCGGGGACGCCGCCTACCTGCTGATGGTGCGGGTGCCGACGCCCCAGCGACTGGAGGAACTGATCCGCGAGGTGCGACTGGCCGCCAACGTGAACACCCGCACCACCGTGGTGCTGCAGACCTTCTTCGAGGACCGGCCACCGCTGCTCGCCGACGCGTGAAAGTGCTTGCCGCAGGCACACGGAACGGAATTGCGCCGTAACCCGTGGCAAATCACCGGAAAACCTCCGGGTAGAATGGGCGAATGGAACCAGTCACGCTCTCCCCGGCTCAGGTCCACCCGGTGCTGCGCCACTCGATCCTGGTGGACGGATTCCCCATCGTGCTCGACCTCGAAGCCTCCAAGGGCTGCGACCTGGTCGACGCCGTCACCGGGGACCACTATCTGGACCTGTTCGGGTTCTTCGGTTCCAACGCCCTGGGCATGAACCACCCCCGGCTGGCCGACCCCGCGGTGGTCGCCGAGCTCGGCCGGATCGCGGTGCACAAGCCGAGCAACTCCGATGTGTACACCGTCGCCATGGCGGAGTTCATCGAGACCTTCCGCCGCGTGCTGGGCGACCCGCGGCTGCCGCACCTGTTCTTCATCGAGGGCGGCGGCCTGGCGGTGGAGAACGCGCTCAAGGCGGCCTTCGACTACAAGAGCCGGCTCAACGAGTCGCGCGGCCTGTCCCCCGACCTGGGCACCCGCGTCCTGCACCTGCGGTACGCCTTCCACGGCCGCACCGGCTACACCATGTCGCTGACCAACACCGACCCGACCAAGACCGCCCGGTTCCCGAAGTTCGACTGGCCGCGGATCAGCTCGCCCTACCTGGGCAGCTACGCCGACGGCCGGCCGCGTCCGGTCGAGCAGCTGGAGCGGGAGGCGCTGGCCGAGGCCGAGCAGGCCTTCGCCAAGTACGGCCCCGACATCGCCTGCTTCATCGTCGAGCCGATCCAGAGCGAGGGCGGTGACCACCACTTCCGTCCCGAGTTCCTGCAGGCGATGCAGGACCTGGTCCACCGCAACGACGCGCTGTTCATCGTCGACGAGGTCCAGACCGGCGTCGGGATGAGCGGCAGCAAGTGGGCCTACCAGCAGTTGGGCCTGCAGCCCGATGTGGTCGCCTTCGGCAAGAAGACCCAGGTCTGCGGCGTGATGGCCGGCGGCAAGGTGGACGAGGTCGCCGACAACGTCTTCGAGGTGAGCTCGCGGATCAACTCCACCTGGGGCGGCAACCTCACCGACATGGTGCGCGCCCGGCACATCCTCGAGGTGATCGAGTCCGACGGGCTGGTCGAGCGCGCCGCCGAGACCGGCCAGTGGCTGCTGGCTGAACTGGAGGACCTGGCCCGACGCCAGCCGCTGGTCTCCAACCCGCGCGGCCGCGGCCTGCTGTGCGCTTTCAGCCTGCCCGACACCGCGACCCGCAACATCCTCCTGAAGGAGCTGGCTGCCCGCAAGGTGCTCATCCTGGGCTGCGGCGACCGCAGCGTCAGGTTCCGCACCCCGCTCACCGTCACGCGCGAGGAACTGCGTCGCGGGCTCGACGCCATCGATGAGACGCTTGCTGTGCTGACCCCCGCCAGCGTCATCTGAGAGGAGCCCCGATGACCTCCGGCCACCGGCCCGACGACCTGCGCGCGCTCGCCACGGCCCGGCTGGCCGACCTCGGCGTGCAGTTGCGCCGTGGCGACCTGCCCGCCCCCACCGCGCTCGACCCCGAGCCGCTGTTCCACCTCGCCTCGGCCACCCCCGACACGGTCGCGGACGCGGTCGCCGCTGCCGCACGGGCGTTCACCGCGTGGCGGGAGGTGCCCGCCCCGGTCCGCGGCCACCTCGTCCGCCGGTTCGGGGAACTGCTGCGCGAGCACAAGGCCGAGCTGGCCGACCTGGTGACGCTGGAGACCGGCAAGATCACCTCCGAGGCGCTCGGCGAAGTGCAGGAGATGATCGACATCTGCGAGTACGCGGTCGGCCTCTCCCGCCAGTTGTGGGGCAAGACGATCGCCAGCGAGCGGCCCGGCCACCGGGTGGCCGAGACCTGGCACCCGCTGGGTGTGGTCGGCATCATCTCGGCCTTCAACTTCCCGGTTGCGGTGTGGGCGTGGAACTCGGCGCTGGCGCTGGTCTGCGGCGACCCGGTGATCTGGAAGCCGTCCGAGTCGGCCTCGCTCAGCGCGCTGGCCGCCGAGGCGCTGCTGCAGCGCGCGATCGCCGAGCAGGGCCTGCCCGCCGAGCTCAGCCAGGTCGTGCTGGGCGGGGCCGAGGTCGGCGAAGCCCTGGTCGACCATCCCGGCGTCGCGCTGGTCAGCGCCACCGGGTCGGTCCGGATGGGACGCGCGGTCGGCCCGCGGGTCGCGGCGCGGTTCGGCCGCAGCCTGCTGGAGCTGGGCGGCAACAACGCGGCGATCGTGGCACCCTCGGCCGACCTCGACCTGGCGATCCGCGGCATCGTGTTCGCCGCCGCCGGGACCGCCGGGCAGCGGTGCACCACCCTGCGGCGCCTGATCGTCCACTCCAGCATCGTCGAGGACGTGGCCGGACGGATCGTCCGCGCCTACGAGTCGCTGCCGATCGGCGACCCGTTCGACCCCGCCACCCTGGTCGGCCCGCTGGTGAACGCGGCGGCCGGCGAGAAGTTCCTGGCCGCGGTCGAGCGGGCCCGGCAGCAGGGCGGGGCCGTGCTGGCCGGCGGCAGCCTCGAGTCGGTGCCCGGCAGCCGGGCCACCTTCGCCCGGCCGACCCTGATCGCGATGCCGGAACAGTCCGGGATCGTGCTGGAAGAGACCTTCGCCCCGATCCTGTACGTGCTCGCCTACGACGACTTCGACGAGGCGATCGCGCTCAACAACGGGGTCAGCCAGGGCCTGTCAGCCGCGATCTTCACCCGCGACCAGCGCGAGGCGGAGCGGTTCACGTCCCCGGCGGGCGCCGACACGGGCATCGCCAATGTCAACATCGGCACCTCCGGGGCCGAGATCGGCGGCGCCTTCGGCGGCGAGAAGGAGACCGGCGGCGGCCGGGAGTCGGGCTCGGACTCCTGGCAGGCGTACATGCGGATGGCGACCAACACCATCAACTACTCCTCGCAGCTGCCGCTGGCCCAGGGCGTCAACTTCGGTGGCTAGCGAGACCGACCTGCCGGCTGCCGAGGACGACGACACCGGACAACCCGGGGGCCGCCGCGCCCCGACCACTACCGCTCCCTGGCTGGGCTGGGACCTGGGCGACCGGGAGTACTCCCGAATCGCGCTCGGCCTCTTCGCAGCGGGCTTTGCCACCTTCGCCCTGGTCTTCGACGCCCAGGCGGCACTGCCCGCGCTCAGCGCCGCCTTCGCCACGACCACGGCGGAAGCCGCCCTGACGGTCTCGGCGACCACGCTGGGACTGGCCGCGTCCGTCCTGGTGTGGGCGGTGGCGGCCGACCGGATCGGACGGGTCGCCGTGATGCGACTCTCGCTGGCGGCGGCGCTGGTCGTCGCGCTCTGCCTCGGGCTGGCGGACGGGCTGTGGCAGCTGATCGCGCTGCGCGGACTGCTGGGGGTCGCCCTGGGAGCCGTGCCGTCGGTCGCGATGGCCTACCTCGCCGAGGAGCTCGCCCCGGGCCGGGTGTCGATCGCCGCCGGCATCTTCGTGGCCGGCAACACCGTCGGAGGGATCGCCGGACGGCTCGTCGCCGGTCTGGGATCGGCCTGGTGGGGGTGGCAGGTCGGGTTCGCCCTGGTCGCCGTGCTCGCCGTCGCCATGGCGACGGTGTTCTGGCTGGCCATCCCGCCGCCCCGCGGCTTCGTGCCGGGCGACCGCGGGGACTACCGGTTGCGGACGCGGATCCTGTTCCAGCTCACCGACCCGGTGATGCTCGGGCTGTACGCACAGGGCTTCCTGCTGATGGGCGCCTTCGGCGCGGTCTACAACCTGCTCGGCTACCGGCTGCTGGAGGAACCCTTCGGGTTGCCGGCGACCTGGGCCAGCCTGGTCTTCCTGGCCTACCTCGCCGGGACGGCGGCCAGCCGCTGGGGCGGCGTGGCGGCACTGCGCTGGGGCCACCTGCGGGTGATCCTGGCCGGGATCGGCATCCAGCTGGCCGGGATCGGGCTGCTCGCCTCCGACCGCCTCCTGGTCACCCTGGCCGGCCTGGTCGTCTTCACGGTCGGGTGCTTCACCGCGCACCCGGTGGCCAGCGGGCTGACCGGCCAGCGGGCGCTGCTCGGACGGGCGCAGGGCACCGCGCTCTACCAGCTCGCCTGGCTGAGCGGCACCGCGTTGTTCGGGTGGCTGGCCGGGCTGCTGTTCGACCGCTGGGGCTGGGACGCCGTCCTGGAGCTGGTCGGCGGGCTCTGCCTGCTCGCGGCCGGGCTGGGCTGGCTCGGGCTGCACACCTTCGCCGGACGGCGTCCGCCGCTGCCGGCCAGGGTGCTGACCGGCAGCGGGTGACCGTCACAACACGATGTCGGCCAGCAGGTCGGTGACCACCTCGGCGATCGGAGAGCGCTCCGAGCGGGTCAGCGTGACGTGGGCGAACAGCGGGTGGCCCTTCAGCTTCTCCACCACCGCCACCACCCCGTCATGGCGCCCGACCCGCAGGTTGTCGCGCTGGGCGATGTCGTGGGTGAGCACCACCCGCGAGTTCTGCCCGATCCGGCTGAGCACGGTGAGCAGCACATTGCGCTCCAGCGACTGAGCCTCGTCCACGATCACGAAGGCGTCATGCAGGGACCGTCCGCGGATGTGGGTCAGCGGCATCACTTCGAGCATCCCGCGGGCGAGCACCTCCTCGATCACGTTCCGGCTCGCCACCGAGCCGAGGGTGTCGAAGACCGCCTGGGCCCAGGGCGACATCTTCTCGCCCTCCGAGCCGGGCAGGTAGCCCAGTTCCTGACCGCCGACCGGGTACAGCGGACGGAACACCACCACCTTCTCGTGCAGCCGGCGCTCCAGCACCGCCTCCAGCCCGGCGCACAGCGCGAGCGCCGACTTGCCGGTGCCGGCGCGGCCGCCCAGGGAGACGATCCCCACCTCGTTGTCCAGCAGCAGGTCGAGCGCGACCCGCTGCTCGGCGGAGCGGCCATGGATCCCGAAGGCCTCCCGGTCGCCCCGGATCAGCCGCACCGACCCGTCGGCCAGCACCCGTCCCAGCGCCGAGGACGACGAGCCGTGCAGCACCACCCCGGTGTGCACCGGCAGGTCGAGGGTCTCGGGCACCAGCGCCGACCCGTCGGCGTAGAGCGCGTCGATGGTGGCGGCGTCCACGTCCACCTCGGCCATGCCCGTCCAGCCCGAATCGGGAGCGAGCTCGTGCAGGTACTCCTGGGCGACGAGGCCGACTGCGGAGGCCTTGACCCGCATCGGCAGGTCCTTGCTGACCAGCACGACGTCGTTGCCCTCGGCGCGGTAGTTGAGCGCCACCGCGAGGATCCGGGAGTCGTTGTCGCCCAGCCGGAAGCCCGGCGGCAGCACCTGCGGGTCGGTGTGGTTCAGTTCGACCCGCAGGGTTCCCTCCGCCTCGTTCACCGGCACCGGTGCATCGAGCTTGCCGTAGCGCACCCGCAACTCGTCGAGGTGGCGCAGCGCCGAGCGGGCGAAGTAGCCCAGGTCGGGGTGGTGGCGCTTCGCCTCCAGTTCGGTGATCACCACGATGGGGACCACCACCGAGTGCTCGGCGAAGTTCCGCAGCGCCCCCGGGTCACTCAGCAGCACTGAGGTATCCAGGACGAAGGTCTTCAGCCCGGTGGCGAGGGCCTTGTTGCCGGTGAAGGCGGTACGGGTGGATGAGCGCGGCACGTGATCCTGATTCCCGGGCCGCACCTCACCAGGGTCCGGCCCCACTGGTGCGTGGTCAGCCGGGGGTGAGGGGGCCTGGTGCGGGCCCGCGGGTCCTGCTGCTGAGAGCCTGACGTCGCATGGACTGGGTACCTCCCGACGCCCAGCGGGTTACCGGGCGTATCTGCAGACTAAGTTGCCGGTTGCGCCGTTCCGCAAGCGACACGCCTTGCGAAACCCAGGGTTCACACCCTTGTCGGCCCCACCTCAGCGGCCGAAGCGGCGCTCGCGCTGGGAGTAGGCCCGCAGTGCCCGGATGAAGTCCACCTTGCGGAAGTCGGGCCACAGCGCCTCGCAGAAGTAGAACTCGCTGTGCGCTGACTGCCAGATCAGGAAGCCCGACAGCCGCTGCTCCCCCGAGGTCCTGATGATCAGGTCGGGGTCGGGCTGCCCGGCGGTGTAGAGGTGCTCGGAGATGTGGTCGATCTCGAGGGTGTCGGCCAGGACGGCCAGGTCGGTGCCCTTCTCGGCCTCGGCGGCCAGCAGCGAGCGGACGGCGTCGCGCAGTTCGTGGCGGCCGCCGTAGGAGACCGCCACGTTGACGTGCGTCCCGGCGGCGCCATCGGTGGAGGCCGCCGCAGCGCGCAGGTCCTCGGCGATCCCGTCCGGCAGCAGGTTCAGGTCCCCCACCACCTGCACCCGCCGGGTTCCGTCGGCCAGGTCGGCGACCAGGTCGCGAATCACCTCGAGCAGGGGCGCCAACTCGTCGGTGTCGGAGCGTTCCAGGTTCTCCGTCGACAGCACCCACAAGGTGACGATCGGGATCCCGACCTCCTCGCACCAGGTGATGAACTGCTTGAGCTTGGCGGCGCCGGCCCGGTAGCCGACCACGAGTTCCTGTCCGGGCGCGTTGGCCCGGGCCCAGCGGCGGTTGCCGTCGGCCAGCACGGCGACGTGCTCGGGCAGCCGGTCACGGTCGAGCTGGCGCAGCAGGCGCTGCTCGTAGGTCGCATAGATGAGTCCGCGGGGAACCAGCGCCTTCACCGCAGACTTCAGGCCCCGCCCCAACGCCATGAGCCGCACTCTACCGCCCGCCGCGCAGGGCCTCGGCCAGCGGCACCCGCGATCCCATCCGCAGCAGCGAGTTGGAGTAGATCCGCGCCCCCAGCCAGACCGCACCGGCGCAGGCGGCGGCCAGCAGAGCCAGGGACAGCAGCGGCTCCCACCAGCCCGCCTCCCCCTGGAACAGCCGAACCGGCATCGCCACCGGGGCGGAGAACGGGATGTACGACATCACCGCGAGGGCGAAGGGGTTGTCGTTGAAGACGATCACCAGCAGGTAGGGAGCCACGATCAGCATGGTGAGCGGGAAGGTGGTCGACCCGACGTCCTCCTGCCGCGACACCATCGCCCCCGCAGCGGCGAACAGTGCAGCCAGCAGCACGAAGCCAAGCACGAAGAAGCAGGCGAACCAGCCGACCGGCGCACCCAGACCCGCGACAATGTCGACCCGTCCGGTCGCCATCAGGGAGCCGATCCCGATGCCGAGGAAGAGGGTGAGCTGGGCCAGCGCCAGCAGCGCGTTGCCGATCACCTTGCCGGCCATCAGGGCGCGATCGGGGACGGCGGCGAGCAGGATCTCGACGATCCTGGTCTGCTTCTCCTCGATGACACTTTGGGCGATGGTGGCCCCGAACAGGCTGGCGCCCATCAGGAACATCAGGCCGAAGCCCACCGCGACCAGGATTCCCACCCCGGCGTCGGCCGCCCCGGACGGGTTCAGCAGCTCGACCTGCGGGGTCCGGGCCAGGGCGAGCAGGACGGTGGCCGGGACGCTCTCGTCGCCCACCAGCCGGTAACCCAGCGGCCCCGGGTCCGCCACCACCGCGGCTGCGACCGTACCGTCGCGGACGAGCTCCACGGCCGCTTCCCGGTCGGCGACGCTGGTGACCTCCAGCCCGGGCAGGTCGTCGACCAGGGCGACGACGTCCGCGGTCGCCGCGACGGGCACCGGCCGGGTCTGTTCGGCGTAGCTGAAGCCGCTGAGCAGCGCCCCGGCCAGGCAGACCACGACCACCACCGCGGTCGAGATCAGGAAAGCCTTGCTGCGCAGCTTGGCCAGGATCTCCCGCTCGGCGACCAGCCAGACGGTGCGGCTGAACCCGCTCGCGGTCATGCCACCACCTCCCGGAAGATCTCGGCCAGACTGGGCCGCAGCGGGGTGAAGCTGGTCACCGGCCCGGCGCCGACCGCGCGGGCGAGCACCCGTTGGGCGGCGGGCTCGTCGGACTCGAAGACCGCCCGGACGGTGTCCAGTTCCTGCAGCTGGATCGCGGGCTCCGTTCGCAGCCAGTCCAGCGGCGCACCGGTCACCAGCTCGTAGCGCCGTCCGGCGTGCTCCTGACTCAACGCCTCCCGGGAGCCGGCGGCGCGGATCCGTCCGGCGGAGATGATCACCAGGTCGTCGCACAGCCGCTCGACGAGGTCGAGCTGGTGGGACGAGAACAACACCGCAGCCCCGGCGGCCGCCCGCTCCTGCAACACGCCGGCGACCGCGTCCACCGCCAGCGGGTCGAGCCCCGAGAAGGGCTCGTCGAGGATCAGGACGGCCGGGTCGTGCACCAGCGCAGCGGCCAGCTGGGCGCGCTGCTGGTTGCCCAACGAGAGGGTTTCGACCAGGTCGTGGAGCCGCTCGCCCAGACCGAGCCGGGTGAGGAGTTCGGCGGCCCGGGCGGTCGCGTCCGATCGGGAGAACCCGTGCAGCCGGGCCAGGTAGGCGACCTGCTCCAGCACCTTCATCTTGGGGTACAGGCCGCGCTCCTCGGGCATGTACCCGAAGCGCCGACGGTCGGGGGCGGTAAGCGGGGAACCGTTCAGCAGCACCCGCCCCGAGTCGGCGGCCAGCACCCCGAGGATGATCCGCATCGCGGTGGTCTTCCCGGCTCCGTTGCCGCCGACGAAACCGGTGAGCCGACCGGGGGCGACGGTGAAGTCGACCCGGTCCAGCGCGAGCAGCTGACCGTAGGACCTGGTGACCGCCTGCAGAACCAGCATGCGATGAACGTACTCCGGGGCGGCGCCGGGACCGGGGAGGATTGCGTAGTTGCTATTGACAAGCGCACTTGCTTTTTACAAGCTGGCTTGTCATCAGCCGATTCACACCCCGAGAGGCAACCATGAAGACCAACATCTTCGTCAATCTCCCCACCGCCGACGTGGCGCGCGCCACCTCCTTCTTCACCGCGCTGGGATGGACGATCAACCCGCTGTTCACCGACGAGAACGCCGTCTGCGTGGTGATCGATGAGGACAAGTACCTGATGGTGCTGCGGCGCGACTTCTACGCCGGCTTCCTGGACGGCAAGGAACTGGGCGACCCGGCGACCACCTCGCTGGCGCTGCTCGCGTTCTCGCTCGACTCCCGAGAGGCCGTGGATGCGGTCATCGACCGGGCCGAGGCGGCCGGCGCGAAGATCGGGCGCACCCAGGACTTCGGCTTCATGTACCAGCGCCAGTTCGACGACCCCGACGGCAACCACTTCGAGCCGTTCTGGATGGACCCGGCCGCCTCCGAGCAGGGACCGGAGGCCTACGCCGCCCAGCAGGAGGCCGCCGGCCAGCCCGGCTGAGCCGGGGCATGGCGCGAAGCTACGGGCAGCACTGCGGCGTCTCCACCGCCCTCGAGCTGGTCGGGGAGCGGTGGGCGCTGCTCATCGTCCGCGACCTTTTGGTGGGCCCCCGGCGCTTCACCGACCTCAGGCAGGGCCTGCCTCGGGTGCCGACGAACATCCTCAGCACCCGGCTCAGGGAGTTGCAGGAGGCCGGGGTGGTGCGGCGGGCCCACCTGGCCCACTGCGGACTGGTCTACGAACTGACCGAGTTCGGACGTGACCTCGAGGACGTCGTGCTCAGCCTGAGCCGGTGGGGCTCCCGGGCACTCGGTGAGCCCGGCCCGGAGGAGGTCCTCAGCCCGGACGCCCTCACCATCACCCTGCGCAGCGCCTTCCGCGCCGAGGTGGCGGCCGGCTACCCGGCCACCCGCTACGGGCTCGACCTGAGCGGCTTCGGCCTCTCCGTGGCGGCCGGGCCGGCTGGGCTGGAGATCCGGCCGGTCGGCAGCGCCCGCCCGGTGGACGTCGGCGGCAGGCCGCCGGAGCCGGACCTGACGATCCGGACCTCTGCCGCCATCCACCGGCTGATCGGTGGCCGGGTCTCGGCCCGGGCGGCGGTTGCGGACGGCCTGGTCGAACTCAGCCCGGCACGGATCGACCTGCTGGACCGGTTCGCGCGGACCTTCCGACTCGCCCCGGGCGGACCGGGAGAGGCTGACTTGAAACCTACGGTCGCGTAACCTACGCTTCTGGAAACAAGCGTAGGTTACGCCGAGTAAAGTTAGGTGACCATGGCAGCTGTAGAGCTTCATCCCGCCAAGCCCACGATGCGCGGCTGGCTGCACGCCGGCATGACACCGGTCGTGGTCGCCGCCGGCATCATCCTGTTCGCACTCGCCCCGCCCGGACTCGGCCGGGTCGGTGCTGCGGTCTGGCTGGTGGGGTCGCTGGTGCTCTTCGGGACCAGCGCGGTCTACCACCGCGGCAACTGGAGTCCGCGGGTGTTCTCGCTGCTGCAGCGGCTCGACCACTCGAACATCTTCATCTTCATCGCCGCCACCTACACCCCGCTGACCCTGGGGCTGCTGGAGGGCCAACAGCAGGTCCTGCTGCTCTCGCTGGTCTGGGGGATCGCCCTGGCCGGCATCGTGACCACCTTCGCCTGGCCGGGACGCCCGCGCTGGCTCGACGTCGCGCTCTACGTCCCGATGGGCTGGGTCGCCGTCGGGTGGCTGGGCGAGTTCTGGGCCGCCGGCGGACCCGCCGTGGTGATCCTGCTGCTGCTGGGCGGTCTGCTCTACACCGCCGGCGCCGCGGTCTACGCCACGAAGCGCCCCAACCCGTCCCCGCGGGTGTTCGGGTACCACGAGATCTTCCACGCCTGCACGATCGCCGCCGCGGCCTGCCACTTCGCCGCGATCGCGGTCGCCATCCTGCGCTGAGCCCTCGACCGACCCCGCTCCGATCGCCTCAGGCGCGGCTCCACAGCGCGGTGCGCAGGTCGGCGAGGTCAGCCGCCGGGGCGAAGCAGACCGTCCCGCGGCAGACGTAGACCAGCCCGTCCTCCCCCGCCGGCCGGGACTCGAAGTGGTGCGCGAAGCCGGTGGTGCCCGGCCGTCCGACCACCACCGCGGTCCCCACCGGAGCCATCCGCCAGGTCGCGCGCGCCAACTCGGCCAGCGGGTCACCATCGGGTGTCACGACCACCGCTGTGGCCCGTGACAACCCCGTCCGCGCCTCGTCGGAGACCACGATGTCGACCAGCGCCGAGCCAGCGAAGCGGGGAGCTGCCGCCGCGAACCCGTGCAGGGTCGCCGCCGCCTCCTCCGCCCGTGCCGTCAGGTCGTGTCGGTCGGCCAGCAGGCCCACCAACCGCAGCGCGGCGACCAGCGCGCTCGTCCCCGACGGGGTCGGGTTGTCGGAGACATCGCGGGGCCGCAGGTAGAGCGCTTCGGCGTCATCGGCGGTGTCATAGAAGCCCCCGTCGGTTGCGCCGAACCGCTCCAGTGCGACCTCGAGCAGTGCCTCGGCCCGCTCCAGCCAGACCGCCTCACCCAGCGCTCCGGCCAGCCGTGCGAACCCCTGGGCCACCGCCCCGTAGTCCTCGGCCAGACCCTCGGCCTCCCCGGCGACCCCGCCCAGTGAACTGCGGCGCAGCCGTCCGTCCACCCAGTGGGTACGCCACAGCGCGGTGGCGGCGCGGGTGGCCAGTTCCAGCCAGCCCGGCTCGTTGAACACCGTCGCCGCCCAGACCAGCGAATCGACCGCCCAGCCGTTCCAGGCGGCGACCAGCTTGTCATCACGGGCCGGGGCGAACCGCCGCTGCCGAACGGCCAGCAGCGTCTCGCTCACCCGGGCCAGCCGCTCCGGGTCGGGCCGGCCCCGCAGCTGCAGGGTGGACAGGCCGTGCTCGAAGGTGCCGGTGGTGGTGACGTGGAAGACCCCGGTCGCCCACTCGGCGTCCTCCGGGTCCAGCGCGGCGGCCAGCAGTTCAGGGCTCCACACGTAGTAGATGCCCTCGTGCTGCATCCCGCGGGCGTCCAGGCTGTCGGCGTCCAGGCTGGACGCGAACCCGCCCTCCGGAAGCTCCAGCTCCCGCTCCAGCCATCCGACCAGGCCGCGGATCACCCGCTCGAACAGGGCCCGGGTGACGGGCTCGTGGTCGGGGACCCGGCGCCAGCCCCGGGTGTAGGTGCCCAGCAGCAGGGCGTTGTCGTACAGCATCTTCTCGAAGTGCGGCACCACCCAGCCGGCGTCCACGCTGTAACGGTGGAAGCCGCCGCCCAGCTGGTCGTGGATGCCGCCGCGCGCCATCGCCTCGAGGCTGCGCTGGGCGACGTCCAGCGAGCCGGGCTCGCCCTTGACCAGCAGCGCGTCGATCGCGCCCGGCAGCGGGAACTTCGGGGCCGTCCCGAAGCCGCCGTGGACCGGGTCGAAGTCCTTGCCCAACTCGCCCAGCAGGCTCCACACGTCCAGCGAGGCCGGCGCCGGCGGCGGGACGAACTCCCCCGCCAGGTGCGCCCGGATGACGTCGGCAGACTGCACCGCCTCGTCGCGGCGCTCCCGCCAGGCTTCCGCGATCGCCTCGACGACCTGGCTGAAGGAGGGCAACCCGTGGCCCGGCTCGGGCGGGTAATAGGTGCCGGCGAAGAACGGCCTGCCGTCCGGAGTGGTGAAGACCGTCATCGGCCAGCCGCCCTGGCCGGTCAGCGCCTGGGTGGCCTTCATGTAGATCGCGTCGAGGTCGGGACGTTCCTCGCGGTCGACCTTTATGGCGACGAAGTCGGGATTGACCAGCGCGGCCACCGCCGGGTCACGGAAGGACTCCTCCGCCATCACGTGGCACCAGTGGCAGGCCGAGTAGCCGATCGACAGCAGGATCGGGACGTCGCGCCGGGCGGCCTCGGCCAGCGCCTCGGGACCCCAGGGCCACCAGTCGATCGGGTTGTCGGCGTGCATCCGCAGATAGGGGGAGGCCGCGTCGGCGAGTCGGTTCACAGCCCAACCCTAGTGGGGTGGCCGGCGACTCCCCTCGCGAGGGCCACCCTTCACGTCGAGGGCCACCGTTCACGTCGAGGGCCACCGACGATGGCTGGCCCTCGACGGATCGAGTGGCCCTCGATGTCGAATGAGTGGGTGTGGCTCAGGAGTCCCGCTGCTGGTCGTCGACACGAATCCGGCGCAGGTGACCGCGCAGGCTCCAGAACAGCAGGCCGAGCACGATGAGCAGGACGATCACCAGAGCCAGCGGCAGCCACGGCGGGGTCACGATGTCCGAGCCGAGATCGAGCAGCACCATGAGGGTGAACCTTACGCCTGCTCGCGCAGCCCGGCGAACAGGTCGGACTCGGGCAGCGAGGTCGGCACCTGCGACCGGGCGAGCTGGAAGTCCTCGGTGGGCCAGCCGGCGCGCTCAACCTCGACCGGGACGGCGAACCAGAAGCGGTCGTCGGGGTCGATCTGGGTGGCGTGGGCGCGCAGTGCCGCGTTGCGCACCTCGAAGAAGTCGGCCGCCGGGATGAACGTGGTGGGCCGGCGGGCCTCCCGGTTCGCCGGCCAGTTCGCCAGCCGGGCGGCGTAGGGCCGGTCGAGTCCGGCGGCGGCCATCGCATCGTCCAGGGCGGTGAACCGGTCCCGGTGGAAGCCGAGCTGGTAGTACACCTTCGGCACCTGCCAGGGCTCGCCGTGCTCGGGCCACAGGCTCGCGTCGGCCGCGGCGTCGACCGCGGCCATCGAGACGGTGTGGGTCATCACGTGGTCGGGGTGGGGGTAGCCACCCTCCTCGTCGTAGGTGGTCAGGACGTGCGGACGGAACTCGCGGATCACCTTGACCAGCCGGCCGGCGGCCTCGTCCACCGGGGCCAGCGCGAAGGCCTCCGGGGAGGTCGGCCGCCAGTCGTCGCCCTCGGGGAAGCCCGAGTCGCGGTAGCCGAGCCAGACGTGCTCGATACCCAGGATCTCAGCCGCGGCCGCCATCTCCTCGCGGCGCAGCTGCGGCATCCGCTCCCGGTTCTCGTCGCTGTCCAGCCGCGGGTTGAGGATCGACCCCTCCTCGCCGCCGGTGCAGCTGACCACCATCACCCGTGCGCCGCGGTCGACGTAGTACGCGGTCGTGGCCGCGCCCTTGGAGGACTCGTCATCGGGGTGGGCATGGACATGGAGCAGCCGGAGACCGGCATCTGGCTTGTCCGACATGGCGTCCATTCTCATTCACAGCCCGGGTGCGACCAAGCCGTCCCAGCCGGCCACGGACGCGACCCGGCGTCCGGTTCGGCACGCGGGGCGCGCTTCGGCTTGAATGGGGGCATGGAACCCGAGGTCGCCGACCGGCTCGCCCGCCGCTACCCGGCGAAGCGGCGGCTGCTCGACTGGCGCGTTCTGGCCGTGGTCTGCGGCCTGCTCGCGGCGGCGTGGATCGGCTGGGTGGCGATGGACGGCGCGACCCCGCCGGTCGCAGCCCGGGTCGACACCTTCGAGGTGGTCTCCGACACCGAGGTGAGGGTCACCCTCACCATCGAGCGGGAGGACCCGCAGCGGGCGGCGGGCTGCCTGCTCTTCGTCCAGGCGGTCAGCTACGAACGGGTCGGGGAACTCCAGGTCACGCTCCCGCCCGACGGGCAGCGGGTGTCCCGCCAGGAGCTGTCGGTGCGCACCTTCAAACGGGGCACCAGCGCCGCCCTCGAAGGGTGTCGAGTCACCGGATGAGGCATCCGGGCACCGGATGGCGATAGGCTCGTTCGATGGTTGACGAGCACCTCACGACGACCTGGCTGACCCAGGACGCCTACGACAAGCTGGCCGCCGAGCTGGAGTACCTCAAGAGCGAGGGCCGCGCCACGGTCTCGGCGAAGATCGCCCGCGCGCGGGAGGAGGGTGACCTCTCCGAGAACGGCGGCTACCACGCCGCCCGCGAGGAGCAGGGCCAGCAGGAGGCCCGGATCCGCCAGCTCACCGCCATCCTTGAATCCGCCCACGTCGGCGAACCGCCGACCGCCGCGGGGACTGTTGTCCCCGGCACCCTGGTCACCATCTACTACGACGGCGACGAGGACGACGACGACACCTTCCTGCTCGGCTCCCGGGAGGTGATGGGGCTGGACGACTCGGTCGACATCGAGGTCTACTCCCCGCAGTCCCCGCTGGGGGCCGCAGTGCTCGGCGCCGCGCCGGGCGACAGCGTGAGCTACGCGGCGCCGAACGGCAAGACGATCGAGGTCACCGTCGTCTCCGTGGCGCCCTTCACCGGGTAGGGATCCCGCATCATGAGCCTCGTCCGCTACCAGTTCGCCGACCACGTCGCGACCCTGACGATCAGCCGCGAGGAGGCGCTCAATGCGCTGAACCGGGAGCTGCTGGCGGACCTGTCGGCAGCACTCGAGGCGGTGGTGGACGACGGCGCCCGGGCGGTGGTGGTCACCGGCGCCGGGCGGGCCTTCGTCGCCGGGGCCGATGTCGCCCGGATGGCGACCATGAGCCGGGCCGAGGCGCGGGAGTTCAGCCGGCTCGGCAGCGGTGTGCTGCGCCGGCTGGAAACCCTGCCGATGCCCTCGATCGCCGCGGTCAACGGCTACGCGCTGGGCGGCGGCTGTGAGCTCGCGCTCGCCTGTGACATCCGACTGGCCTCCGAACAGGCGGTCTTCGCCCAGCCCGAGGTCGGTCTCGGCATCCCGCCCGGCTTCGGCGGCACCCAGCGACTGGCCCGGGTGATCGGCCAGGGACTGGCCCGGGAGCTGCTCTACACCGGTCGGCGAATCGACGCCGCCCGCGCTCTCGAGCTCGGGCTGGTCAACTCCGTCCACCCCGCCGACACCCTGCTCGAGGCGGCCGCCGGCTTGGCCGCGGAGATCGCCCGGCAGGCGCCGCTGGCGGTCGCCGCCACCAAGACCGCGCTCAACCTCGGCCTGCACACCGGCCTGGACACCGCGCTCGCGATCGAGACCGCCGAGTTCGCGTCCTGCTTCGAGACCGAGGACCAGCGCGAGGCGATGACCGCGTTCGCCGACAAACGCAGACCGGCCCCGTTCCAGGGCCGATGACGGCACAGGGAGTCGAGATGCGGGTTGCCGTGGTGGGCGCCGGGACGATGGGGGCCGGCATCGCGGAGGTGTTCGCCCGGGTGGCGGGCTTCGACGTCAAGCTCGCCGACGCCACGGCCGAGCTGGCCGCCCGGGGCGAGGCGCGGATCCACGCCGGACTGGCCCGTCAGGTCGGTAAGGGACGGCTGGACGAGCCGGAGGCGGCCGCGATCCGGGAACGGCTGGCCACCGCGACGGTGGACGACCTGGCCGACCGCGACCTGGTGGTGGAGGCGGTCCCGGAGAACATGGCCGCCAAGAAGGCGGTGCTGGCCCGGCTGGACGAGGTCTGCGGGCCCGCCGCGCTGCTGGTCACCAACACCTCGTCGCTGTCGATCACCGAACTGGCCGGCGGCCTTCGCCACCCGTTGATCGGGATGCACTTCTTCAACCCGGCGCCGGTGATGCAGCTGATCGAGGTGGTGCCGGGCGCGACCACGCCCCCGGAGCTGGTGACCAGGATCACCGACCTGGCGGTGCGGCTCGGCAAGACGCCGGTCGTGGCCAACGAGGCGCCAGGGTTCATCGTGAACCGGATCATGGTGCCGATGATCGGCGAGGCGATCGAGGTGCTCGCCGCCGGCACGGCCTCGGCGTCCGACATCGACACCGCGATGCGGCTGGGCGCCAACCACCCGATGGGCCCGCTCGCGCTGGCCGACCTGATCGGGCTGGACGTGGTGCTGGCGATCGCGGAGGTGCTGCAGGCCGAGACCGGAGACCCCCGCTATCGGCCGCACCCGCTGCTGCGCAAGTACGTCCGCGCCGGCTGGCTGGGCCGCAAGACCGGGCGCGGCTTCCACTCCTACGACTGAACCGGGCTCAGCCTTCCAGCGATCCCAGCAGGACGGCCGCCTCCGCCGGTGACAGCGCGCCGCTGGACACCTCCGCGAGCACCTGGTCGCGGGTCAGGACCGGCGGGGCTTCGGCTTCTCCGGCCAGGCCCAGCTTCACCAGCAGTTCGGTGAACCGGGCCCGCGCGGTCGGGTAGGACACGCCCAGGTGCTTCTCGACCTCGCGCAGGTTGCCCCGGGAGGCCAGGAAGACCCGCAGCAACTCGGTCTCCCGCTCGTCGAGGCGACAGAAGTCGCAGGTGGCGAAGTCACCGGCCAGTTCCGTGCCACAGCCGTGGCAGCCGAGCCGGGTGGTGACCAGCTCGCCGCCGCAGACCGGGCACTCCCCCGGCGGCCGGTAGCCGCCGGCGGTCACCGCAGGTCCGCCTTGATGTTCGCCCAGCCCATCACGACGCCGACGTCGAGCCGGGCCGAGCCGTTGCCGAGCACGAACTCGTCGAGGGTCTGGTTGCCGGGCCAGGTGATCTTGCCCAGTTGTGCCTCGCCGCGCACCGTCACGTTCGAGCGGTCGTCCAGGTCGATGGTGAGCTGGCCGGACTCGACCCGCACCCGGGAGCGGCCGGTCGCGATGGAGCCCTTGAGGGAGGCCGAGCCGGCCTGCACCAGGACGTCGTCCGCCTCGGCGACCCCGCTCAGTTCGGCGCTGCCGGCGGTCAGCCGCACCTTGCCCAGGTAGGGGATGTCGGAGCAGCTCAGCGAACCGGCGGTCACCTCGACGTCGACCAGGATGCTGGGGTTGATCCGCAGGTAGAGCTCCTTGCCGAGGCCGAGCGCACGCAGTTCATCGAGGTTGCGCGGCGGCCGCAGGATGCTGAACCCGTCCAGGCTGGGGCCGAGCTCGCCGTCACTGGTGACCTCCAGCACCGAGCCGTTGCGGCGCAGCACGTGCGGCCCCTCGGCCGAGGCGGTGGCCACCGAGCGGTCACCGACGATCCGGACCCGGCGACCCACGGCGTGGACGGTGATCCGGTCCACCCCCTTGGAGCCCGCGGCACGGCGCTGGCTGGACGGGGTCTCGTCCTCGTCGGTCGGAGTGAACACCTCGCGGGCGTAGGGCGAGTACTGGCGGCGTCCGGCCTCGTTGGCCTCGCCCAGTTCCTCGTTGGTCGGTTCGGCAGGGGTGGGTTCACCGGCGGCGTCCTGCGCCTTCAGCGCGTCGATCCGGCGGGCCGCCTCGGCGGCGTCGATCCGTCCGGCTGCGAGATCAGCCAGAATCGGGCCCAAGTCAGGTGAAGTCATGGCTCAACGCTACGACCGATTTTCCAGAATGGAAAGGGCCGCTTGCTACTTTCATAGAACCCCAGGGTCGACTCAGGGTGGTTCCGGGTTCAGTGCCGGGAGGGCGGCAGGCCGGCGAAGCGATCCGGGTCGAGGCCCCGGATGAACGCCACCCCGAAGGCGAGCACCGGGATCACCAGCAGGGCGCCGACGATCCCGGCCAGCGTGGCACCGATCGCCAGCCCGACCAGCACGGCGAGCGGATGGAGCTGGACCGCCCGGCCCAGCAGGATCGGCTGCAGGAAGTGGCCCTCGGTCTGCACCACCAGCACGGTGATGCCCAGCATGATCACGGCCACCACCCAGCCGTGGGTCACCAGCGCCAGCAGGACGGCGATCGACCCGGACAGCACCGCGCCGAGCACCGGGATGAAGGACACGATGAACGTGAAGGCGAACAGCGCCCAGGCCATCGGGATCTGCAGGATCAGGGCACCGATCAGCAATCCGAGGGCGTCGACGAAGGCCACCAGGACCTGGGCGCGCATATAGGCGACCAGGGAGGTCCAGCCGTTACCGGAGGCGCGGGTCACCCGGCTGCGGTAGCGGTCAGGCACCAGCCGCAGCATCGACTGCCAGATCCGCTCCCCCGAGGCGAGGAAGAAGAAGGTGGCGATCAGGGCGATCGCCGCACCAGCGAAGAAGTGGCCCACCCCGACCCCGGCACCCGCCAGCCAGGATGCGAGCTGGGCGCGCGAGTCGTTGATCCACGCGGTCAGCTGCTTGATGTAGCCGTCGATGTCGGCCTGCGAGATCTGCAGCGGACCCTCCGCCAGCCAGCCCAGCAGCGACTGCAGGCCGGCCACCGACTGGTCGACCAGTTGCGGCATCTCGCGAGCCACCTGGGCACCGATCGCGGTGAAGACGCCTCCGATCACCAGTGCCATCACCAGCAGTGAGGCGAGCGCCGCCAGCGCTGGACGGAACCGCCACGCCCGCAGCCGCGCATTCACCCCGGCCAGCAGCGCGGTGAGCAACACGGCGACGGCCAGCGGGATCGACACCGCGGAGAAGTACTGCAGCAGGAACCACAGGCCCAGCAGCACCGCGGCGATCACGAGGCTGCGCCACGCCCATTCCGAGGCGGTCACCAGGCCGCGGGGGACCGCGCTCGCAGAGGGGGTGGGGCGGCGACGGGCGGGCACGGACACGATGGCTCCTGGGCTGGGCGGCGGCGGGGGTGCCGGTCCGCCCAACGGTAGCCGTCGGGGTGGCATCGCGGCAGGTCGGCCCACCCACGCCCAGCGGCTCGGCGCCGGCCCAGCCTGATCGGTGCCCGGATCGGCCGTGCCTCCCCAGGCTCCGCACCGGCGTGCCGGACGGGCGTAGGCTGACCGCCGTGACCCAGCCCCGCCCGCTCGCCGAGTTGGTGGCCCCGGACTGGGCCGAGGCCCTCGCCCCGGTGGCGGACAAGGTCGCCGAGCTGGGGTCCTTCCTGCGCCGCGAGGTGGCCGAGGGGCGCGGGTACCTGCCCGCCGGTGAGAACGTGCTGCGGGCCTTCTCCCGTCCGCTCTCCCAGGTGCGGGTGCTGGTGGTCGGCCAGGACCCCTACCCCACCCCGGGCCACGCGGTCGGGCTGTCCTTCTCGGTGGCGCCACAGGTCCGCCCGCTGCCTCGCAGCCTGGTCAACATCTACGCCGAGTTGCAGGCCGACCTGGGCATCCCGCCGGCCGCCTCGGGTGACCTGACGCCTTGGTTCGAGCGGGGGGTCCTGCTGTTGAACCGGGTGCTGACCGTCCGTCCGGGACAGGCGGGCTCCCACCGCGGCAAGGGCTGGGAGCTGGTGACCGACTGCGCCATCGACGCCCTCGTGGCCCGTGGCGGCCCGCTGGTGGCCGTGCTGTGGGGCCGCGACGCCCAATCGCTCGCGCCCCGGCTCGGGGGCGTCCCGTGCGTCACCTCGGCGCACCCCTCCCCGCTGTCGGCCCACGCCGGGTTCTTCGGGTCGCGTCCGTTCAGCCGGGTGAACGCCGCCCTTCAGGCGCAGGGCGCAGCCGGCATCGACTGGCGGCTCGAGCCGGAATGAGGCGTTGTCGCACGGTGTTGTACGGGCCGTGAGCAGCTTCCAGACCGCCCCCGCCCTGCCCGGTCGCCAGACCCCGGTGATGACCGACCCCACCTGGCATGAGGTGTTCGGCCACAAGGTGGGCACCGTCCCGCCGGGATCGCAGGTCGCCTACTTCGCGATGGGCTGCTTCTGGGGTGCGGAGAAGCTCTTCTGGAACACCCCGGGAGTGACCTCGACCGCGGTCGGCTACGCCGGCGGCGCCACCCCCAACCCCACCTACCGCGAGGTCTGCTCGGGCTTCACCGGCCACGCCGAGACCGTGATGGTTGCCTTCGACCCGGCCAAGGCCTCCTATGCCGACCTGCTCGCCGTCTTCTTCGAGAACCATGACCCCACCCAGGGGATGCGCCAGGGCAATGACCACGGCACCCAGTACCGCTCGGCGATCTACACGACCGACCCGGAGCAGGCCGAGGCGGCTCGGGCAGCGGCGGAGGCCTTCCAGGTGAACCTGACCGCCGCGGGCTACGGGAGAATCACGACCGAGATCGAACCGGCGGGCAGTTTCTACCTCGCCGAGGACTACCACCAGCAGTACCTGGTGAAGAACCCCAACGGCTACTGCCCGGTGCACGCGACCGGGGTCACCTGCAATCCCGTCTGAGTCCGCAGCCGGTCCTGGCCCGGGGAGCCGGGCCAGGACCCCGCTTGCTCAGCGCCCGGCGGTCGCCAGCTCGGCGGCGTCGGCCAGCTTTTCCAGCGCGCGCTCCCAGCGGCGGGTCAGCGCCGCGGCGTCGAAGTAGGCCGGGATCTGCTCGTGGCGGATCTCCACCACGGTCTCGCTCTCGCCGGACGGCACGACGCGCACGTCGACCATCGTCTTGGGAGCCTCTTCGGCAGCATGCCAACTGAAGCGGATCTGCTCCAGCGGGTGGTAGGAGCGGATCACGCCGTACGTGCCGTCCTCGGCATGCCAACTGTCGCCCTTGTCACCGAGCTCGCCGCCCGGGCCCAACAGGGCTTCTGCGCCTTCGCGCGTTACCAGGAGTTTCCAGACACTCTTCGGGGGGTGGGACACCGACCGGCGCACAGTCACGGTGGTGTCCTCGGCGTTTGCGAGCGTCTCGCCTGCGTTCTGATCAGTCATGTGATACCTCGATCCGACTGGAACGACCGGCCCCCGTTGGCCGGCCCGGTAATTGCAACCCTACCCGTCCTCGAGGACGCCGGAAGGGGGTCCGGGAGGATTCCACGACAGGCCTGGCAGGCAGGCGAATCGGGGCCGCCGGGCGTGTCGCTGCGGGGCTGGACCCCGGCTGCGCGCTAGAAAGGAAAGCAGACCGGACCAGGTATGAGATGGTCCGGTCGATGCCTTCCAGGACGTGAGGCGCGCAGTCTCCAGCACCTCCCCGGATCTGCCGGCGCGACACGCCGCACCGACCCTGATCTCTTTCCCGCCAACCTCTTGCGGAGGCGGGCGGACCAGAGTAGAACTGTCCTACGCGATCGCGGCAGCGAACCGAGAGGGGAGCAGTCGACGACGCGGTCGGACAGCAATCGAGGTCCATTGCCGACGAGGCGACTCGGTCGGCGTCCTGTCGGGACGGGCAGGCGGATCAGGCGGGCTGACCGAGTTCAGGTGTCGTCCACCCTGGACAACCAGAGGGCCGGACCAACTCATACTTGGTCCGGCCCTCGCCTTGCTTGCACTTCCATTCTGCGCGGCGTCGTCGCCGCGGCGACGCACCGTCCGGATCCCGAACCCCTCACCAGGCCCTGTCATCGGCCACCGCCCGCGGGCTCGCCCGGTAGCTCGACACCGTCGGGTCGCCCGCGATCCAGAACCGCCACGGCCGCCGGTGGGCCACTGACACCCCCACCCGGGGGCCGGCCGCCACCGCGGCGTCCGGGAGCGCAGGCTCGGGGTACAGTTCCAGCCCGTTGCTGCCGAGCCGGCCGCCGGAGTCGGCCAGGGTCCAGCCCATCACGCGGCCGAGGTTGCCCGGCCCTCGCGCCAGGGCGGCGTCCACCACGCCGGGTCGACGGGCGCGGGCCACGTCCAGCCCGTCGACCACCTCGCCGGCCCGCAACAGCACGGCCGACCCGTGGCCCGGCCGGCCGCAGACCAGGTTCCCGCAGATGTGGAGGCCGTGCGACCGGTAGCAGTACAGCGTGCCCGGGTCGGCGAACAGGTCGCGGGTGTGCGGACGCGGGCCGCGGACGGCGTGGGCGGCAAGGTCCGCGGTGCCGTCGTAGGCCTCGACCTCGGTGAGCCGGAGTACCACCTCACCTTGTCGCAGCCGGCAACCGAGCAGGCGCCGCGCGACCTCCAGCGGGCCTGCGGTCAGGTCGATCACCCAGCCAGTGTGCCCGGCCCACACCCGGCGCGCTAACCTCAACAACATGCCACAACCGTCGCGCCGGGAGACCCTCGCGAGCTGCGTCGTGCTGCTGGCAGTGCTGCTGGCGGGCTGTCAACCGGCCCCTGCCGCGGAGCCGTCCACCCCCCTGACGCCCTCCCCCACGCCCACCCCGACGAGCCCCTCCCCGAGCCCGACGCCCACCCTGCTCGACCTCACCGCGCCCGGCCAGGCGGCCCGGATGGTGCGCCTGCTGCTCAACGCCGCCGGCGGCGGCGACCTGATCATGGTCGAGATCACCACCCACACCGCTTCGATCAGCGTGCTGCCGCCCGACGGCACCGAGCCGGTCACCTGGGCCTACCGCGACGGGCTGGTGCAACAGGTCGACAGCGACCTGCAGTACGTCGACCAGGCCAGCTTCAACATCGACGACTTCGACATCTCCGATGTCGGCCGGCTGTTTCGGGTGGCGGCACGGATCTCGGACTCGACCGAGCAGCAGACCCTGCAGATCGTGGACTACTCCGGCGGCCGGGTGGTGATGACGGTGACCACCAACCCGGAGTCCCGCACCGTCTTCTTCAACCCGGACGGCAGCCTGCTGGACGAGCTCAACTACCACACCGCCAAGGGGGTCACCGAGGGTCTCTCCGCGGTGCTCGTGGGCCGGGTCGCGGTCCAGCGGGTCGGCGTGGACTCCGAGACCGGCGCCTGGGTCGAGTATCGCGGTCCCGGCTCCACCACCGTCTCCCGCCGGCGGCCACCCAAGGTCCCGCTGACCACGGTCACCCGCGACGAGGTGCTGCCACTCACCGGCTTTCCCGCCGGGACCGTCGACCCCACCGCGATCTGGCGGGTGGTCGCCCGGGAGCTGGAGACCGGCGAGCTGGCCGACGAGGCACCCTGGAGCGTCACCATCGAGGACCGCGACGATTCCGGAAAGCCGCTGATGTACTTCACCCTCAACGGCCGGTCCCTGGTCACCGACCTGTCCGGGAACCGGGTCAGCGAGCCGTGACGGCGTCGCCGGGCTGCGGTTCGGCGGCGGCCTGCAACGCGGCGAGCCGGGACTCGGGGGCGCTCACCAACAGGTACTCCACGGTGTGGTCGTGGCCCTGGGTGCCCACCTTGACCCCGCTCGGGGAGTAGATCCCGATCGCCGAGCCGATGTAGCGACGGGTGCCGTAGCCGAACACCGCCACCGGGTTCCCGCGGACCTCGAGCATCTCCTGCACGGCCTCGATCGACACGAAGCCCTCGGCACTGAAAGAGACCACCACGACCTCTGCCCGGACGGCCGCGATCACCTCGGCCAGGGCCCCCGGCATCCGGCGCCGGGAGTTGAAGTCGCTGCTGCCGGCGGCTTCGCGGGCGTCCGTCCGCTTGCAGGCGATCCCGTAGTGGGCGGGCGCGTCCCAGCGGACCAGGGTCTCCCAGACGTGGTAGTTGGCGAAGTAACGGTGCTGGTTGTAGGGCGGGTCGAGGTAGGCCAGGCCGACCGGGGCAACCTCGGTGACCGCGAGCCTGGCGTCGCGCCGCAGCGCCCGTCCGGTGCCGGGGGTGAGGACGGGCGCGCGCAGCCGCAGCGGCCGCAGCGCCCGCGGCGCCCAGTGCTTCAGGAAGGCCATCTGCAGCCCGACCGTGGAGTCGACGGCGTCGGCGGCTTCCAGCAGCGCGGTCAGCAGGAGCGGACGCAGCGGCCCGTCCGGGAACAGGTCGTCGATGCCCTGCCGGATCGCATCGATCCGCACAGCATTGTCGGGGTGGAAGTAGCGGGCCTTCTCGGCGAAGACCTGGGTGACGTAGCCCCGCCGGCCGGGCAGCGCCGAAAGCCGGGTGATCGCCTCGGCAACCTGATCGGGATCGATGCTGTCGGCCGGCGTCTCGACATAGCACTGCGCGAACACCTCCGAATAGGACGCGGTGTCCACGGCGGTGACGAAGGCGCCGCGCCGGCAGAACTCCTGCGCCACGCGGGTGGTCCCGGTGAACAGGTCGAGGGCGGTCGAGGCACCCGCGGCGTCCAGCAACGCCCCGAGTTCGGCCACCAGCCGGCGCTTGGACCCCAGGTACTTGATCACGCCTTGCCAAGCGCGCCGTCGGCGAAGGTGTCGCACTGGTCGGGGTTGCCGCTGGCATAGCCGCGGTTCAGCCAGTACTGGCGCTGCTCGGACGAGCCATGGGTCCACGACTCCGGTGAGACCTCCCCGGTGGCCGACTGCTGGATCCGATCGTCGCCCACCGCCCGCGCCGCATCGACCGCCCGGTCGAGGTCGTCCTTGGTGATCGCCTCGATCGGCGAGGTCGGGTCCTCGGCGGCATTGGCAAGCCACACCCCGGCGAAGCAGTCGGCCTGGAGCTCGAGGCGCACCTGCGGGGAGGACGGCCCGGTCTGCTGGCCCGCGGACTGCACCTTGTCGAGCGACCCGATCAGGTTGGAGATGTGGTGGCCGTACTCGTGGCCGATCACGTAGGCCTCGGCGGCGTCCCCACCGACCGCTCCGAGCTGGCCTTCGAGCATCTGGTCGAAGAACCCGGTGTCGAGGTAGACGGTCTGGTCCGCCGGGCAGTAGAACGGGCCGACCGCGGACGTCGCGGTGCCGCAGGCGGTGGCGACCTGACCGGTGAAGGTGACCGTCCGGGTCTCCTGGTAGGAGTCGAGCTGGGTCGCCCAGAAGGCCTGGATGGAGTTGGTGTAGGCGACGTAGCGGCACTCGCGGTTGGCCTCGACGTCCGCGCCGGTGCGGCACTCGGCGTACTGGTCGTCGGTCTGCGGGGCCTGCTCGCCAGCACCACCCAGGAGCATGCCGGGGTCGAACCCGAAGACCAGCGCGAGGATCACGATGACGATCCCGGCCCCGCCCCCGACCGCCAGCCCGCGGCCGCGGGAGCCCCCGGATCCCATCTGGGACGGGTCGAGACGGGCGCCAGAACGGTACTGCATCCTGCCTCCTCACCGTGGAGTGCCCCTGAGCATAGCCCGGGGTGCCTGCTTGGTTTCGTACCCGGCCTCGGCCATCATGAATCGATGCGGATCATCGGAGTGGAGGTGGCCGGGGGTACACCTGTGTTCTCCCGGGTGCTGCCGCACGGCGCAGATCCGTACCGGCTGGCCTGGGAACGCGGCTACCGGATCATCCGTCCGCTGTCGGTCAGCGGCCAGGCACCCGACCTCGCCCTGACCCTGCAGGTCGCGCGGCACGGCCGCCGGATCAACCACCGCTCGACGCCGCGGACCCGTCCGGTGGATCCCGGTCTGGAGCTGACCCCCGACGTCACCCCGGTGGTGCGGCAGCGGCTGGCCGCCTACGCGATCACGCTCTCACCGCTGGGCATCCTCGCCACCCAGTTCTCGGACAAGACCGCCGTCCCCGGAATGTGGGGGCTGCCGGGGGGCGGGATCGACATCGGCGAGGCCCCCGCGCAAGCGGTGGTCCGCGAGGTCGACGAGGAAACCGGTCAGCGGCTGGAGATCTCGCACCTGCTCGACGTCCAGACCGACCACTGGGTCGGCCGGTCCCCGGCCGGACTGGTCGAGGACTTCCATGCCGTCCGGATCATCTTCGCCGGACGCTGCGCCGAACCGACCACCCCCGTCGTCCATGACGTGGGCGGGACCACCGAGGCGGCGCGCTGGATCCCGCTCTCCCGCTGGGCCGCGCTGCCGTGGTCCTCCAGCGCACGGGCGTTGCTGGAACGCCACCTCCAGGTGGTGGCGGACGCCTGGCGCGCCGCCGGCTGAGCCGCGTCCGTCCGACAGCAAGCGGCCCACGGCTTACGCCGTGGGCCGCTTGGTGAACTGGATCAGCGCCGGAAGTACGACAGGATCCGGAGGATCTCGACGTAGAGCCAGACGAGGGTCACGGTGAGCCCGAAGGCTCCGCGCCAGGACTCGCTGGCGGGTGCCCGCAGGGCGATCCCCCGCTCGATGTAGTCGAAGTCCAGGATCAGGTTGAAAACCGCCAGGCCGACGCCCACTGCCGAGGCGAGCAGGGCGATCCAGCTGACCCCACCGGTGACCGAGATGATCCCCATGTCGATGCCGAAGAACGACAGGACCAGGTTCAGCAGGAGCACGCCGGCGTAGGCCATGGTGCCGATGACCACCATCTGGCGGAACTTGTTGGTGACCTTGATGCGGAAGAACTTGTAGGCGGCCAGGGTGGCGCCGGCGGCGACGAAGGTACCCATCACCGCGGGGATGACGATCCCCGGGTAGAGCATCTCGAAGACCAGGCTGATCGCGCCGAGGAAGACGCCCTCGATCGCGGCGTAGGCCAGGACAAAGCCGGGCTTGATCTGGCGCCGGAAGCTCACCAGCAGCACGACCCCGAAGGCGACCAGGGCGCCGACGATCATCGCGGGCTGGAGGAGCTGGAACGGGATGACGCCCGAGGTGAAGCCGACGAAGGTGAGCGCGGCGGTCAGGATGACCGTGCCGAGCGTGATCGCCGACTTGGTGATGACGTCATCGATGGTCATGACATCGACCGGCGCCTGCTGCACCGGCGGCTGGCCGTACTGCGCGGAGTACGGGTCGTAGCCGGGGGCCCCCGGCTGGCCCGGGTACTGCCCCGGGGCGTACTGGGTCTGCGGCGGCTGGGCCCATTCCGCCTTCGTGAGTACGGGGTTGCTGCTCTGCATTCGGGTTCTGTCCTCCTGTGGTTGGCGGTGGCAGACCACCGTCAGGCTCAATGGTAGGTGACTGGATTGTGAGTGAACTGTGAGCGCGCACGTCAACTCCGCGGCGCGGGACCGTCGCCTCCCCATCGAGGGCCACCCCAACCGGCGAGGGCCACCGATCATCGGTGGCCCTCGACGCGAACCGTGGCCCTCGGTGCGAACCGTGGCCCTCGACGCGAACCGTGGCCCTCGACGGGAGCGGTGGCTCAGCGCTGGGAGTAGACCACCCCGGCCTTGAGCCGCTTCGAGCCGAGGAGTTGCGGGACGGTGACCAGGGTGAACCCCTTCTTGCGCAGCCCGTCGATGATCCGCTTGCAGGCGTCCCGGGTGGTAGGTCGGCTGTCGTGGGCCAGGATGATCGAGCCCGGACGCGCCGCGGAGACGATCCGCTTGGCGACGAGCTTGCTGTTGCGGTCCTTCCAGTCCAGCGGGTCGACGTTCCACAGGATCTGGGTCAGGCCCTCGTCTTTTGCCACCGACCGCACCACGGAGTTCGTGGCACCGTAGGGCGGACGCAGCAGCCGCGGCTTGCTGCCGGTGGCCTTCTTGATCACGTCACTGGTCCGGGTCACCTCCCGGCGAACCGCCGACTTGCCCAGCCGGGTGAGCAGGGCGTGGCTGTAGCTGTGGTTGCCGACGACGTGGCCCTCCTTGACCATCCGCCGCAGCAGCTTGGGCCGGGACTTGGCCAGCGAGCCGAGCACGAAGAACGTGGCGTGCGCGTCCTTCTCCTTCAGATCGTCGAGCAGGTCCGCCGTGCCGGACACCGGGCCGTCGTCGAAGGTGAGGGCGACGCACTTCAGCTTGGAGCAGTCGGGGTCATCGTCGGCCGGCTTCGACCGCGGCATGGCAGACGGCGACGCCGTCGGGCTCGCCGTCGCCGTCGGGCCCACCGTCGGCGTCGGGGACGGGGTCTGCGTCAACGACGGGGTGGGGCTCGGGGTGACGGGCCGGGAGGGTGAGGCGGAGGTGGACTGGGCCGACGGTGTCGTGGACGGTGTCAGGACTGGCGTGCCGGGCGGAGCCGCGGCACACCCGGTCACTGCGATCGCTGCGAGCGCTACCAGCGCCCGCACCCGCCGCCGCGAATGCGCGGCTCCCCCACTGACTGACCCAAGCACCTATCCCACGGTACCTCGCGTTTCCCGTGTGCCCCGTGGGCCGGGTGGGGCCCGATCCGGCGGCCCACCTACGGCCGGTGCCCCCAATGGGATTCGAACCCATACTCGAGCGGGTTTAAGCCGCCTGCCTCTGCCAGTTGGGCTATGGGGACCGTTGCGCCACAGCCTAACGAGAAGCCGGTGCCGGCCCGGTGCTTCGGCGCACCACCAGGTTCGGCACGCGCGGCAGCAGCTGGCCGGCGTCCTCGTCCCGCAGCACCGCGAGGACGAGGGTCATCGCGTCGCGTCCCAGCTGGGCGAAGTCCTGCCGCATGGTGGTCAGCGGCGGGGTGAAGTGCTCGGCCTCGGGGACGTCGTCGAAACCGATCACGCTGACGTCCTCGGGAACCCGCAGGCCCGCCTCGACGACCGCCCGGACCGCACCCAGCGCCATCTGGTCGTTGCCGGCGAAGATCGCGGTGAAGGGCCGGCCTTCGGCCAGCAACTGCTGCGCGTTGCGGTAGCCGCTGCTGGCCGCCCAGTTGCCGGTCAGCGGCTCCTGGGCCACCAGCCCGTGCTCGCCCAGCGCCTCGCGCCAGCCCCGCACCCGCTCGATGGCATCCATCGAGTCGGCCGGGCCTGCCAGATGCCGGATCTCGGTGTGTCCCAACTCGATCAGGTGGCGGACGGCCCGCCGGGCGCCGGCGTACTGGTCGAAGGAGATCCGGTGCAGCCCGCTGCCCTGGGACGCGACCGCGACGAACGGGACGCCGATCTCCATCCCCTCCAGCAGCCCGAGGGTGGAGCGGTTGCTGGTGATCAGGACGATCGCCTCGACGTTCTGGCGCACCAGCACCTCGGCGGCCTGGCGCAGGCTGGCGAAGTCGGCGGTGAGCAGGCTCGCCATGATCACCGCGTACCGCTCCTCGCGGGCAGCCTCGTTCAGGTACACCGCGGTGGTGGACGGGCCGAACTCCGGCAGGCCCGTGGTGATCAGTCCGATCGTGCGGGAGCGGCGGGTGACCAGGGCCCGGGCAGCCGGGGACGGGATGTAGCGCAACTGCGCGATCGCCCGCTGCACCCGCTCGCGGGTCGCCGGACGGACGTTCGGCAGGTCGTTCAGGACGCGGGACACGGTCTGGTGGGACACCCCTGCCAGACGCGCAACATCGAAGATCGTGGCAGCCTTCGCCCGCTCCTCGTCGGTCACCCCCACACTCCTCCTGTCAGTCGGTGACTACCGATCCCAGTACTACTCACGTCCGCCGGGAGGTAAGCACCTTCTGCAGGATGATGAACACCAGCAACAGCCCGCCGATCACGATCTTGGTCCACCACGAGCTGAGCGTCCCCTCGAAGGTGATGATGGTGTAGATCAGCCCGAGTACGAGGACGCCGAGTACCGAGCCGAGCACGAACCCGTAGCCCCCGGTGAGCAGGGTACCGCCGATCACGACCGCCGCGATCGCGTCGAGCTCGGTCCCGATGGCGGTCAGGGCGTACCCGGACAGGGTGTAGAACGAGAACAGCACGCCGGCCAGGCCGGAGCAGAAGCCACTGATCACGTAGACCAGCACCTTGGTGCGGGCGACCGGCAGACCCATCAGCATGCCGGACTGCTCGCCGCCGCCGATCGCGTAGGTGGTGCGGCCGAACCTGGTGTACTGCAGCACCCAGACGGCGACCACCACGACGACCACGGCGACGATCACGCTCGGCGTTATCGACATGCCGGCCCCCAGCGGGATCCGGGTGGTCGCCATCGCGATGAAGAAGTCGTCGCTGATCGTGATCGACGTGTTCGAGATGATGTAGCACAGCCCGCGAGCCAGGAACATCGCCGCCAGGGAGGCGATGAAGGGTTGCACGCCGAAGACGTGGATCATCAACCCGACGGCGAGCCCGAGCAGGGAGGTCAGCACCACGATCAGCGGGATCACCGCCACCGGCGACCAGCCGGCCTGGAGCAGGCTGGCGGCGATCATCGTCCCCAGCGCGACGACCGCTCCGACCGACAGGTCGATGCCGCCGGTCAGGATGACGAAGGTCATCCCGACCGCCAGGACGATCAGGTGGGCGTTGTCGATCAGCAGGTTGAGCACCACCTGGCCGGCGAAGAACCCCCGGTAGCGCACCCCGCCGCCGATGAACATGGCGACGAACAGCAGGGCGGTGACCAGGACGGGGCCCGACTTGGGGCTGGTGAAGACGTCGACCAGCTTGGCGGTGCTGCGACGCAAGTTGCCGGCGCGGGCGGTCAGGGCGGTCACTTCGCCACCGCCTCGACGTTGAGGCCACCGGTGGCCTTGGGCAGTCGTTGCCGCCAGCGTGCCAGGGCCGCATTGGTGGTGGGCGACTGCAGCAGGCACACCGCGGTGACGACGGCGGCCTTGAACACCATGGTGGCGATCGGCGGGATGCCGACGGTGTAGACCGTGGTGACCAGGGTCTGGATCACCAGGGCGCCGACCAGGGTGCCGGCCAGCGAGTAGCGCCCACCGGCCAGCGAAGTGCCGCCGATGACGACGGCCAGGATCGCGTCCAGTTCGAGGAACAGGCCGGTGCTGTTGGCGTCCGCCGCGGTCTGGTTGGCCGTCAGGATGAGCCCGGCCACGCCGGCGACCAGGGCGCAGAAGGCGTAGACGGTGAACAGCAGGCCGCGGGCCCGGACGCCGGCCTGCCGGCTCGCCTCGGGGTTGATGCCCACCGACTCGATCAGCAGGCCGAGCGCGGTGCGCCGGGTGAGCAGGGCGGCGATCGCGAAGATCACCGCGCCGATGATCACCGCGACCGGGATGCCGAACAGGAAGCCCGAGCCGAGGAACTTGAACGGCGGGCTGTTCACGGTCAGGATCTGGCCCTCGGTGATGAGCATCGCGATGCCGCGTCCGGCGGTCATCAGGACCAGGGTGGCGATGATCGGCTGGATCCCCACCACCGCGACCAGGAAGCCGTTCCACACCCCCAGCAGCAGGGACAGGCCCAGGGCGCTGAGCACCGCGACGGTGACCGTGCCGGGGTCGGCCGGGTCCGGGGCGCCCAGGATGATCGAGCAGGCCAGCGCGCCGGAGATCGCGCAGACCGCGCCGACTGACAGGTCGATCCCGCGGGTGGCGATCACCAGGGTCATGCCGACGGCGATGATCAGGGTTGGCGCGCCGTTGCGCAGGATGTCGATCAGGCTGCCGAACAGGTGCCCGTCGTGGATGGTGATCGACAAGAAGCCGGGCACCGCGATGACGTTGATGGCCAGCAGGACGACCAGCATGACCACGGGCCAGAAGAGGCGGTGCGAGACCGCCCGGGAAACCACGCCGTTCACGCTTGCGCTCCTGCCGTCTCGTCGACCTCGGCTCCTTCGGCGATCAGCGCCAGCAGGGTGTCCAGGTCAAGGTTGTCGTTGGGGAGGTCGGCCACCAGCCGGCGGTCCCGCAGCACCACCACCCGGTGGCTGACCCGCAGCACCTCCTCGAGTTCGGCGGAGATGTAGAGCACGCTCATGCCGTTCTCGGCCAGGCTGTAGACCAGCTTCTGGATCTCGGCCTTGGCCCCGACGTCGATGCCGCGAGTGGGTTCGTCGAGGATCAGCAGCCGCGGCGCGATCGCCAGCCAACGGGCCAGCAGCACCTTCTGCTGGTTGCCGCCGGACAGGTTGCGCACCAGCGCATCGGCGTCCGGGGTGCGGATGTTGAGCGCCTCGACGTAGCTCTGGGTGAGCTCGTCCTGCCGCTTCTTCGGGATCGGACGGAACCAGCCCCGGTCGGCCTGCAGGGCGAGGATGACGTTGTCGCGGACGCTGAGCTCGTCCACGATGCCTTCGGCGCGGCGGTTCTCCGAGGAGTACACGATCCGGTTCTTGATCGCCAGCCGCGGCGAGCGGAGCCGGACGGGCTTGCCGTTGACCGTGATCTCCCCGGAGTCGGGACGGTCGACGCCGCCGAGTAGCCGGGCGATCTCGGTGCGTCCGGAGCCCAGCAGGCCGGCCAGGCCGACGACCTCGCCGGGCGCGATCTGGATGTCGACCGGTTCGATCACGCCACGGCGTCCGACGTCGGTGGCGGCCAGGAAGGGCGGCTCGGAGGCGTGGGCGGTGTCGGAGGAGTGGACGCGCTGTTCGAGGTCCTCCAGCGCGGTGAGCTCCTTGCCGATCATCGCCTGCACGAGGTCGATGCGCAGCAGCTCGTCGGTCAGGTACTCCCCCACCAGCCGGCCGTTGCGAAGCACAGTCAGCCGGTCGGAGATCTCGTAGACCTGGTCGAGGAAGTGGCTGACGAACAGCACCGCCACCCCATCGGCGGCGAGGCTGCGGATCACCCGGAACAGCTCGGCCACCTCGTCGGCGTCCAGGCTGGAGGTGGGCTCGTCCAGCACGAGGACGGACGCCTGCACGTCGAGGGCGCGGGCGATCGCGACGAGCTGCTGCACAGCGAGGGAGTGGGAGTTGAGCAGGGAGCCGGGGTCGATGTCGAGGTGGAGCCGCTTGAGGGTGTCGGCCGCGCGACGGCGCATCTCGCGCCAGTCGATCCCGCCGAAGCGGCGTGGTTCGCGTCCCAGCATGACGTTCTCGGCGACGGTGAGGTTCCCCAGCAGGTTGACCTCCTGGTACACGGTGCTGATGCCGGCCGCCTGGGCCTGGGCGGGCCCGTGGAAGGTGACCTGCTCGCCGCGCAGGCTGATCGTGCCGGCGTCGATGCCGTAGACGCCGGTGAGGGCCTTGATGAGGGTGGACTTCCCGGCGCCGTTCTCACCCATCAGCGAGTGGACCTCGCCGGGGAACATCCGGAAGTCGACCTCGTCGAGGGCCTTCACGCCCGGGAAGGAGATCGAGATGCCCCGCATGTCGACGACCGGGTCGGGGTTCCCCTGTGGCGCCGGCGCCCGGGGGGACAACAGGTCGGCCATGGTGCCTCGCTCTCCGTTGAAGAAGGTCTTTCGTCGCGACCCACCGCGACCCCGGGGGCCCGTTCGCACGGGCCCCCGGGACTGATTGTTGCCTATCGGTCCGGATTACCGGCGAAGGTCAGTACTTGCGGTTGGGGAGGGCTTCCTTCGCCTGCTCGGGGGTGAAGGTGGTCTCCTCGGTGACGATCCGCTTCTCGACGGTCTCGCCGTTGTTGAGCTTGGTGATCACCTCGATGAGCTGCTTGCCCAGCAGGGGCGAGCACTCGACGATGAAGTTGATCTTGCCCTCGCTCAGGGCGACCATGCCGTCCTTCACCGCGTCAACGGTGATGAGCTTGATGTCCTTGCCCGGAACCTTGCCGGCCGCCTCGATGGCCTCGATGGCGCCCAGGCCCATGTCGTCGTTGTGGGCGTAGACCACGTCGATGTCGGGCTGGGACTTCAGGAAGGCCTCCATGACCTGCTTGCCGCCGGCGCGGGTGAAGTCGCCGGTCTGGGACGCGATCACCTTGAACTTCGGGTCGGCCTTGATGACCTCGGCGAAGCCGCTGGCGCGGTCGTTGGCGGGGGCGGAGCCGGTGGTGCCCTCGAGCTGGACGATGTTCACCGGGTCGGTGGAGGACTTGTACTCCTCGACCAGCCACTCTCCGGCCTTCTTGCCCTCGAGCACGAAGTCGGAGCCGAGGAAGGTGACGTACAGCGACTCGTCCTTGGAGTCGACGGCGCGGTCGGTCAGCACGACGGGGATGCCGGCTGCCTTGGCCTCGTTGAGGACGGCGTCCCACCCGGTCTCGACGACCGGCGAGAAGGCGATGTAGTCGACCTTCTGCTGGATGTAGGAGCGGATCGACTTGATCTGGTTCTCCTGCTTCTGCTGCGCATCGGAGAACTGCAGCTTGATACCGGCCTCCTTGAAGGCCTCCTGGATGTCCTTGGTGTTGGCTGTCCGCCAGCCACTCTCAGCACCCACCTGGGCGAATCCGACGACGAGCTCGTTGAGCGGCTTGGCACCGCCGGTGGCTCCTCCGGTGGCGCTTCCGCCGGGGGTGCCCTGAGTCGCGCAGGCAGACATGGCGAGAGCGAGGGCTCCGGCCACGAAGAGACCGAGGGTCTTCTTCATACTCAAACCTCCTTGTTCGCCGGAACGGGCGTCCGCGCCCCATCCCGGTTGGCCGCCTGTGGCCGTAGCGGCATGTTAACGATCACATGTTAACCTTCACAATCGGTTGGCTTGCGACGTTACCGAGTCGTTATCTATGCGGGCGACTGGGCGCTTTACCCGATACCGGGGGTGCTGATGAGTACGCTCACATTGGAGCGTTCAACCAGCCAGCACCGACCATCCGTCACAGCCGGAACACACCTCCGCGCCGCCGCGAGCCACACCTCCGCTCGCTCCGCAGCGAGGGCCACCGTCCGCGCCGAGGGCCACCGCAGATGGCTGGCCCTCAACGCCAAGGCTGGCCCTCGGCGAGCAGGCCGCGTCGAGGTGGACGCGCGCGGCCGTCCTGGGAGCGGGACGCTCCGGGGCGAAGCCGGCCTGGCCGGGGGGGTGGGCGAGATCCGGAGAGGATGTCGCGACGAGGGCAGGCAAGCACCACCCATCTGGCCGGCCCGGCTGCCCTGAGGTGCTGCTCAGGCGGCAAGACCGAGGATGATGCCGTCCAGGATGTCGGTCTCGCTGACCCGCAGCGGGAGTCCCACGCGGGCGGCGATCCGGCGGCAGATCAGGCCGCCGGCACAGATCACGTCGGCCCGGCCCGGCACCATCG
>JAEZHJ010000184.1 GCA_023436925.1 Actinomycetes bacterium
TGCAGGTCGTCGTCGCGCTGTGGGGACAGAGTCCGGACGAGGCCGCCCGCCCGCTGCTGCGCCTGGTCACCTCGGATGCCGCCGAGTTCCGCGACCTCACCCCGCTCACCCTCCTCGGCCGCGGGCTTCGCAGCGTCCTGACCGGACGGCTGCGCCCCGCCAACCGGATGCCGCTGGACATCACCGTGGTGGACGGGGCGCGCTAGCAGCCTCCCCTGCCTGAGGGTCCCGCACTCACACCAGCCGGTAGCCCAGCCCCGGTTCGTTGATCAGATGGCCGGGCTTGGCCGGGTCGGCTTCGATCTTGCGCCGGATCTGGTTGGCGAACACCCGCAGGTAGTGGTGCTCGCTGCCGTAACTCGGTCCCCACACGGCCCGCAGCAGGTCCTCGTGCCGCACCACCCGGCCCGGGTGCCGGGCCAGTTCGGCCAGCAGCCGCCACTCGGTCGGGGTGAGGTGGACTGGGTCGCCGCCGCGGGCCGCCGAATGAGCGCCGAAGTCCAGCACCAACCCGTTGGAGGCGAAGGTCGGCGGCGCGTCAGCCTCGGCCGGGCCACGGCGCAGCGCCACCCGCACCCTGGCCATCAGCTCGTCGATGCTGAACGGCTTGCTGACGTAGTCGTCGGCGCCCTCATCCAGCGCCTCCACCTTGTCGTCTGCCTGCCGCCGGGCCGACAGCACGATCACCGGGACCGCGGAGCGCCGGCGCAGCTGCCGCAGCACCTCCACCCCGTCCAGATCCGGCAGCCCCAGATCGAGGATGACCAGATCGGGCGGTTCGGCGGCGATGGCGGCCAGCGCCTCCTCCCCCGAGCCGGCGAGCACCACCTCGTGGCCGCGCGCCCGGAAGTTGATCCGCAGGGTGCGCTGCAGGACCGAGTCGTCGTCCACCACCAGGATGCGGGTCATCGGCCGGCTCCGTTCGCTCCCGCGACGCCGGCCCCGGGTCCCGTTCCGCAGGGCAGGGTGACGACCAGGGTGAGGCCGCCGCCGGGGGTCGGTTCGGCGCCGGCCTGGCCTCCCATCGCCTCGGTCAACCCGCGGGCGACGGCGAGGCCGAGTCCGACACCGTCGCCGCGCGGGGCGTCGCCGCGACGCTGGAAGGGCTGGAAGATCCGCTCGAGCTCGTCCACCGGCACGCCGGGGCCGGTGTCCACCACCCGGATCTCGACCCGGTCGGCGACCCGGCTGGCGTGCACCATGACGCGAGGGCCGGCCGGCTGGTAGCGCAGCGCGTTCTCCGTGATGTTGCTGAGGACGCGGTCGAGCAGCCCGGCGTCGGCCTGCACGGTGCGCGCGTCCGGGTCGATCTCCCAGGTCACCCGTCGCGGCTCGGAGAGCGCCTCGACGGTGGCCGGGATGACCTCGCCGAGATCGGTCGGACGCGGGTGGGCGACCAGCGCGCCGGCCTGCAGCCGGGACATGTCCAGCAAGTTGCCGACCAGCAACTCGAGCCGGTCGGCAGACTCCTCGATGGCCTCCTTCAGCTCGTCCTCGTCCTGCTTCGACCAGTGCATCTCGCTGGAGCGCAGGCTGCCGATGGCCGCCTTGATGCCGGCCAACGGCGTCCGCAGGTCGTGCGAGACCGCCGACAGCAGTGCGGTACGGGCCTCGTTGTCACGGGCCAGCTGGGTTGCTGACGTCGCGGAGCGCAGCAGCTCCTGGCGTTGCAGGATCGCACCGGCGTGGGCGGCGAAGGCGTCGAACAGCCGACGCTGGTCGGCGGCCATCCCGGGCGGCTGGAGGGCGAGTTCGTAGCCGCTGCCGGCCTCCTGGTGGTCGGTGGTCGCCTGCGGCTCGAAGTCTCCGACGCTGGCGACGACCTCGACGGCTCCGGCCTCGGGCCGGTGCACGATTGCCGCCGCCTGGACTCCGAACATGTCGACAGCGCGATTGAGCAGCAGCGGGAGCTGGTCGGTGGCGCCGAGCAGGGAGTGCGACAGCTCGACCAGCGCCGCCGCCTCCCGCTGCGCCTCGCGGGCCTCCGCGGTGCGCGCGGCGTTTCGGTGGACGATACCGGCGACCAGGACCCCGACCAGGACGAAGACGACCAGGGCGATGGTGTTCTCCGCGTTGGCCACGGTGAGCGTGCCGAACGGTGGCACGAAGTACCAGTTCAGCAGGAGTGAGGAGAGCACCGCTGCCACGACCGCGGGCACCAGGCCGCCGATCAGGGCGACCACCACGGTCGCGAGCAGGAAGATCGGGATGTCGAGCGGCAGGTCGGCGGTGTACGGGTCGGACAGCAGCAGCCAGCTCAGCAGCGGCGGCAGGACCAGCGCGGTGGCGAACCCGGCCCAGAACCGCCGCCGCGACAGGGTCCGCCGGGAGCGGCGGCGGAACCCCTCGCCCGTCGGGTGCAGGTGCGGCACGACGTGGACGTCGATGTCTCCGGCCTCGGCGATGATCTTCTCTGCCATCGTCCTGGTGAACCCCCGCCGCCACGGCGGCAGGCCGGACGCACCCACCAGTACCTGGGTGGCATTCACGCCCCGGGCGAAGTCGAGTACCGCGCCGGCGGCGTCCTCCCCGGTGACGGCGTGGAACTGGCCGCCCAGTTCCTCGGTGAGGCGGCGCAGTTCGGCGACCTGGCTGAGGGCATTGGTCAGGCCGTCGGAGCGGGAGACCAGGACGCCGAGCAGCTCTCCCCCGGCCAGCCTCGACGCGATCCGGGCACCGCGGCGCAGCAGCACCTCTCCCTCGGGTCCCCCGGTCAGCGCGACCACCACCCGCTCCCGGGTCGGCCACTGCCCGGTGATGCCGTGGCTGGCCCGATAGCCCTCCAGCCCGGCGTCCACCTTGTCGGCCAGCCACAGCAGGGCCAGTTCGCGCAGCGCGGCCAGGTTGCCGACCCGGAAGTAGTTGGCCAGGGCGGCGTCCACCTTCTCGGGCTTGTAGATGTTCCCGTGCGCCATCCGGCGGCGCAGCGCCTCCGGGGACATGTCGACCAGGTCGATCTGGTCCGCTGCGCGCACCACTTCGTCCGGAACGGTCTCCCGCTGGACCATGCCGGTGATCGCGGTCACGGCGTCGTTCAGCGACTCCAGGTGCTGGATGTTGACCGTCGAGATGACGTCGATCCCGGCGTCGAGCAGTTCGTCGATGTCCTGCCAGCGCTTCTCGTTGCGGGAGCCGGGGATGTTCGTGTGCGCAAGTTCGTCCACCAGTGCCACCTGGGGTCGCCGGGCGAGGACGGCGTCGACGTCCAGGTCGTCCAGCACGGTGCCCTTGTACTGGCTGGCGCGCCGTGGCACGACCTCCAGACCGCGCAGCAGCGCCTCGGTGTGCGGCCGGCCGTGGCATTCGCACAGCCCGACCACCACGTCGGTGCCCCGCTCCGCCCGGCGGTGACCCTCGTCGAGCATGGCGACGGTCTTGCCGACCCCGGGAGCGGCACCCAGGTAGATCCGAAGCCTGCCCCGCACCATGGCGCTACCTTCTCACTTCCCGCGTCTGCAGCATCAGGTTCAACCGGGTGACATTGACCGCGTCCTGGCCCAGGTAGCCCAGCGGGGCCGGCTCGGTCGCCGCCTCGATCATGGATTCGACCTCCGGCAGTGGCAGCTGGCGCGTCCGGGCGACCCGCGGCGCCTGCCACTGGGCGTACGCCGGGGAGATGTGCGGGTCCAGGCCGGACGCCGACGCGGTGAGGGCGTCCTCGGGGATCGGGCCGACCGCGTCGGGGTTCGCCGCGGCCAGGACCCTGGCCCGCTCGGCGCGGACGGCGGCCAGGTCGTCCGAGGCCGGGGACAGGTTGCTGCCGCCGGAAATCTGGCCGGAGTAGTCCGAGACCGAGGGCCTGGCCTGGAACCACTGCGGGCCCTCGAAGAGCTGGCCGATCAGGGCCGAGCCGACCACCCGGCCGTCGGTTCCGGTGAGCCGGGAGCCGTTGGCCTGGTCGGGGAAGGCCTGGGCGACCAGGGTGACCCCCGCCGGGTAGACCACCCCGAGCAGCACGGTCATCACCAGCAGGAGGCGCAGTCCTGCCAGCAGCGGACGAAGAACGGTCACGGCGATCACACCAATCCGGGAAGGAGCGAGACGACCAGGTCGATGAGCTTGATGCCGATGAACGGCGCGATGATCCCGCCCAGGCCGTAGACCAGCAGGTTGCGGTTCAGCATCGCCGAGGCGCTGAGCGGGCGGTACCTGACGCCGCGCAGCGCAAGCGGGACCAGGGCCAGGATGACCAGGGCGTTGAAGATGACCGCCGACAGCATCGCCGAGGCCGGCGAGTGGAGCCGCATCAGGTTCAGCGCAGCCAGCCCTGGGAAGACCGCGACGAACATCGCCGGGATGATCGCGAAGTACTTTGCGACGTCGTTGGCGATCGAGAAGGTGGTCAGGGCGCCGCGCGTGATCAGCAACTGCTTGCCGATCGCAACGATGTCGATGAGCTTGGTGGGGTCGGAGTCGAGGTCGACCATGTTGCCGGCCTCCTTGGCCGCCGAGGTCCCGGAGTTCATCGCCACCCCGACGTCGGCCTGGGCCAGCGCGGGGGCATCGTTGGTGCCGTCCCCGGTCATCGCGATCAGTCGGCCACCGGCCTGCTCCTGCCGGATCAGCGCGAGCTTGTCCTCGGGGGTCGCCTCGGCCAGGAAGTCGTCCACGCCGGCCTCCGCGGCGATCGCCTTCGCGGTGAGCGGGTTGTCACCGGTGACCATGACGGTCCGGATGCCCATCCGCCGCAGCTGCGCGAAGCGTTCCGCCATCCCGGGCTTGACCACGTCCTTCAGCTCGATGACCCCCAGCGGACGGGGCGCCCGCCCCGGCGTTCGACCAGCCACGACCAGCGGGGTGGAGCCGCGGCCGGAGACCTCGTCCACGAGCGCGGTGACGCCGTGAGCGTCTTGGCCACCTCCGGCCGCAACCCAGGCCGCGATCGCCGTCCCGGCCCCCTTGCGCACCTCGCTGCCGTCGGCGAAGTCCATCCCGGACAGCCGGGTCTGGGCAGTGAACGGGACCGACTTCGCACCGGAACGGATCAGGGTCTCCGGATCGGCCACCGGTTCGACGACACCCTCGGCAGCGGTGAAGTCGATGATCGACCGACCCTCAGGAGTGAGGTCGGACAGCGAGGCGGCTCGCGCCGCGGCGAGCAGCTCGCGGGAGTCCACCCCGTCGACGGGGAAGGCGCCGGTGGCCCGGCGGTTGCCGAAGGTGATCGTGCCAGTCTTGTCCAGCAGCAGGGTGTTAACGTCCCCGGCCGCCTCTACCGCGCGTCCCGACATCGCCAGCACGTTGTGCTGCACCAGCCGGTCCATGCCGGCGATCCCGATCGCCGAGAGCAGCGCCCCGATCGTGGTCGGGATCAGGCAGACCAGCAGCGCAACCAGGACGACCAGGCTGACCCGCTGGCCTGAGTAGGCGGCCTGCGGCTGCAGCGTCATCACCGCAAGCAGGAAGATGATCGTCAGCGTCACCAGCAGGACGCCCAGGGCCAGCTCGTTCGGAGTCTTCTGGCGGGCCGCACCCTCGACGAGCGCGATCATCCGGTCGATGAAGGTCTCCCCCGGCCGGGCGGTGATCCGCACCACGATCCGATCGCTGAGCACTGTGGTTCCGCCGGTGACCGCGCACCGGTCGCCGCCCGCCTCGCGGATCACCGGCGCTGACTCACCGGTGATGGCGGACTCGTCCACCGTCGCAACACCGTCGACGATGTCCCCGTCGGCCGGGATCAGTTCACCGGCCTCGACCAGGACCCGGTCGCCGACCACAAGTGCCGTGCTTGCCACCTGTTCCTCGGTAACGGCCTCGGTGAGCCGGCGTGCCATGGCCTGGGTGCGCGTCCGGCGCAGGCTGTCGGCCTGGGCCTTGCCGCGGCCTTCGGCGATCGCCTCGGCGAGGTTGGCGAACAGGACGGTGAGCCACAGCCAGACCGTGACCGACACCGCGAACACCGAGGGCTGGATCACCGACATCACCGTGGTCAGCGCGGAACCCACCCAGACGACGAACAGCACGGGGCTGCGGAAGGCGTGGCGCGGGTCGAGCTTGGCCAGCGCCTGGGGCAATGCCTGGCGGGCCGCGGCCAGCAGCGAGGGGTGGGCGGGACGAGGGTGCTTGGTCACGAGAGTGCCTCCGCGATTGGACCGAGGGCCAGGGACGGGAAGTACGTCAGCCCGGCGACGATGAGGATGATGACGACCAGGAAGCCGGCGAAGCCGACGGTGTGGGTTGGCATCGTGCCGGCGGTGACCGGGCGGCGTCCCTGCTGCGCGACGCCGCCGGCGAAGGCCAGCACCGCGACGATCGGGACGAACCGCCCCAGCAGCATGGCGGCGCCGAGGGCGAGGTTGAGGAAGGGCTGGTCGGCGGACAGCCCGGCGAACGCGGACCCGTTGTTGTTGGCCGCGGAGGTGAAGGCGTAGAGCAGCTCCGACAGGCCGTGGGGACCGTCGGTGGACAGCGCCGCCCGGGCAGCGGGAACCACCAGCGCGGCCCCCGTCCCGAGCAGCACCAGGGCCGGGGTCACCAGCATCGCCGCCGAGACCAGGGTGATCTCGCGGCGACCGATCGTCTTGCCGAGCAACTCAGGGGTCCGGCCCACCATCAGGCCGGCCACGAAGACCGTGACGACGACCATCACCAGCATCGAGTAGAGCCCTGTGCCGACCCCACCCGGGGAGAGTTCGCCCAGCATCATGTTGAGCAGGGCCAACCCGCCCGACAAGGGCTGCAGCGAGGAATGCATCGAGTTCACCGCGCCCGTGGAGGTGCTGGTCGTGGCGGAGGCGAAGATCGCCGACCAGGGGGTGCCGAAGCGCTGCTCCTTGCCCTCCAGGCTGCCGCCGGCGACCTCCGACAGCGTCAGCAGGATCATCGCCGCGACCGCGAGCACCGCCATCGCCCCCGCGATGGCGAAACCCTGGCGCCGGTCCTTGACCAGCAGGCCGTAGGTGTAAGGCAGGGCAGACGGGATCGCAAGCAGCAGCACGACCTCGAACAGGTTGGTCCAGCCGTTGGGGTTCTCGAAGGGGTGTGCCGAGTTGGCGTTGAAGAAGCCGCCGCCGTTGGTGCCGAGTTCCTTGATGGCCTCCTGGGACGCGACCAGGCCCCCCTGCAGCACCTGCTCCCCGCCGCCGATCGTGGTGATGACGGTGGGCTCGATCAGGTTCTGGATCACCCCGCCGGCAACCAGCGCGACCGCGGCCAGCGCGGCGATCGGCAGCAGCAGGCGAACGATGCCGCGGGTGAGGTCGACCCAGAAGTTGCCCAGCCGATCGGTCCCGGCGCGGACCAGCCCGCGGACCACGGCGATGGCGACCGCCAGCCCGACACCGGCGGACAGGAAATTCTGCACCGTCAGGCCGGCCGCCTGCACGAGGTAACCGGTGCCCACCTCCCCGGCATAGGACTGCCAGTTCGTGTTGGTCACGAAGGAGATCGCTGTGTTGAGCGCGGTGTCGACGTTCATCGACCGGCCCTGGGACAGCGGCAGCAGGCCCTGGCCGACCAGCAGCAGCCACAGCGCGAGGATGGAGACGGCGGAGAAGGCCAGCACGGAGACGGCATAGCCGGTCCAGCGCTGCTCGGTGCCGGGATCGACGCCGACCAACCGGTAGACGCCGCGCTCGAGGCGGGTGTCGGTCGGCGAGGTGAATACCCGGTGGATCAGGCTGCCCAGCGGGACGTGGATCACCACCAGGATGGCCAGGACGCTGAGCACCGACATGAGGCCGGGCAGGATCGGGTCCATCGTGCCTCAGAACCGTTCCGGACGAGCCAGCGCGTAGCCCAGGTAGGCCAGCAGGGCGAGGCCGATGACGGCGGCCAGGAGATCTTCGATCACGTACCGATCGTGGCGCTCCGGTTGTCCGGAGCGAGGGTGGCTGACGGCTTCCTGACCGATCTTGACGATTCCCTGACGGAACCAGTGCCGAAGGCCCGCGCAGTATCGTGTGGGCCGGTGACGGGTACTGACGCCACCGTGCGGAACCCCGCCGGCCATCCGGCGCCCACTCGGGCTTCCCGGCCCCCACGGACGGAGGTTGAGGTGTTCTTCCACCACGTACCACAACCCAGCCCGGAGCGGATGGTCCCGGTCCCGGGCCGGCCCCTGGTCGTCGGGGTGATGCCCGGCCAGCCGGAACTGGTCGCCCTCACCGCCGCCGCCTGGTCGGCGGCGCTCGGCGGCGTCCCGCTG
>JAEZHJ010000193.1 GCA_023436925.1 Actinomycetes bacterium
AACGGCGGCAGCGCGAACTCCGCCCAGTCCGAGGACGACTACGGAGCGGTACGCACCAAGGCCTGGGCGCTCGGCAAGCTGACCGGGATGACCGACACCGTTGCCCGGGCCAACGGCACCTTGTCGACCAACACCTCCGGCGGTGTGCCCTCCACCGACCTGGCCAGCAATGACAGCGTCATGTTCCAGACGCTGACCACCTCGATCAGCCTGCCCGAAGCCGCCAGCCGGTTCCTCAACATCTCCCTCGACTCGGCCGCCCAGTGCGGCGACAACGGCAACGACCAGACGAACGCGCCGCGCCTCAGCCTGTGGCTGCTCGCCGGGAGCCAGGCCAGGCAACTCACCTCCGCGCCGGTCAACGTGTGCAACACCAGCTACGCCCACGCCACCGGTTCGACGTTGTACACCACCGCCAACTCCAACATCGGCACGCTGCGCCGCACCGACAACTCCTCCTACGCCTCCTGGGTCTACCCGGTCCGGGCCGCCAGCTACTTCGGCGACCAGTCCTTCCTGGTCGGCTCCGAGACCGCCTTCGGGCTGCGCATCCGCAACACCACCGCCGCCAGCTCGACCGGACGGGGGGCGGGAGACACCGCCGGCACCGCCAACGGCAACGACGGCGCCGTCGACAACGTCCGGATCGTCGACGTCACCCCGTGGCTGGAGAAGTCCTTCAGCCCCGCCCGGGTGCCGGCCGGCGGCGAGTCGACCCTGACGCTGACCGTCCGCAACACGACCGAGAAGTCGGAGAAGAAGGGCTGGTCCTTCGTCGACACCCTGCCGACCGGGCTGAAGGTGCTGAACCCGACCAGCCAGGCGGTGACCGGTACCTGCCTGGTGCAGGACGGCGCCCGCGTGTCGCTGACCGCTGACTCGATCACGGTGGCTGCGGGCACCGGCTGGCTCAAGGCCGGCGTCGACCAGTGCACGATCGTGGTCAAGGTCACCTCGGCCACCACCGGCAGCTACACCAACGACACCACGACCAACGTCAGCCAGCGGGTGGGCATCGATCCCGGCAATGCCGCGACCGTGGAGTTCTACGACAACTCGCTGCTGTGGCAGAAGGTGGCCGGCACCACGCTGCTCGCCGGGTCGGAGTGGACGCTGTCCGGGCCGACCGGTGGGGCGACCAACGCCGTCCGGGCGGTCAAGGACTGCACCGCCGCTCCCTGCGCCGCCGACGGTTTCGACACCGATCCGCTGCCCGGCCGGCTCAAGGTGGACGGCCTGGCCAACGGCGCCTACGTCCTGACCGAGACCCGGTCCCCGCTGGGCTACCGGCTCGACACCACCCCCCGTCCGGTCACGCTGAGCGGCACCGTTGGCGGGACCGACCTCGGCGGCATCCAGAACACCAAGGTGGCCGATGCCACCGTCGAGGTCCACAAGCTGGTGCAGGACACCGGCGGCGCCAACCCGCGCAACGGGGAGGGCTGGACGCTGGGCGTCGAACTCGCCACCGGCAACCCGGACGGCGTCGGGCTGACCCCGGCCGGCACCCAGACCACACTCGCCAACGGCAAGCCGGCCGAGGTCTGGCGGGTGTTGTTCACCGGCGACAACCAGACCGCGAACGTGCGGGTGTTCGAGCAGGGCGACGACGACCACTCCTTCGTCTCGGGCTCGTGCACGATCACCGCCACCGGCGGGGCGACCCGGACCGCAGCCTTCGGCTCGGACGCGGCAGCCCTGCTCTCCGGCAGCAACGCGCTGCGGCCGGGCGAGTCCGCTGTCTGCCAGCTCACCAACCGGCAGCTGCCCGGCGGGGTGGCCTGGCAGAAGGTGGACGACGCCGACGGCACCACCGCGCTGGCCGGCTCGCAGTGGCAGATCGTCGGTCCGGCCCCCGCCGGCACGGTGCTCGAGGTGACCGACTGCGTCGCCGCCGACGCCGCCGCCTGCGCCGGGCCCGACCTCGACCCGTCGGCCGGCCGCCTGCGGGTCGCCGGGCTCGCGTGGGGCAGCTACCAGTTGATCGAGACCCGGGCGCCGGTCGGGTTCCGCCTGGACGACACTCCGCACGACTTCACCATCGGCGCCGGCGAGCGGGCGGTCGACCTCGGACCGATCGCCAACCAGCGGCGCGAGGCCCCGCTGCTCCCGCTCACCGGGGGCCTGGGACGCGACGCGTTCACGTTGCTCGGCCTGAGCCTGCTGGGCCTGGGTGGAGCAGCGCTCGGCCTCCAGGCCCGGCGGCAGCGCCGCTTCGCACCACAGCACCCCCGGCAGTGACCGGACAACAACACGGCACCACACGACTTCCCCTTAGGCCCGCGGATGGGCAAGGGAACAGAAAGGAAGACACGCAAGACATGACCACCAATCACACCGGCGTTCGGCGCTTCGTGAGCGGGGTCGGCGCGCTGGCCCTCGCTACCGGCGTCCTGATCCTGGGCGGCAGCCCGGCGCTGGCAGCGCCCATCCCGGGCAACATCGATCCCGACGCCTCCGGCTCGATCATCGTCCACAAGCACGAGCACCAGACGGGATCGACCCCTGTGTCGGCCAGCCCGGACGGCAGCACGGAGATCACCACGGCCGCGGTCGACGGCGTCACCTTCACGGTGTACCAGTTGCTGCACAACGGGGTGGTGGTGGACCTGTCCGAGTCGACTGCCTGGGACGGCCTCGGCGCGCTCACGGTGAACGCGGCCTGCAGCGCCGTCACCGGCGGTACCGGCTACACGATCGGATCCTCGGTGGGTTCGGGCAAGACCGACGGCAACGGCGAGGCGACCATCGCCGTGGCCAGGATCGGCGCCTACGTGGTGTGCGAGACGAGTGCACCGGAGACCGTCTCCGACACCGCCGCGCCCTTCATCGTGACCGTCCCGTTCCCCTTCGGTGACGGCTGGCTCTACGAGGTCAACGTCTACCCGAAGAACGCGGTGACCAGCGTCACCAAGTCCATCAACGCCCAGCAGGGCCTCGGCCTGGGCAGCCTGGTGGAGTTCCCGGTCACCGTCCGGATCCCGGCGATGGCCGCGGGCAACGAGTTCACCAGCTTCGATGTCTCCGACACCTTCGACTCCCGGCTCACTCCGGCCGCCGCGTCGTCCGGCACCGCTGTCGGCGTGAAGTCGGTCACCGCGGCCGGCACCACGCTCACCACGCCCGGCGACTACACCGTTGTCCCGAACGGCCAGACCGTCGTCGTGAGCCTCAACGTCGCCAGCGCCACCGTGAAGGCCCTGCTGACCAACAACCCCAACGCCAACGTCGTGGTGACCTTCCAGGCCGCCGTGACCGGCCCCGACACCGGCGAGATCAGCAACAAGGCGACCGCCTTCGTCAACAACCCCGCCGACAACGAGGGCAACCGGCAGCGCCCGGGCGTCGATTCGCCGCCGGTGACCACCAGCTGGGGTGACATCAAGATCCTCAAGACCGACTCCACCTCCGCTGCCAACCCGCTGGAGGGGGCCGAGTTCCAGGTCTTCGCCGCGGTCAACCCCTACCCCGACACCGCCGCCGAGTGCACCAGCGCGGTTGCGACCGGCTCCGCACTGAGCGTCGGCGGGAAGACCACCTTCACCTCCGACGAGGACGGCGTCGTGGTGATCCCGGGCCTGTTCGTCAAGGACTCGGTGAACGGTCCGCTCGCCAAGCAGTTCCGCTGCTACGTCGTGGTCGAGACCAAGGCCCCGGCCGGGTACATCAAGCCGACCGACCCCAACGACCGCTGGGGGATCGACGTCGTGACCGGCGCCACCGTCATCAACGAGGACGGCACCGGCTATGACCAGAAGGTCGCCAACGTCCAGCAGTCCGGGGTCACGCTGCCCCTGACCGGTGCCGGCGGCACCCTGGTGATGACGATCACCGGTCTGGGCCTGGTCGGCCTGGGTGCGATCGCCATCGTGGTCTCGCGTCGTCGCCAGCGCGTCGCTGCCTGACCCCACCCGACCCTTCGTGGGTCCGCTGGCGGCGGAGTCCCCCGACCCGCCGCCAGCGCCATCCCCAGCCCAGGAGGCAGCGCAGGTGAGGCCAGCCCGTGTGGTGCCCCGGCGGCGCTGGAGCCCGCCCTGGTCACAGGTGCTGGCCGGCCTGGTGATCCTGCTCGGGCTGGGGATCTTCCTGTACCCACAGGCGGCCTCCTGGTTCTCCCAGCGCGACCAGTCCCGGGTCACCGAAGCGGCCCGGGAACTGCTCGACCAGCCGCCGCACGACGAGGCGTCCTACCGGGACGAGCAGATCGAACTGGCCCACCAGTACAACCAGGCCCTGGCCAGTGGGGCGGTCCTCGCCGCCAACAGCCGGGTGCCGACCGGACGCGACACCGGTGCCGAAGCGGTTCTCGAATACGCCTCGTTGCTCGATGTCGGGCCCTCCGGCCTCATGGGCCGCCTGCAGTACACCGCCCTCGAGATCGACCTGCCGATCTACCACGGCACCAGCGACGACACCCTCCTGCACGGAGTGGGCCACCTCGAGGGCACGTCGCTGCCGGTCGGCGGCGCCGGCACCCGGTCCGTGCTCACCGCCCACCGCGGGCTCCCCACCTCCCGGCTGTTCAACGACCTGGACCGGGCAGCGCTCGGCGACACCGTCACGGTGACGGTCCTCGACCGGGTGATCAGCTACCGGGTGATCGACGTCACCGTGGTCGAGCCGGACGCCAGCGAGGCGATCTGGCCGGAGCCCGACCGCGACCTGATCACGCTGGTCACCTGCACCCCGCTCGGGATCAACACCCACCGGATCCTCGTCACCGCCGAGCGGATCACCCCCACCCCGCCGCTGCAGGCCGAGGCTGCCGCTGCGGATCCGGAGCTGCCCGGGTTCCCGTGGTGGGCGGTCTGGCTCGGCGCCGGCGTGCTGGTCGTGGCCGGCTACGTCTGGTGGTCGGGACGCGGGCCGGCGCCGGGCTCGTCGTCCAGCTGATCGGGGCCCGAGACGGCGCTCGGTGCCGAGTCGTCCGCGGCCTCGCGGGCCTCCCGCCGCACCGGACGGCGGAAGGCGAGCAGCCGGCGCATCTTCGCCAGCGCGATCGTCTGGGGCTCGGGACGCGTGAACGCCCACTCCGGATCGGTCAGCATCCGGGCGCCGGCCAGGCCCGCGATCATGGCGATCGCGACGAGCACGGTGGCGACACCGGAGGCGAGGGCGCTCACCACGTCGGCCTGGTCGAAGTAGAGCAGGGTGCGCAGGGCCGAGGCGCCCGGGATCACGACCAGCACGACCGGCACCGTCATGATGATCTTGGTCATGTTGAACCAGCGAGCCACCAGCGCGCAGCACAGGCCCATCAGGAACGTGCCGATGAAGGTCGCCACGTGCGGACGGACACCCTGGTCGAGCATCAGGAGCCGGGGCAGGTTGCAGGCGGCGGCGATCACCCCGGACGCGACAGCCATCCGCAGCGGGCTGTTGAACATCGCCGCCCAGCCGAACACCGCGAAGAAGGACGCGACCGCCGAGACCGCCAGGACCACCGGGGTCGCGGCGTCCAGCGGAGGCACCGGGTCGGCCGACAGCCCCGCGAGGGTGGCCACCAGCCACACCCCGATCGTGATGCTCAGCAGCACCATCGCGGCGTAGACCAGCCGGGGGATCCCCGCCTGCAGGTCGATCCGGGTCAGGTCGAGGCCGGCGGTGACCAGCGGGAAGCCGGGGATCAGGAAGATGCACGCGCTGATGAACCCGGCCGCCACCCGCGGGCTGGGGCCGCCCAGGGCCAGGTCGAGCAGCGCGGTGAAGCCGACGTAGAGCGCCGATGCGGTCGCCGCCGAGATCAGCACCGTCGCCAGGTGGTTGAGCTGCCAGGATCCCATCCGGCGGTGCAGCCAGAAGGCGAGCGCGGAGGCCGGGATCACCGCGGCGACCTCCCGCCAGCTGCCGTTGCCCAGGACGGTGATGGAGGCGCAGGCCAGGGCGACCAGGATCACCAGCACCCATTCGGGGTAGAGCCGCGGCGTCTTCTCGATCTCCCGCAGGCGGGTCTGCAGTTCGGCGACGGTGGCCCGCTCGGGCAGCGAGTTGCCGAAGTCCTGCAGCATCGCGATCCGGTGGGCGTTCACGCCGGGGTTGGGGATCTCGGCGATCTGGGTGCGGAAGATCCGCCGCCGGCCGACGGTGAGCGTGATGGAGGTGAAGCTGATGTCGGCGTGGAGCCGGGTGATCCCCACGGTGCTGGCGACCGACTGCATGAGTTCGCGCACCCGCAGCCCGCTGGTGCCCGCGCCGAGCATGAGGATGCCCGCCTTGAGCACGATGTCCGAGCGACGGATCAGGTGCTTCGGCTCCAGCGCGTCCTCGTACTCGTGGTCGAGATCTGGTGCGGCGGAAGCGTCGTCAGCGGGCATGGTCCAACGCTATTCCTTCCCGGCGGCGGGTTCGTCACGGGGGGTCGTCGGTGGCCGTCCGCTGCGGGTAGACGGTCTGGCCGCGTTCCAGCATGGTGACGTACTTCGCCAGGTTGCGCTGCCTGGCCTGCGCCGTCTTGAGGTGGTGGAGCCGGAACAGGATGGCGTACCGGTTCTGCGCGCTGAGCCGGTCGAAGGCGGCCTGCGCGGCCGGGTTGGCAGCCAGCGCCGCCGCCAGGTCGTCGGGGACGGGCATCGAGCGGCTGCCCTGGTAGGCGGACGCCCACCGCCCGTCCGCCTTCGCCCGCTCGATCTCGGCCAGCCCGCGCGGGCGCATCCGGCCCTCAGCGGTCAGCCGCTCGGCCAGATCGACGTTGCGGGCCGACCAGATGCTGCGCGACCGGCGGGGGCAGAAGCGCTGCAGCGTGCTCACCTCGTCGCGGCGGCGGGAGATCGCGTCGATCCAGCCCGAGCAGAGCGCCTCTTCCAGCGCCGCCTGGTAGGTCAGCGTGGTGGGCGCCGGCTTGCCCTTCTTGGCCAGGACCAGCCAGGCCTCGGCTGCGGTCTGCTCGTGCTCGTCCAGCCAGGCCCGCCAGGCGGCCACGTCCGGCAGCACGAGCTCGTTCGACTCCATCCGGTGATGCTACGACCCGCCCCCGACACTGGACAGCCCCGGCATGATGGGGTCAGCAACGACGAAGGAGTCACCCCATGGCCCTGGTGCAGCAGTGGCAATTGCGTGCCGCGTTCGCCCGAAGCCTCTCCGACATGTACGGCACCGAGGTGCCCGCCTACACGACCTTGCTCGAGGTCTCCCACGAGGTGAATGCCGATGTGATGGCGGCCGATCCTCAGGCTGCCCAGCGGTTGGGCAGCATCGACCGGGTGACCGCCGAACGGCACGGCGCGATCCGGCTCGGCAGCCCGACCGAGCTGGCGCAGGTCGCCCGCATCTTCGGCGCGATCGGGATGTATCCGGTCGGGTTCTACGACCTGCGGGAGGCGGCCACCAGTGCGATTCCGGTGGTCTCGACCGCCTTCCGTCCGATCGCGGCCGACGAGTTGGCGCGCAACCCGTTCCGGGTCTTCACCTCGATGATCACCCCAGCCGACCGGCGGTTCTTCGACGCCGACCTGCAGCGCCGGCTGGAGGCATTCCTGGCAGACCGCGAGATCTTCTCCCCGAGGCTGCTCGCGCTGGCCGACCGGGCCGAGGCCGAGGGCGGGCTGCCCGAGGCGGAGGCGGCCGAGTTCCTGCGGTTGGCGACCGCGACCTTCGAGCTCTCCCGGGAGCCGGTGGACGCGGCCTGGTACCGCGAACTGGAGCGGGTCTCGGCGGTGGCTGCCGACATCGGCGGCGTCCGGTCGACCCACATCAACCACCTGACGCCGCGGGTGCTCGACATCGACGCGCTGTACCAGCGGATGTCGGCCCGCGGGATCACGATGATCGACGACATCCAGGGGCCCCCGAAGTGGGAGGGCCCCGACGTCCTGCTGCGGCAGACCTCGTTCCGGGCGCTGGCCGAGCCCCGGCTGTTCCGGATGGCCGACGGCAGCGTGGTGGAGGACGCGCTGCGCGTGCGGTTCGGTGAGGTGGAGGCCCGCGGGATTGCGCTCACCCGCCAGGGCCGGGCCATCTATGACGCGGGGATCGCCGAGGCGGCCCGGCGCGGGGCGGAGGCGTCGGCCGCCGGGGAGCCGCTAGACGCTGCCGGACGCCAGGAGGTGCTGCGTGAGCTGTGGCGGGACGGTTTCCCGACCACCGAGGCGGAGCTGGACGCGCAGGGCCTGGGCTACTTCACCTACGAACGTGGGGCGGACGGTGGGGTGGTCGCCACCCCGATCGTCTACGAGGACTTCCTGCCGGCCAGCGCGGCGGGCATCTTCCAGTCCAACCTCACCTCCGACGGCTCCAAGGACACCACCCAGGAGGGGACGGCACTCGACGCCGAGTGGCTCAGCGGCGTGCTGGGTCGCACCCTGCACGACCCGTTCGAGCTCTACGCCGCGCAGAGCGAAGCCTCCCGGGCGGCGCTGGCCGAGCCCGCCGACGGGGGGCGGGCGTGACCGCGCCGGGCGCCGACTACCTGGCGGTCAACCGCGCGAACTGGGACTCCCGGGCCACGATCCACGCCCGGGGTTACGACATCGACCGGCTGCTCGCCGACCCGGCCGCGCTGTCGGACGTGGTCCGGTTCGACGCCGAACGGCTGGGCGACCTGGGTGGGCTGGCGGTCGTCCACCTGCAGTGCCACATCGGTACCGACACGCTCAGCCTGGCCCGGCTCGGCGCCCGGGTGACGGGGCTGGACCTCTCGGGTGGCTCGCTGGCGGTGGCCCGCGAGCTGGCCGGACGTGCCGGCACGGCGATCGACTATGTCGAGTCGGATGTCTACGGCGCGGTGGACGCCCTCGGCGCCGGACGGTTCGACCTGGTCTACACCGGGATCGGTGCGATCTGCTGGCTGCCGAGCATCCGGCGCTGGGCGCAGGTGGTGGCCGACCTGCTGCGCCCGGGCGGCCGGCTGTTCATCCGCGACGGGCACCCGGTGCTCAACGCGGTGCTGGCGATGACGGTGGCCGACGAGCACCCGGACCGGGCCCAGCAGCCCTGGCTGTCCGGGCCGGGGGCGGTCACCCCCGCGCTGGAGCTTCCCTACTTCGAGCAGGTCGAGCCGGTGGAGTGGCTTGACGACACCACCTACGGCGGGCCGGGGGTGGTCGCCTCGCCGCGGACGCTGGAGTGGAACCACGGGCTGGGCGAGATCGTCACAGCGGTGCTGGAGGCGGGCCTGGAGCTCACCGGACTCGTGGAACACGACAGCGTGCCGTGGGAGCCGTTCCCCGGCCTGATGGCCTTCGACCCGGCTTCCGGGGAGTACCGGTTGGCCGACCGTCCACAGCGGCTGCCGGCCAGCTTCACCCTCACCGCGCGGAAGCGGTAGCGGTCGCCGACTCCCGCTAGGGTGACCGGCGAGGAGGAGTGATGGCTGTGCTGAGCATGGACTGGGGGGCGGGGGAGTGGACCACGCCCCCGGTGGCGGTCGAATCGGTGGACGGGGACCTGGTCGTCACGGCTGCAGAGGGGTCGGACGCCTGGCGGGTGACCTCGTACGGGTTCATCCACGACGACGAGCACGCGCTGCTCGCGCCGCTGCCGCCCGACGCCGCTGTCGAGGTGACCTTCGCCGCGACGATGTCGGAGCAGTTCGACCAGGCCGGTCTGTTCCTCAAGGCGTCGCCCACCCACTGGATCAAGGCCGGGATCGAGTACGCCGACGGCCAGCCGAACCTGGGTGCCGTGGTCACCGACGGGGTGTCCGACTGGTCCTCGGCGCCGGTGCCGGACTGGGCCGGCCGCCGGGTGACGATCCGGGCCAGCCGGTCCGGTGACGCGATCACGCTGCGGGCCAGGGTGGAGGACGAGCCGTTCCGCTTCGTCCGACTGGTGCCGCTCGCGCCGGAGTTGGAGTTGCTCGCCGGGCC
>JAEZHJ010000147.1 GCA_023436925.1 Actinomycetes bacterium
CCGCCGGAGGCCGACGACCTCGACCTGATCCGCGAGATCCTGGTCGGCCGCCACCTGCCTCGGCGCGACCCGGTGGCCATCGCCGCGGACCGGGCCGTCCTGGCCGACCGGCTGACGATGGAGCAGGCCCAACTGCTCGATGTCACCCGGCTGCTCAACCGGGTGGAGATCCGGGGCGGGGCGGGCAGCGGCAAGACCGTCCTGGCGATCCGGCAGGCCCGCGACCTGGCCGGCGGAAGGGCCGGCGGAAAGCGTCAACGGGTCGCCGTGGTCTGCTACAGCTACGGCCTGGCGCACCACCTGCGGCGCGAACTGCTCACCGGCTCGCGGGCCAAACAGCCCGCCTTCGTCGGCACCTTCGAAGACCTGGCCCGCCGGTGGGGGCTCGAGATCAGCGGTTCGCGGGACGACTCGGAGTTCTGGGAGGTCGGGCTGCCGACCCGGATGGCGGCCCGCGCCGCCGATCTGCCGCCGCAGGAGCGGTTCGACGCGGTCATCGTCGATGAGGCGCAGGACTTCGCCGATGACTGGTGGACGCCGCTGGTCACGGCACTGCGCGACGAGACGGCCGGCGGCATCTACGCCTACAGCGACGAGCGGCAGCGGGTGTTCGCCAGGTTCGGACGGCCGCCGCTCGCCCTGGTCCCGCTGGTCCTGGACCACAACCTGCGCAACACCCGCCAGATCGCGCAGGCCTTCCTGCCGCTGGCACCCACCTCGATGCAACTGCGCGGCGGCGACGGCCCCGAGGTCGAGTTCGTGGCGGCCGCCCCGGCAGCGGCGATCGACGCCGCCGACGAGCAGGTGGACCGCCTCCTGGAAGAGGGCTGGGAACCCCGCGACGTCGCGCTGCTCACGATGGGCGCCCGGCACCCCGTCCAGAAGGAGCGCCAGGAGTCGCTCGGCTTCTCCGGGTACTGGGACGAGTTCTGGTCCAACGACGACGTCTTCTACGGCCACGTCCTGGGCTTCAAGGGGATGGAGCGCCGCGTCGTCGTGCTCTGCGTCAACGAGGACGGGACCCGCGACCGCAGCCGGGAGCGCTTCTATGTCGGGCTGTCGCGCGCGACGGACCGGCTCGTGGTGGTCGGTGACCCCGAGGTGGTGAACCGGATCGGCGGGCCCGAGGTCGGCCGCCACCTCGCAGCACTGGGCCCGCGCTGACCCGCCGCCCCGGCGCCGCAGCCGGACGGGCCCTCGGCACGCGACCCGGCCGCCCTCTACTGTTCCGGCTGTGGAAGCCACCGACCTGCCTGCGCGCCGCTCAATGATCCCCGTCCGGGCGGTGTCCTGGCTGTTCGCCGGGATCGCCGCGGTCGCGATGATGGGCCTGATCGACCTCGGCACCGTGTTCGGATTGTCCGACCCCCGCTACCAGTGGCCGATGTCGCAGGAGGCCAGCTGGGGAGCGCTGTTCACCTTCCTGGTCGCCGGCGGCTTCGGCTGGATCGCGACCGTGCCGCACCGGCCCTGGCCGGGACTGGTGCTGCTGGTCATGGTCACCGTCTCGCTGCTGCTCGGCGGCGCTGTGCTGGTGGATGTCGGACCGGTCTGGGTCGCGCTCGGGCTCGCGGCCGCGACCGGAACCGTCTGGCTGCTGCTGCGGCCCGGACGGTTCCCCGACCGGCTCCGCCTGCCGCACCGACCGGCAGCGACCGCCGTTGCGCTCGCGGGCGTCGCGCTGTGGCTGGGGTATGCGTGGAACAGCTACGCGGCCGCCGTCCTCACCTACGACCTGGGCGACGTCACCAACGGGATCAACCACTGGCCCGTCCAGGTCGCCCTCGGGCTCGCGCTGGCCGCCGGCTGCAGCGGCCTGGTGCTGTGGCCGGCTCCGCTGATGCTCTGGCGAGTCGGCTTCGCGCTGACCGCGGGCATCGTCGCCTACGCGACCCTCGTCTTCCCGGATCGACTGGGCGCGATGCCGCACCCCGCGTGGGGATGGACGATCGCCGCCTGGGGGGCGCTGATCCTGTGGCCCGGGCAGGCCGACACCGCGCTCCCGCCACGGCCGGTCACCGCCGCAACGGCCAGCGCCGGTTCGTCAGGCGGCGACTAGCGTCGCCGCGCCCGCACCGTCCGGACGAGGCGGCCCACGGCCAGGGCGCCGATCCCGGCTGCGGCGATCCACGGACCCATCACGACCAACGGGTCCAGCCAGGTGTGCTTGCCGTCCACCCGCGACCCGGTGAACCGTGACCGGCCGTACTCGAACTCGGCGGCGATCCCGGTCTCGGTGATCGGGTTGTCCGGCGCCCCGCTTCCGAACGAGGCCAGGTGGCTCTCGAAGGAGTCCACCCGGTCGGCGGCGATCAGCAGCAGCCAGTGGGCCGCGTTCCCCTCGCTGAACTTGTCGTAGGAGTAGCGGCGGATCCGGCCCGACAGGCCGCGCAGCGGCACGGTCGTGCCGAACACCGGCGTCAGCTGCTCGTGCTCGATCGACTTCTCCCGCGGCTGGATCTCCGGCTGCCGCTCGGGGAAGTCCCAGTGCGCCCCGGTGCGCTCCTCGCGCTCCTTGGGGTACGACGGCCGAACCGCCGGATCCAGGTCGATGCCCCAGCCGGGGATCCGCTCGCGCAACTCCTCGCTCGAGGGGACCGGGGGAGCGGCGGCGGTGTAGACCGGAAGCTGGTTGTCACTCATCAGGTCTCCTCAGTTTCCGGTGATGATCAGCGGCTTGATGCAGTTGTCGAGCTTGGCGGAGAACACGTGGTAGGCCTCGGGGACCTCGTCCAGCCGGAACCGGTGCGTGACCAGTTCGCGCGGGCTGAGGTGGCCGTTGCGGACGTGCTCGAACAGCCGTGGCCATTGGCGCTTCACCGGCGCCTGGTTCATCCGCAGGGTCAGGCCCTTGTTCATGGCGTCGCCGAACTTGACCGCGCTGAACATCGGGCCGTAGGCACCCAGCACTGCGACGGTGCCGACCTTGCGAACCGAGTCGATCGCCCAGTTCAGCGCCACCGGCGACCCGCCCTGCAGCTTGAGCTTCGTGGCGGTGATCTGCTGCAGCGCCGCCCCGTCCGCCTCGGCGCCGACCGCGTCGATGGCCGAGTCGAAGCCGAGCCCGGCGGTCATCTTCTTGAGGTGGACGACGATGTCGTCGACCTGGGCGAAGTTGACTGTCTCGGCGTGCGCGAAGTCCTTCGCCTTCTCCAGCCGGTAGTCGAGGTGGTCGACCACCACCACCCGTCCGGCACCCATGAACCAGGCCGACTTCGCCGCCGCCAGCCCGACCGGACCCGCCCCGAAGACCACGACCGTGTCGCCCTCGGACAAGTCGGCCAGCTGCGCCCCGAAGTAGCCGGTGGCGACCGCGTCGGTGAGCAGGACGGCGTCCTCGTCGTGCATCCACTCCGGCACCCGGACGGGACCGACGTCGGCGAACGGAACCCGGACCAGTTCGGCCTGGCCGCCGGCGTAGCCGCCGCAGGTGTGCGAGTAGCCGTAGATGCCGCCGATCGCTGTCGCATTCGGGTTGACGTTGTGGCAGTTGGCGTACAGCCCGCGGGAGCAGAAGTAGCAGGAGCCGCAGGAGATGTTGAACGGCACCATCACCTTGTCGCCGACCGCGTGGTTGCGGACCGACGGCCCGACCTCCTCGACGATGCCGATGAACTCGTGGCCGAAGGTGGTCCCCACCCGGGTGTCGGGCATCATCCCGTGGTACAGGTGCAGGTCGGAGCCGCAGATCGCGGCCAGCGTCACCCGGACGACGATGTCGTTGGGATGCTCGATACGGGGCTCCGGCCGCTCCTCGACCCGCAGCCGGTACGGGCCGCGGTAGGTCATCGCTTTCATGGCGCCTCCTTCGGCGGTTGCGCGGGCGGCACCCGGTCCTCGCCGGGGGTCTGGGTCGATTCGGCGCGGGTCTGGCTGGGGTGCCGGACGCGGTCCGCGGACTCCTCCAGCACGGCCTGCGCCTGGCCTTCGGGATCCTCGCTCCCGGCGGCGTCCTCCTCGGGGAGCAGGTCCTGGCGGGCCTGCACCATCCGGTCGTCAGGTTGCTCGGTCATGGTTCCCCGGTACCCGTCTGGGCGGCGGCCCAACGTCCGGGACGCGACCCGCCTGCCGGCCGCGGTGTGCAGGCCGCGGGACGTACCGCTTCGGCGTCGACCGGCGTACGCTGAGACCGCCCCCGACAGGAAGCCGACGGATGAACGATTCGGCCCACATCACCAGCCTCCGAGACCGTGCTGCCGACGAGTTCCAGGCGCTGCTGCAGGCCATGACCGACGACACCGGCGTCCTCACCCTCGAGTCCGTGATGGAGTGCGCTGCGCGGACGATCCGGGGCGCCGACCACGCCGCGGTGTCGTTGGCCCAGCACGGACGCAAGCCGATCACGGTCTACAGCACCGGTGACCTGCCGATCCGGGTCGACGCCCTGCAGTACAGCCTTGATGAGGGCCCCTGCGTGGCGGCACTGAACGAGAACGACATCGTCCTCTCGAACGACCTGGCCTCCGATGCCGACTTCCCGCGCTTCGCCCCGGGCGCCGTCGACCTCGGTGTTCGCTCGATGTTGAGCACTCGCCTGCTGCTGTCGGCCGATGACCGGGCGGCCCTCAACCTGTACGCCGAGAAAGGCCAGGCCTTCCGCGCCGCGGACCTGCCGATGGCGGCCATCTTCGGCTCCTACGTCTCGCTGCTGCTGCTCAACCGGATGCAGCGTGAGGAGTTGGCCGGCCTGCGCCGCGCACTGGAGAGCAACCGGCACATCGGGGTCGCCACCGGCATCCTGATGGCTCAGCAGCGGATCACCAGCGAGCAGGCCTTCGAGCAACTGATCAGCGCCAGCCAGCACCTCAACCGACGACTGCGGGACGTGGCCGACGAAGTGAACCTGACCGGCGAGCTGCCCGGAGGGCGCGCGCCAGGTCGGGGCTGAACTCTCGGCTCGACGTGCTGGGAAGGCCGCTGGCCGAGACGGCGTCCCGCCCTCCGGGATGCGCTAGCAGGTCTTCCGGAGAACGCCGCCGGGTGACCGGATGTGGAGTGCGGTCCGATGCTCTCTTGCGGCTGTGGGACACTGGAAGTGTCCGTTTTGGGACAGCTTGACTAGAGAGTGAGATTGCCCGTGTCGGTTGGAACAGCTCCGAACCCACCCGCCACCCTCGATTTGCCGGCCTCCGTCCGGCCCGCCTACGAAGCCGTACTGCGGCGAAACCCGGGCGACATCGAGTTCCACCAGGCTGTCCACGAGGTACTCACCTCGATCCAGCCCGTGCTGGCCGAGGAGCCTGCCTACCTCGAGGACGGCATCCTGGAGCGCCTGGTCGAGCCGGAGCGCCAGATCATCTTCCGGGTGCCGTGGGTGGACGACGCCGGCCGGGTGCACGTCCAGCGCGGCTACCGGGTGCAGTTCTCCTCGGTGCTCGGCCCGTACAAGGGCGGCCTGCGGTTCCACCCCTCGGTCAACTCGTCCATCATCAAGTTCCTCGGCTTCGAGCAGGTGTTCAAGAACGCCCTCACCTCGCAGGGGATCGGCGGCGGCAAGGGCGGTTCCGACTTCGACCCGCAGGGCCGTAGCGACGCCGAGGTCATGCGCTTCTGCCAGTCCTTCATGAACGAGCTGTATCGGCACCTCGGTGAGCACACCGATGTCCCGGCCGGCGACATCGGGGTGGGCGCCCGTGAGGTCGGCTACCTGTTCGGCCAGTACCGCAAGATCACCAACCGCCACGAGTCCGGCATGTTCACCGGCAAGGGCACCGGGTGGGGTGGCGCCGAGGTCCGCACCGAGGCGACCGGCTACGGTGCGGTCTACTTCGTCCAGGACATGCTGGCGGTGAAGAACCTGTCGATCGAGGGACGCCGCGTGCTGGTGTCCGGGTCGGGCAACGTGGCCATCTACGCCATCGAGAAGGCGGCCCAGCTCGGCGCACTGCCGGTGACCGCGTCCGACTCCACCGGGTACGTCCTCGACGAGGCCGGGATCGACGTCGAGTTGCTGAAGCAGGTCAAGGAGGTCGAGCGGCTGCGGATCTCCGAGTACGCCGCCCGGCGCCCCTCGGCCCAGTTCGTCCCCGGCCGACGGGTCTGGGAAGTGCCGGCCGAGATCGCGCTGCCGTGCGCCACGCAGAACGAGGTGAATGCCGCTGACGCCGAGACCTTGGTGCGCAACGGTGTCATCGCGGTCGCCGAGGGTGCGAACATGCCCTCCCTGCCCGAAGCGGTCGACGTCTTCCAGGCGGCCGGTGTGCTGTTCGCGCCCGGCAAGGCGGCCAACGCCGGCGGCGTGGCGACTTCGGCGCTGGAGATGAGCCAGAACGCGTCCCGGCAGCGCTGGACCTTCGATGATTCGGAGGCCAAGCTGCACGACATCATCCACACCATCCACGACACCGCCTACGCCGCCTCCGAGCGGTACGGCCACCCGGGCGACTATGTCGTCGGAGCGAACTGCGCGGCCTTCGTGAAGGTCGCCGACGCGATGGTCGCCCAGGGCGTGATCTGAGCCGGTCGGCTCAGCCCAGGGTCGACTCCCGCAGCGGGAAGCCGGCCAGCCGGTAGGACTGGTCGACCAGTTCCATCATCGCGACGGCGCTGGCCAGGTCGGTGGGGAACGGCGCGCCGTCGCGGACGGCCGCCGCCAGCGCGGCGAGTTGGTGGGTGTAGGTCGAGGTCGTCCCGTGGTGCTCGACGGCCAGTTCGCCGTCCACGGTGATCTCCAGGCTGTCGTCCTGCCCGAGGTTGATGAAGTTCGGTTGCCGGATGCCGCCCCGGGTGCCGGTCACCTGGATCGACATGTCTGCCGGGCCTTCCAGGCTGGACTCCAGCACCGCCTCGGCGCCGCCCGGCAGCCGGCCGACGACGGTCGCGGTGGCGTCCACCCGCGGGTCGGCGCCGGGATTGGTCGTGGCGCTGGCCGAGACCAGCTCGAGGGAGCCGCCCAGCGCCTGGGCGACATCGCGTCCGACGTGCAGCGAGTAGCAGCCCAGATCCATCAGGGAGCCGCCGGACAGCGGCCACGACCAGCGGATGTCGCCGAGGTCCGTGCAGTCGAACTTCATGTTCACCGCGAGACCGGTGACCTCGCCGATCGCGCCGTCGGCGACCAGTTCGAGCAGGCGGCGATAGGTGGGGTGGTAACGGTGGTGGAAGCCCTCGAAGACCACCAGCCCGGACGGGTTGGGCCTCGCCGCGACCAGCCGGGCTTCGGCGGCATTGGAGGCGAACGGCTTCTCCGACAGGACGTGCTTGCCCGCAGCGAGCGCGGCCAGCGTCCAGCGGACGTGCTCGCTGTTCGGGCTGGGGTTGTAGACCACCTCGACCGCCGGATCGGCCAGCACCTCGTCATAGCTGCCGTAGGCCCGGGCGATGCCGTGTTCGGCCGCGTAGGCCTCGGCGCGTCCGAGGTCGCGGGCTCCGACTGCCACGATCTCGTGCCCGAGCGCAGCGGCGGGCTCGACCACCGCCCGCTCCGCGATCCGTGCCGCGCCGAGAATGCCGATCCGAAGTGGTTGCGTCATTGATACCTCCTGCAGGGAAGGTAGCAGTCAGCGCAGGTCGCGGCGCATCAGTACTCGCGGGAAGCCGTTGAGCACCGAGGTCGTATCGGCCGCCCAGCTGAACCCGGCGCGCTCGAACAGCGCCCGAGTGCCCACGTAGGCCATCGTCAGATCGACCTTCGCGCCGTGGTTGTCCACCGGATAGCCCTCCACCGCGGGCGCGCCGTGGTCGCGGGCGAAGGCCACCGCACCGTCCAGGAGGGGACGGGAGATGCCCTTGCCGCGGTACCCCGGCCGGACCCGCAGGCACCAGATCGACCAGACGTCCAGGTCATCGACGTGGGGGATCCTGCGGTTGCGGGCGAAACTGGTGTCGGCACGACGGTGCACCGCCGCCCATCCCACCGGCTCGTCGCCGTCATAGGCGATCACCCCCGGCGGCGGATCCTCCGCGCAGAGTTCGCGGACCCGCGCACCCCGCGCCGGGCCGAGCAGGGACAGGTTCTCCTTCGAGGAGACCCGATAGCTGATGCACCAGCAGACGTTGGCGTCGGGACGCTTGGGGCCCACCAGGGTCGCAACGTCGGCAAACACCGAGGCGGGCCGGATGACGATCACCATCAGCACCCCCTCGTCGCAGCGGTCCCAGAGTGTCGGTCGGCGGTCCTCATCGGCTTCCTCCGGGGTCGGCAGCACGGCCACCGCCGCTGCCCGGGGCACCACGGCGAATACGGCCCTGACCGGCGAAACCCCCCTTCGCCGGCCGGGGCCGCACGCCCGCCGCGCCAGCCGCCTGTCGCGGCAACGCGGCCAAGGGGTGGTCATCGGCTCACGTAGAGATTATCGGGCATCGGTGTCCCCCGGAAGAGGGACGCGAGCGGCGAGACGGCCGGATCCGAACAACTACGTAGCAGCCGCCCGACCCCTGACCCACAGTGCCTCCAAGGTCGGTCAGCCTGCCGCGGCGAGCGCGAACGGCAGCACGGCCGGCGCACCTGCCCGGCGTAGCAGGCGGGCGGCGACCGTCATCGTCCAGCGGGAATCGACCAGGTCGTCCACCAGCAGGACCGGCCCGTCCAGGCCGCCCAGCTCCCGTGCCAGCGGCGCAGGGATGTTGAACCGGGGCCACAGGTCGCGAACCCGGTAGGCCGAGTTCACCGCGCCGCTGAGCGGTGCCGCGCCCGGCGCCAGTTCCAGCGGGCCCAGCGGCCGCAGCCGTCCGGCGGTCGCGATCCCGGTCGCCAGCGACTCCACCAGCCCGGGCCGCGACAGGCTCGGCAGCCAGACCACCGCCACCGGACGCTCCTGCCAGGGCCACTCCCGCAGCACCTGGAGGCAGGCTCTGGCCAACGGGGCGGGCACCGGGGCGTCGACCGGCCTGCCATCGGTGTCCGGGGCGAACAGGGCGCGCAGGTCGTTGCCCCAGCCGAGGTCGGAGAGCCGGGCCACGACGCGTCCCGGTTCGGGCTGCTCCTCGGTCGGGATCCGTCCCCGGACGGCGGCCCCGTCGCTGGTCACGCCGAGCCGGTCGAGGCCGGACGGCCACTGCAGCCGGGGTTCGACCGGCACGCCGACCCGGTCCAGCTCCTGCCGGGCGGCCCGGCCCGCGCCGTCACCGACCCCGACCGGGTACCACGGCCCGGCGCACCCGTCGCAGCGGCCGCACGCCGCAGTGTGCGGGTCGTCCAGCTGCGCGGTCAGGAAGGCCATCCGGCAGCCGGTCAGCCGCTCGTAGTCGAGCATCGCCTGCTGCTCGGTCTGCCGGGCGGCGGCGATCCGCTGGTAGCGCTCGGCGTCGTAGGTCCACTCCCGGCCGGTCCGCGTCCAGCCGCCCTGGCCGAACTCGACGGCCCCGTCCACCGCCAGCACCTTGAGCAGCAGTTCCAGCGGGCTGCGGCGCAGGTCGACGCGCGCCTCGAGGGCCGCCACCGAGAGTGGTCCGTCGGCCTCGTCCAGCGCGCTCAGGACGGCGTCCGCCTTGGCCTTCGTGGGCATCGAGGCGGTGGCGAAGTAGTGCCAGATCGCGCGGTCCTCGGCGCCGGGCAGCAGCAGGACGTCGGCGCTGTCGGTCGCGCGCCCGGCCCGTCCGACCTGCTGGTAGTAGGCCACCGGCGAGCTGGGGGCGCCCACGTGCACCACGAAGCCGAGGTCGGGCTTGTCGAAGCCCATGCCGAGCGCGGAGGTCGCCACCAGGGCTTTCACCTCGTTGCGCTTCAACGCCTCCTCGGCGAGCAGGCGGTCGGCCGGGTCGGTACGTCCGGTGTAGGCCCGGACGGTGTGGCCGACCCGGTTCAGCAGGGCGGCGGTGTCCTCGGCGGCGGCGACCGTGAGGCAGTAGATGATGCCGCTGCCGGGCAGGTCGGCCAGGTGCTCGGCCAGCCAGGCCAGGCGTTGCCAGGCGGTGTCGAGCTGCAGCACGCCGAGTCGCAGCGAGTCACGGGCCAGGGCGCCGCGCAGGGTGTAGACCTCGTGGCCGCCGGCCGCGAGCTGCTCCTCGACGTCGTGGACCACCCGGGCGTTGGCGGTCGCGGTGGTGGCCAGCACCGGCACCCCGGCCGGCAGGTCGGCGATCAGGTCGCGGATCCGGCGGTAGTCGGGCCGGAAGTCGTGGCCCCAGTCGCTGATGCAGTGCGCCTCGTCCACCACCAGCAGGCCCAGCCTCTCGACCAGCTGGGGGAGTTGCTCGTCGCGGAAGCGGGGATTCACCAGCCGCTCGGGCGAGACCAGCAGCACGTCGACAGCGTCGTCGGCGAGTTGCCGCTCGACCTCGCGCCACTCGGTGACATTGGCCGAGTTGATCGCCACGGCCCGGACGCCGGCCCGCTCGGCGGCCGCCACCTGGTCGCGCATCAGGGCCAGCAGGGGAGAGACGATCAGCGCCGGACCGGTGCCCTGGCGTCGCTGCAGCAGGGCGGCGATGAAGTAGACGGCCGACTTGCCCCACCCGGTGCGCTGCACCACCAGCGCCCGACGCCGGTCGGCGACCAGGGCCTCGATAGCCTCGAACTGGCCTGGATGGAAGGCGGCCGCCGGGTCGCCGGTGAGCTGCCGCAGCACCTGCAGGGCGGCGGTGCGCAGGTCCTCCCCGCTCAGCGCCGCCGCGGGGCGGGCTGCCGGGACGGTCCGGCGCCGGGTCGCCGTTGCGTCACGGCCGGTGCCGTCCGGCTGTGGCCGGCGTCGCGTCGTGCGGGGCGTGGCCATCGCGTCGAACGGCAGGGACTCCGGCGCCTCGTCCAGGGGGTCGGGTGGCAACTCGTCGGGGTCGGGTGGGGGCTCGTCGTCCCACAGCGGTCTGCCGTCATGCATGCGTCCCACACTCTCACGCCGCCCCGACAAGCCCGAACCGCGCCCCGGCGGAACGGGCTGCCCCGGCCCACCGCCTCGGCCCCGCGCCTTCCACCTCCGCCCGCGCCTTCCACCTCCGCCCGCTTCCTGCATCCCCCACCTGCCCCCTCCACCACCGCTTACTGGTGGGTGTCCGTGGCGAAGTCGGGGTGGAGACTCACAGTGAGGCGCGGTTCGGGCGGTGTTGGCGAGGTGGAGCGCGCCCTGTCTCACCTCCGCTTACTGGTGAGTGTCCGTGGCGAAGTCGGGGTGGAATCTCACACCTGAGGCGGGTTGGGCGGTTCTCGCGAGATCCGGCGCCTGTGGACGACCGCAGCCTCATCCACAGCGCGCCAGCTGGCTGAACCGACCGCGCCGCGCCGACCAAGGCTTCCCGCGTGATCGCCCGCACCCCGTTCCCCGAGCTGTTGTCCACGCTGGCCGCTCAGCAGGCCCACACGTTGTCGCGAGAGCAGGTGATCAAGGCAGGCGTCAGCGACGCCGTCATCGCCCGGTGGGTCCGGGAGGGACGACTGCGCCAGCTGACCCGCGGGATCTACGCCGTCGCCGATGGCGGCTGGCAGCAACTGGCGTGGGCCGGGGTCCTGCTCGGCGGCCCCCAGTCCGTCCTCGGGATGGGCGCGGCGGCGTACCTTCACGGGCTCGTGAGGGAGCCGCCCGCCGAGGTCACGGTCTTCATCGGGATGCGCCAGGTCGTCCGCGATCCGCGCTGGCGATTCCGCAGGGCCGGGCGTCCCGGGGCCGGACGGCCGCCGCGGACGACACCGGCTCAGACCGTCGTCGACCTTGCCGCCGAGCTTGCTCCGGACGGGGTCGCAGCGTTGGTGTCGACCGCGGTGGGCAACGGGCTCGTCCACCCCGAGGTCGTGCTCGACACACTCAACCGCATGGAGCGGCATCGCTGCCGCGGGCTGCTCACGGAGATCCTCGGCGAGGTCGCGGCCGGCTCGCGCAGCGCCCTCGAGGTGCGCTACGCCCGTGACGTCGAGCGCGCCCACCAGTTGCCGGCGTCCGTGCGGCAGGACGGCCCGCGACACAGACAGACCGATGCCTGGTACCGGGAGTACCGCCTCATCGTCGAACTGGACGGGCGTCCCTACCACGAGGGCGTCGCCGCCTGGAACGACCTGCAGCGCGACAACCTGCACCGGCTGCACCAGGTCGTCACGCTGCGCTACGCCTGGGTGCACGTCGCCACCTCGCCGTGCGTGGTGGCTCAGGAGGTGGCCGAGGCGCTCCGGATGGGCGGCTGGACCGGATCGCCGCGACCCTGCCGTCGCTGTCCCCGGTAGGACGCGGCTCGCTGTGAGTTCTCCTTGCGACTTCGCCCCAGACACTCACCAAGAGGCGGAGGTGGTGCCGCAGGGGCTCCACCTCGCCACCCGCCCGGATCGATCCCTGGCTCACAAGCGCAGCGCTCAGTACCGTCCAGCTGCTTGGGCGTGAGTCTTCCTTGCGAGTTTGATGCGGACACTCACCACTAGCGGGGCGGGGGCGATCCAGTCTGGCCGAGCGGACGCGCCGGTCTGAGGTCGTGCGCGAGTCGCCGGTCGGGCGGCAAACGGACGGCTGCCCCACACCAGCGGCGTTGTGGTCAGACCAGCTCCTGAAACGTGAAAGGATGTCCCGGCGTCCCACCTGTTCGGAGGTTCGCGCCCATGCGCGCCCGCGACGACCTCTCGGTCACCCGTCCCATCGGCTCGCTCACCGCGGCAGCCGCACGTCCCCGTACCCGGAGCGCCTTCGAGCCGCTGCGTTCCTTCAACTACCGCCTGTACTTCCTGGCCGGCATCTTCTCCACGACCGGCGCCTGGATGCAGCGGGTGGCGATCGACTGGCTGATGCTCGAGCTGACCGGGAACGTCGCGCTCGTCGGCCTGGCGGTCAGCTTTCAGTTCGCGCCCGCTCTCTTCCTGACCCCTTGGGCCGGGGTGATCTCCGACCGGCTCTCCCGACGCCACATCCTGATGGTCACCCAGGCCGTCACGGTGCTGGTCAATGCGACCCTGGCGGCCACGGTGATCGCCGGACGCGCCGAGGTCTGGCACGTGCTGACCGCGGCGGGCGTCCTCGGCGTCACCATGGCCTTCGACTCGCCGAGCCGGTCCGCCTTCCTGAGCGAGATGGTCGGCACCGCCCAGGTGAAGGACGCGATCAGCCTCAACGCCTCCGTCTTCCACCTCGGCGGACTGGTCGGGCCGATGATCTCCGGCGTGCTGATCGCGATCATCGGCTCCGGCCCGTCGATCGCCGTCAACGCCGGGACCGGCCTGATCGCCCTGGCGGCGCTGGTCTGGATGCGGCCGGCCGAATTGCATCCGTCGCCGCGGGCGCCCCGGGCCCGTGGCCAGATCCGCGAGGCCACCCGCTACGCCGTCGAGCGTCCGGCGATCCTGTGGTCGATCATCCTGATGGGCGCGATCGCGGTGTTCGGCCTCAATCTGCCCGTCCTGCTCGCCGCGTCCGCCAAGGTCACCTACGGCACGGACGCCACCGGGTACGGCCTCTACAGCTCGCTGGCGGCCGGCGGCGCCCTGCTCGGCGCGGTGCTCTCGGCCCGTCGCCGGACCCTGCGGCTACGGACGGTCGTGGTCAGCGGCGGGCTCTTCGGGGCCCTGATGGCCCTGGCCGGGCTGGCCCCGTTCTACGCCGGCTTCCTTGTCTCCCTGATCGCGCTCGCCTGTGTGCGGGTCATGGTCGGCACCGGGGCGGAGACCATGACGCAGCTGTCCAGCGACCTGTCGATCCGGGGCCGGGTGATGTCGCTCTACCTGATGGTCGGCCTCGGCGGCCAGGCGATCGGCGGCAACCTGCTCGGCTGGGTCGCCCAGCTCTGGGGGTCGGCCGCAGGCTTCGTGGTCGCCGGCGTGGGCATGCTGGCGGTCGCCGGGGTGGCAGCGGGCGTGCTCGCCCGCCAGGGCGGCCTCCGGCTGGCCTTCGACTTGTCGCTGCGCCGTCCGGTGCGGATCGTGTCACGGGCCGACGAGTACCCGATCTCGATCGCCAACCCGGCTGCCAACTGACCGCCGGCAGCGGCGCTCGGCTGCGGGGTGATCGCTCCCGACTCGCCCTGTCGCGGCCCCGGCGCCGCTACGATCACGCCGTGGCGGGGATCTGGGGCGCGGGCCGGCGCGAGTCGGTGCGGCGATGACCGGCGCTCCGGTCCGGCCGGGACGGCGTCCGGGCGCCACCGCGCTGCGACTGGCCGGGATCGTGCTGGTCGCCCTGCTGCTCGTCCTCGGCGCGGCCGCCGTGCTCTCCCCGGACCGATCGCTGCCCATTCCGGCTCCGTCGGACACCCCTTCCACCTCGGTGTCGGAGCCTCCCGGGGCTCCGCCGACCCCGACCCCGACCCCCTCCGACCCGCCCGAGCTCGACCCGCCGGTGATGACCGGCACGATCCGGGTCGGTGAGCGCCCGGTCGCGCTCGCCCTGGACGCCCAGGCCGGGCTGGGCTACACCGCCAACCAGGACGGCGGCGACGTCTCGGTGATCGACCTTGCCAGCGGGCTGGAGATCAACACCCTCCCGGTTCCCGGACGGCCGGCGGCGGTCGCCACCGGCGCGTCGGGCGTGCTGTACGTGGCCGACCGGGCCGGTGCGACCGTGTACCCGATCGACGTGGCGACCGGCGACCGCCGGGCGGCCTGGAAGGTCGGCAAGGCGCCGGTGGCGCTGGCCCTCGACGTCGACCTCGACCGGCTCTACGTCGCGGTGCGCAAGGCGGTCGAGATCTACGACACCACCACCGGACGGAAGGTGGCGAGCGTCCCCGTTGCCGGGCCGACCGACCTGGCTCTCGACGAGCGGACCCACCAGCTGTGGGTGCTGTGGGGGCAGGACGGCAGCGTCGGGCGCTACCAGCCGGCGACAGCGGAATGGACCGAGACCGAGCTGGGGGGCGAGGGCGCCCGCGGGCTCGAGGTGGACGAGGTCCGGCACCGGCTGTACCTGGTGGGACGGGACGAGGTGCTGGAGGAACACGACCTGGACGCCGGGGCGGTCCGCCGGATCGCCGTAGGGCAGGCCACCACGGCGCTGCGGGTCGATCCCGGCACCCGGATCGCCTATCTCGTCGACCCGGACGGCAACGCGGTGATCGCCCTCAGCCTCGCCTGAGGTTCAGGCCGGCTCGTCGGGCCGGTCCGGCTCCTTGGCTCGCGAGCGGCGCTCCAGGTACTCCCGGTCGAAGTAGCGGGGCAGGTCCTCGTCCGGATCATCCGGCGTGGCCACCGCTCGGGACGGCCGCGGCGCTGGCGGACTGGCGGCGGAGTCCGCCGGCGGGGCCGGGTCTGCTGCAGGTGCGGCGGAGTCGTCGGCCGGGCGCCTGCTGGTCCGTTCCAGGTAGGACCTGTCGAACCGGCTGGGCAGGTCCTCGGGTTCGCCGGAACCGGCCGCGCCACCGTCGGGCGAGTCGTCCCAGGCGGACGGGTCGAAGGCCTTCGAGCGGCCGAGCAAGGCCTCCCGGCTGAGCACCTCCGGGGGCCCCGGATCGGCACCCGGCAGGAGCGAGGCCGGATCGTCGGAGTCGCCCAGCAATTGCTTGCGACGCCTGCCCAGCCACCACCAGCCGACGCCCATCGCCACCGCAGCCAACCCCAGCAACGCCAACTCCATGGCCACCTCCTCGCAGCGCCACGCTAGACGGCGGCGGGGGGAGCGGCAAGCGCCGGTGCGGCGGGCCCCTCCCTCCGACGGGACCCGGCAGCCGCTGTCCCAGCCCGCGAACGCCGCCGTCCGGCATTCCGATCCGAGGTACTACAAGGCGTAGTGGGGAGCGCTAGCCTGATGACGGGACACAGGAGGAGTGGCATGGCAGAGCTTGCCTCGCTCGGCCTCGATGTCGGCTCCACCACCGTCAAGGCGGTCGTGCTGTCCGACGGCGTCCTGCTGCACTCCGCCTACCGCCGGCACAACGCCGACGTCCGGGGTGAACTGGCCGCCCTGCTGGCCGAGGTGGCCGAGCTCTTCCCGGGTCGGTCGTTCCGTACCGCGGTGACCGGGTCGGCCGGACTCACCATCGCCGAACTGCTGGGGGTCGACTTCGTCCAGGAGGTGATCGCCGCCACCGAGGCGATCGAGCGGTTCGTCCCGGACGCCGACGTGGTCATCGAACTGGGCGGCGAGGACGCCAAGATCACCTACCTTCGTCCGGTCCCCGAGCAGCGGATGAACGGAACCTGCGCGGGCGGCACCGGCGCCTTCATCGACCAGATGGCGACCCTGTTGCACACCGACGCGCAGGGCCTGGACCGGCTCGCCGCGCAGTACCGGCACCTGTACCCGATCGCCTCCCGCTGCGGGGTGTTCGCCAAGTCCGACCTGCAGCCGCTGCTCAACCAGGGCGCGGCCCACGCCGACCTCGCCGCCTCCGTCTTCCAGGCCGTCGCCACCCAGACCATCTCCGGGCTGGCCTGCGGCCACCCGATCCGGGGCAACCTGGTCTTCCTCGGTGGCCCGCTCCACTTCCTGCCGCAGCTGCGGCGGGCCTACGAACGGGCGCTGCAGGGGCAGGTCACCTCGTTCACCACCCCTGAGAACGCGCAGTTGTACGTGGCGATCGGCGCCGCCCTGCTCGCGGGCGTCCCGCGTCCGGGCGGGGAACCCACCGGGCACGCCGAGGCCCACACCCCCGACGACCTGCTGCGCCGGCTCCGGCCGGCGGTGAGCATCCCGCTGGCCCGGCAGCGGATGCGTCCGCTCTTCACCGACGAGGCTGAACGGGTCGACTTCGAGGCCCGGCACGCCCGCCACCGGGTGCCGCAGGCCGCGCTGGCCGAGGCGTCCGGCCCCCTCTTCCTCGGCCTGGATGCCGGCTCCACCACGATCAAGGCGGTCGTCCTCGACGGCGACGACCGGATCGTGTTCAGCCACTACGAGAGCTCGAACGACCCGGTCGCGGCCGCCGTCCGCATCCTGCGGGAGGTGTACCGGGCGATGCCGCCCGGAACCCACCTGGCCCGGACCTGTGTCACCGGCTACGGCGAGGGCCTCGTCCGCGCGGCGCTGCGGATCGACGACGGCGAGGTCGAGACGATGGCCCACTACCGGGCCGCCGAGCGGGTCAGCCCCGGTGTCACGTCCGTGATCGACATCGGTGGGCAGGACATGAAGTACCTGCGGATCCGGGGCGGCGCGATCGACTCGATCGCGGTCAACGAGGCCTGCTCCTCGGGGTGCGGCTCCTTCCTGCAGACCTTCGCGGTCACGATGGGCACCGACGTCGCCTCGTTCGCGCGGTCAGCACTGGAGTCGCGCGCCCCGGTCGACCTCGGTAGCCGATGCACCGTCTTCATGAACTCCTCGGTCAAGCAGGCCCAGCGCGAGGGCGCCAGCCAGGCCGACATCTCCGCCGGGCTGTCCTACTCGGTGGTCCGAAACGCGCTGTACAAGGTGATCAAGCTCAAGGACGCGTCCCAGCTGGGCGACACCGTGGTGGTGCAGGGCGGCACCTTCCTCAACGACGCCGTGCTGCGTGCCTTCGAGTTGCTCACCGGGGCTGAGGTCGTCCGGCCCGACATCGCCGGGCTGATGGGTGCCTTCGGGGCGGCGCTCACCGCGCGGCGGAACTGGACGGCGGGGGAGATCTCGCAGGTGATCGGGGCCGGGGAACTGGACGGGTTCTCGGTGGCGACCGCGCTCGACTCGTGCCGGCTGTGCCAGAACCACTGCCAGCTCACCGTCTCCACCTTCCCCGACGGCACCCGGCACGTCTCGGGCAACCGTTGCGAACGGGGCGCGAGCACCGAGAAGGTGCCGCCGAAGTCGGAGCTGCCCAACCTGTTCGACTACAAGTACCGCCGCACCTTCGGCTACCGCCGCCTCACCGGGGACAAGGCCGTCCGCGGTGACATCGGCATCCCGCGGGTGCTCAACATGTACGAGAACTACCCGCTGTGGTTCACGATCCTGACCAGCCTCGGCTTCCGGGTGACGCTGTCGGGCCGGTCCAGCCACGAGCTGTTCGAACGCGGGATGGAGTCGATCCCGTCCGAGAACGTCTGCTACCCCGCCAAGCTGGCCCACGGCCACGTCGAATGGCTGCTCGACAAGGGGATCAGGACGATCTTCTACCCTTGCGTGCCCCTGGAGGCCAAGGCGGTCCAGGCGGCCGACAACCACTTCAACTGTCCGGTCGTGGCCTTCTATCCGCAGGTGCTGGAACGCAACCTGCGCCGGCTGCAGGAGCCCGGGGTCCGCTTCCTGGCGCCCTTCCTCAACCTCAACGAGCCGGCCAGGCTCGCCGGACGGCTGGTCGAGGTGTTCGCCGACTGGAGGGTGACGCCGGCGGAGGCGTCCGCCGCGGTCGAGGCCGGCTACGCCGAGGACGCCCGCTACAAGGCCGATATCCGCCGGGCTGGCCGGGAGGGATTGAGCTACCTCGCCGAGCACGGGGTGAAGGGGATCGTCCTGGCCGGACGGCCGTACCACGTCGACCCCGAGGTGAACCACGGCATCCCGAGCCTGGTCAACGGCCTGGGGATGGCGGTGTTCACCGAGGACTCCGTGATCGACGCGGAGTCGCCGCTGCTGGAGCGGCCGATCCGCGTCCGCGACCAGTGGGCCTACCACACCCGGCTCTATGAGGCGGCTGCCCGGGTGGCCCGCGAGCCCGCGCTCCACCTGGTTCAGCTGAACTCGTTCGGGTGCGGGGTGGACGCGGTCACCACCGACCAGGTGCAGGAGATCCTCGAGGCCGCCGGCGACGTCTACACGGTGCTCAAGATCGACGAGGTGTCGAACCTCGGTGCGGCCACGATCCGGCTGCGGTCGATGAAGGCCGCCGCGGCCGAGCGGCGCGGCTCCTCCACCGTGTCGACCTGCGGCCCGCTGGGGGAGCGCCGGCTGTTCACCACCGAGGCGCGTGACACCCACACGCTGTACGCCCCGCAGATGGCGCCGATCCACTTCCGGCTGCTGATGCCGGTGCTGCGGCGGATGGGGCTCAACGTCGAGCTGCTGGAGAAGGCATCCGCCGAGGACGTCGAAGTCGGGCTGAAGTACGTCAACAACGACGCCTGCTTCCCCGCGATCATGGTGGTCGGCCAGCTGGTGAACAAGATCCGTTCCGGCCAGGCCGACCCGGACCGGATCTCCGTCGGAATCACCCAGACCGGCGGGATGTGCCGGGCGACCAACTACGCCGGGCTGCTGCGCAAGGCGCTGGCCGACGCCGGGTACCCGCAGGTCCCGGTGCTGGCGATCAGCGTCCAGGGCCTCGAGCCCAACCCCGGCTTCAAGCTCACGCCGGGGATCATCCACCCGGCGCTGCAGACCTTCGTGCTGGGCGACCTGCTGCAGAACGTGCTGCTGCGGGTGCGTCCGTATGAACTCGTGCCGGGCAGCGCACAGCAGCTGTACCGGCGCTGGGACGCGATCTGCCAGGAGTGGCTCCAGCACAGCGGTTTCAGCCCGACTCTGGGCGGCTCGGTCGGCTACGGCCGGCTCGTCCGGCAACTGGTGGACGAGTTCGACCGGCTCGCCTTGCGGGACATTCCCCGCAAGCCCAGGGTGGGCATCGTCGGCGAAATCCTGGTCAAGTTCCACCCCGACGCGAACAACCACGTCGTGGAGGTGGTGGAGTCCGAGGGCTGCGAGGCGGTGCTGCCCGGCATCCTGCCCTTCTTCCTGATGCCGCTGTACTCGTCGAAGTTCCAGTGGGACACCCTCGGCATCGGACGCAAGTCGCACCATGTCAAGCAGCTCGTGATGTGGCTGATCGAGAAGTACCAGGCTCCGGTCGTGCGGGCGCTGCGGCGGACCGGCGGCAAGTTCGACCCGCCCGCCTCGATGGCGGACCTGGCCGGCAAGGCGGACGGGATCATCTCGCTCGGCACCCGCGCCGGGGAGGGCTGGCTGCTGACCGCCGAGATGGTGGAGCTGATCGAGCTGGGCGCACCCAACATCGTCTGTGCGCAGCCCTTCGCCTGCCTGCCGAACCACGTCGTCGGCAAGGGGATGTTCGCCGAACTCCGGCGCCGCTACCCGCAGGCGAACGTGGTCTCGGTGGACTACGACCCCGGTGCGTCCGAGGTGAACCAGCTCAACCGGATCAAGCTCATGGTGGCGACCGCCCACAAGAACCACCCCGACCCCGAGGTTGCTGTCGGTCGCGGCTTCGTCCGTGAGGCTCCCTCCAGCCGTTCCCGCGCGGCCGCCCCTCGTCCCTGACGTCCTTCCTCTTCACCGAGGGCCACCCGTAACGCCGAGGGCCACCGTTCACGTCGAGGGCCACCCACGATGACTGGCCCTCAACGCCAAGGGTGGCCCTCAACGCCAAAGGTGGCCCTCAACGATTGAGGTGGCCCTCAGTGGAACGGAGGTCGCCGTCAGGCGACGAACTCCGACACGGGGGTGTGGTCGCGCCCGAAGGCGGCGGCGACGGCGGGGTAGGTGATCAGTCCGGCGTGGGTGTTCACGCCCCGGGCCAGCGCGGGGTCCTGGGCGGCGGCCTGCTTCCAGCCCTTGTCGGCCAGCTGGAGCGCGTAGGACAAGGTGGCGTTGGTGAGCGCCCAGGTCGAGGTGTTCGGCACCGCCCCGGGCATGTTCGAGACGCAGTAGAACACAGAGTCGTGCACCCGGTAGGTCGGGTCGTCATGGGTGGTCGGACGGGAGTCCTCGAAGCAGCCGCCCTGGTCGATGGCGACGTCGACCAGCACCGAGCCGGGCTTCATCTGGGCGACCAGTTCGTTGGTCACCAGCTTCGGCGTCTTCGCGCCCGGGATGAGGACCGTCCCGATCACCATGTCGGCCTCCAGCACCTGCTCGCGGATGCTGAGCCGGGAGGAGACGATCTGGTGCACCCGGTTGTCATAACGCCAGAACGTGGTGCGCAGCTTGTCCAGGTCGGTGTCCAGGATGGTCACGTCGGCCCCCATTCCGAGGGCCACGTTCGCCGCGTTCTGCCCGGCGACGCCGCCACCGAGCACGACCACCTTGGCGTTCGCCACCCCGCCGACGCAGCCCATCAGGACGCCGCGGCCGCCCTGGGCCTTCATCATCGCGTGCGCACCGACCTGCGGCGCGAGGCAGCCGGCCACCTCCGACATCGGGTAGAGCAGCGGCAGCAGCCCGCTGGCCAGCTGCACGGTCTCGTAGGCGATCGCCGTCGTCCCGGCCGCCAGCAGCGCGTCCAGGCCCTGCCGGTCGGCGGCCAGGTGCAGGTACGTGAACAGGACGAGGTCATCGCGCAGCCGGTGGTACTCCTCGGCGACCGGCTCCTTCACCTTCAGCACGAGTTCCCCGGCCGCCCACGTCGCGTCGGCGTCCGGCAGGATCGTGGCGCCCTGGGCGGCGTAGTCGGCGTCCGCGATGGACGACCCCAGCCCGGCGCCGGCCTGGACGAAGACCTGGTGGCCGTGGGCGACCAGTTCGGCCACCCCGACCGGGGTGATCGCCACCCGGTACTCGCGGTTCTTGACCTCGGACGGAATGGCGACGCGCATGGGACCGCATCCTCTCTGGCGCATTGGGGTGGCGCTCAGTCGACCGCCGGTGGCGGCGTGCGCAGACAGTCTTGCATCGCGGACCCCCGCCGCGGCAGGCCCCGTTCTGCACTGGTGGCAGACCGTGACAACGGCAGTGGCAGCGGTCCGACCACTGTATGCTGAGCCCGTACGTGCTCCGGGGTCGGTGTAATTCCGAACCGGCGGTGACAGTCCGCGACCCGGTCCGCCCAGCGGCCCGGTTGAGCTGGTGGAATTCCAGCGCCGACGGTGAAAGTCCGGATGGGAGGCAGCACGGGCGCCCGGTGGCATGCGCCTCCGGGTGTCTTCCACGCACCCCGGTCCACGTCTGGACCGGAGGATCGATGAGTCAGCGACAGCCCTGGCGGGGGACTGCAGTCACCGCCCCCGTGCTGCTTGCCGCCGTCCTGCTGCTCGGCTGGGGGCTGACGACCAGGCTCGGGTCGATTCCCGGCTACCTGCTCCCCGGCCCGGCCGAGGTGGGCGCCCGGCTGCTGGCCGACCTCGGTTCCGGCGTGCTGTGGCCCTATCTCGGGCTGACCCTGGCCGAGGCCTTCGGGGGCTGCCTGCTCGGCGCCGCGGTCGCGCTGCCGATGGCGGTGGCGATCCACCGGCTGCACTGGGTGCGGGCCGGCGTCCAGCCCTTCCTCGGTGCCACCCAGGCCATCCCGGCGATCGCCCTCGCCCCACTGCTGGTGCTGTGGGTCGGCTACGGGCTGTGGCCCGTCATCCTGCTGTGCTCCCTGATGGTCTTCTTCCCGATCCTGGTCTCCAGCGTGCTCGGGCTGCGCCACGTCGACCCGGACGTGATCCGCGCCGCCCGGGTGGACGGCGCCGGCCAGTTCCGGCTGCTCACCGAGATCGAGGCGCCGCTGGCCTGGCCGGCGGTGCTCGCCGGCGTCCGCAACGGATTCACCCTGTCGGTGACCGGCGCCGTGGTCGGCGAGATGGTGATGGGCGGACGGGGTCTCGGCATGGTGCTCACCGTCCAGCGCGATGCCGTCGACACCGCCGGCATGTTCGCCACCATCGCCGTGCTCTGCCTCGTCGCAGCCGCCATCTACAGCCTGATTTACGCCTGGGAACGCAGTTCCCGGTTCACTGATTGATTGAAGGACAACCGATGCGAAAGATCGTCCCCCTGTTCCTGGCGGCCCTGCTGCTGGCCGGCTGCGCGGCCGCCCCCGCCGCGCCCGAGACCAGCCCGGGCCGCCCGTCGCCGTCCCGGCCGGCCGAGCCGGCCCGGATCGGCCTGTCCTACATTCCCAACATCCAGTTCGCCCCGTTCTACCTGGCCGAGGCGGACGGCCTGTTCGAGCCGGACGCCACCTGGGCGACGGTCCGCCACCACGGCGCCCAGGAGGGACTGTTCACCGCCATCGCCGCAGGCCAGGAGGACTTCGTCGTCGCCAGCGGGGACGAGGCCCTGCAGGCCCGCGAGCAGGGGATCGACCTGGTCACCATCGCCACCTTGTACCGGGTCAACCCGGTGCGGGTGATCGTGCGGGCCGACAGCCAGATCACCGACCTGGCCGACCTGGCCGGCAAGCGGATCGGGCTGCCGGGGCGGTTCGGCACCAGCTGGTTCGGGCTGCTCGTCGCGCTGCGCAGCGCCGGCCTGACCGAGGACGACGTGGACATCCAGGAGATCGGCTACACCCAGCAGGCAGCGCTGACCACCGACAAGGTCGACGCCGTGGTGGGCTTTTCCAACAACGACCTCGTCCAGTTCCGGCTGGCCGATGTGGACGTCCGCAGCCTGCCGATCGTGACCGAGGGAACCGTCCCGCTCGCCGGGGCCAGCCTGATCACCACCCGGGCCTACCTGGACGCCCACCCGGAGGTGGCGCGCGGCGTCGCCGAGGCGATGGTCGCGGGCGTCGCGGCAGCGGCCGCCGACCCCGAACGCGCCCTCGACGTCGCCGCGACCCAGGTTCCCGGTCTCGGGCAGGAGCCGGCCCGCAGCGCCGCCCGCGCCACCCTCGAGGCCACCTTGGAGATCATGCTGACCCCGGACGGCCACGCCGACGGTCGCATCGACGTCGCCACCTGGCAGGCGATGGGGGAGTTCATGACCGACGCAGGGCTGCTCTCATCGGCGCCGGACGTCGCTGCTGCCATCGCCCCGGAGGTGCTGGGGTCCTAGGCTGACGCCATCACCGGACGGAGGTCGGGGGGTGTGGCATGGCCGGACGTCCCGCGCAGCGGGCCAGGGCAGCCCTGCGGGCCGTGCCGCGCGAGGCCTACCTGCCGCCGCAGGTGCGAGCCGCCGCCGACCGCGACGAGGCGCTCCCGATCGGCTGGGGTTCCACCAACTCCCAGCCCCGGACGGTCGAGTACATGCTGCGGCTGCTCGACCCGCGTCCCGGCATGCGAGTACTGGACGTGGGCGCCGGGTCGGGGTGGACCACCGACCTGCTGGCCTGGCTGGTGGCCCCCCACGGACGGGTGATCGGCACCGACGTGATCCCCGAACTCGTCGAGCGCAGCCGGGCCTCGCTGCGCTCCCCGCTCGCCGAACTCAGGTTGACAAGCCCTGATGTGCTCGGCGCAGCCCAGGACGCGCCGTTCGACCGGATCCTCGTCTCGGCCCAGGCGCCCGTGCTGCCACCGGCCCTGGTCGCCCAACTGGCGCCTCGCGGGCGGATGGTGTTGCCGCTGGAGGGCCACATGGTCGTGGTGAGCGTGCCGGCCGGCGTCCCGGTGATCAACCGGGCACCCGGGGAATTCCGGTTCGTCCCACTACTGTTAGCGCCATGAGCGAGGCTGTCAGGTCGGTGCCCGGGTGGGACGACTACTTCCTCGGCATCGCCACGGCCGTGGCGACCCGCGCGAAGTGCACCCGGCGCAGGGTGGGTGCTGTCCTGGTGATGGACCGTCGGATCATCGCGACCGGCTACAACGGTGCCGCCCCCGGACGACCCGACTGCCTGGAGGGCGCGTGCCCCCGCGGCCGGCTCGGCTACGACGAGGTGCCCGGACTGGGCGACTACGACCGGCCCGGCACCCCGGGCTTCTGCATCGCCATCCACGCCGAGGTGAACGCCCTGCTCTTCGCCACCCGCGACACGAAGGGTGCCACCGCCTACATCACCGACCCGCCGTGCCCCGGCTGCCGCAAGGCGCTCGCCGCGGCGGGGATCGTCCGGGCGGTCTGGCCCGGCGGCGAGCACGACGCGGACGGGCTGGTCGACTGGGGGCGATGAGTCTGTGAGCACCCCCACCTCCACAGAGCTCACCGCCTGGGTCCACCGCGGTGTGGCGCTGTTCTGTCTCGGGGCGCTGGTCCCGGCCGCCTTCATGGCGGCGGACCAGATCCAGCAGCTGGCCTGGTGGTGGCTGCTGGTCTTCGGCCTCGGGATCGTCGGGCTCACCCTGGTCATGACCGCGCTGTCGATCCTGCGCCGGCCGCTGGTCGTCCCGGCACGCATCTATCTGGTGCTGGTCGCTGGCTCGGTGGTCACCTGGCCGCTGGCCTGGCAGTCCGACCAGCCCGCCACCGGCAGCCCGTGGGTGTGGATGTGCCTGGGTGTGGCCAGCGTCTGGGCGGCCCTGGTGGTGGGCACCAAGTGGGGGTTCATCTACGCGATCGTGACGGGGGCCCTGTTCGCCGGTGTCCGGCTCACCCCGTCCGGCCAGGCGATCTCGGTGGTCGCGGCGATGCAGGACATGCTCGTGCTGGTGATCAACCCCAGCGCCGTCATCATCGGGATGTCGCTGCTCACCGACTCGATCCGGCAGCTCAACGCCACCGCCGCGTCGATCCAGCAGCAGCGGGCCCGGGCCGCGGTCGAGGAGGCCCTGGTCGAGGAGCGCCGCCGGCTGGACAGCATCGTCCACGACGAGGTGATGACCACCCTGGTGAACGCGGCGATGGTCGGGCTGCACCGCGACGAGCGGGTCACTGCCCTGGCCCAGCACGCGATCAGCCAGCTCGACCTGGCGGGCGAGACCGGCGAGGAGCGGGTGCCCGTCACCGTGGAGCACCTGGGCTGGCTGGTGAAGGACGTGGTGACCTCCCTGGTGCCGGACGCCGAGGTCGCGATGGAGGTCAGCGAGCCCGAACTGCTCGTGCCGGCGACCGTGGCCAGCGCGATCGGGCAGGCCTGCCGCGAGGTGGCGATGAACATCGCCCGGCACGCCGAGGCGCACCAGGTGAGCGTCCTGATCGGGGACGCCGGCGCTCCCGGGGTGCGGATCGCGGTCACCGATGACGGCACCGGCTTCGACCCCGAGAAGGTGCCGGGGGACCGGTTCGGCCTGCAGTACTCGGTGGTGGAACGCATGCAGTCGGTCGGCGGCGCGGCCGACGTCCAGTCCAGCCCGGGCCACGGCACGGTGGTGGTGCTGACCTGGCTGGTTCCGCCGGAGCCCGCGACGCCGAGCCGGCCCCGCTTCCGGCTCACCATGCCCCGGTTGCGGGGCGGGCCCTACCCGGTGCTGCCGAGCCTGGAGCCGGGCACCCTGGGCGGACTGATCTCGCTGCTCGTCGGGCTGCACTTCGTCCTGGGCTGGACGAGCCTGGACCAGGTCACCGCGGCGTGGCCGGTCTTCGCCGCCCAGGCGCTGGCGGTGGTCGCGACCTGGCTGGCACTGCGCCGGCTCGCCCGCAACCCGCTCCCGCTGGGATCGGGGATCGCCGTGCTGGTCCTGCTGAGCGCGACCACCCTGATGGTGCAGGCGGTCCTCCCGGTCGGGCGCTGGCCCGGCTACGCCACCTGGTACTCCAGCGTGGTCATGGTGCTGCTGATCGTCCTGCTCTTCCGCGGCCGGCAATTGCTGGCCTGGATCGGTGTGGCCGCCTTCGTCGCCGAGTCGCTGTACTGGGCGTTCAGCCACGACCTCGGGATCGGGGAGGTGGTCCGGGTCTCCTTCGGGCCGGTGTCGTGGATGATCGTCGCGCAACTCGTGGCGAGCTGGCTGATCGACATCGGCAACCGCGTCCACCAGGCCCGCGAGACCTCCTACGCCGCCAACCAGGCGATCGCCGAGACCTACTCGAAGCTGGTGCTGCGCGACCTGTGGCTGGGCCAGCTGCGTGGCCAGGTGGGCCCGCTGCTGGAGAAGCTCGCCGACCCGGACGCCCGGCTCACCGAGGCCGACCTGGAGGCCTGCGTGAGCCTGGAGCGGCGGTTGCGCGACGGCCTGCGGGCGGCGAACCTGCTCTCCGACGGCACCCAGGACGTCGTCGAGGCGGCCCGGGCCCGCGGGGTGGACGTGACCCTGGTCGACAGCCGCGGCTCGGCGCTGCCCGAGGTGGTGCAGAAGGCGCTGCGCCGGTCGCTGGCCGGCCTGCTGAACGACCGCAGCGTCACCCGGGTGGTGGCGCGGGCGGCGCCGGAGGGCTACGACGACGTCGTGACCATCCTCACCGTCCGCTCGAACGGCAGGACACAGCTGGTGGGCCTGGACGAGAATGGCATCCACAACGCGAGATAGGGCGAGCATGATCCAAGTCGCAGTCATCGACGATCACGAGGCGATCCGGGTGGGCGTGGCGGCAGCCTTGGCCACACACGGCGCCGGACGCATCACGCTGGTGAGCCAGGATCCCTCGGTCCAGTCCTTCATCGACCGGCAATTGCACGCTGACGTCGTCCTGCTCGACCTGCAGCTCTCCGACGGCACCGACCCGCTGGACAACACCGAGGTGCTGATCGCCGCCGGCTACACCGTGCTGGTCTACTCGATCGCCGACAACGTCCGGCTGCTGCGTCGCGCACTGGCCGGGGGCGCGGCGGGGGTGGCCCGCAAGGCCGACCCGATCAGCGACACGCTGGCCTCGATCGAGGCGGTCGCGGCCGGCCAGATGGTGCTTTCCCAGGAGATCCTCGGCCTGATCGAGGGCGATCAGGGCTACGTGGCGGCCAATCTGGGGCCCCGCGAGCGTGAGGTGTTGGCGCTCTACACCGGTGGGATGGAGGTCCCCGAGGTGGCCGAGCGGCTGGGGATCGCAGAGAACAGCGTCAAGGAGTACCTGAAGCGGATCCGGGTGAAGTACACCAACGTCGACCGGCCCGCGGCGAGCAAGCTGGACCTGTTCCGCCGCGCGATCGAGGACGGGATCGTGCCCCCGGTCGAGCCGCGGCGCTGATCGCTGCCGCTCAGTACCAGCCGTGGGCGCGCTTGAAGCCCCATGCCTGGCAGGGGGTGCCGTAGCGCTGCTTGACGTAGCCCAGACCCCACTTGATCTGGGTGGCGGGGTTGGTGCGCCAGTCGGCGCCGGCTGAGGCCATCTTGCGGCCCGGCAGCGCCTGCGGGATGCCGTACGCGCTGGAGGTGGGGTTGTCGGCGTAGGGGTTCCAGCGGCTCTCGCGCATGATGATCGAGTCGTAGCAGCTGAACTGGTCCTCGCCCCAGCCGTACTTGTTGGCCATCATCTGGCGGGCGATCTCACGCGGCGTCGTGGCGGTCTTGGGGTCGTACCCCAGCGCGGCGATCTTCTGCTGCTCCAGTCCGTGGAGGGTGCCGATCCTGACCTTGACCGCCACCGAGGCCCGGGCCAGCAGAGCCTCGCGCTGGGCCTGCAACTCGGTCACGTCGAGGGTGGCTTCCGGCTCGATCCAGGCGGGCGGACGGGGCGGACGGGCGACGTCCAGGTCATCGATCATTGCGGCCCGGGCGGTCGGTGCCACGAGCAGACCGGCGGTCAGCGCGATCCCGGCAGCACCGGCGGCCACGGCGGCACCGACGCGAAACCTGAGAGAACGGGGCACCTGACAGAGTCTGCCACACAGGCTGCGTTAAGGAGCGCCTCAGGTCGAACTTGGGCGGGCGTTACAGGCGACGCAGGAAATCCGGGTCGTCGTCGGGGGCCTTGGGCGGTTTCGGAGTGCGTCCCGGCGCGGCGGTGGGGCGGCCGAAGAGCAGCCACGCAATGGCGCCCACGCCCGGCAGCAGGATGATCGCGACCACCCACAGCCAGCGCGGCATCAGCCGGACCCGCAGGGAGTCGGCCTGTGCCACCTCCACGACGGCATAGATCATCAGCATCGCGAGGACGATCACCGGCAGTACCCGACCCATGAGGCAAATCTACCCGCCCGGGCCACATAGGGTTGACGCGTGCAATTGACCCCGCCGGCTGGACTGGCCGCCGCGCTCGAGGGTGCGCTGGCGGGCCTGCAGGTGGTGGCCCCGGTCCCGCCGGACGACACCGGTGCGGCCGGCGCCGTGCTCCGTCCCGACCTGCCGGTCACCGAGATCGACGCCGGGGTCGTCGTGCTGACCTCGGGGTCGACCGGGAACCCGAAGGCCGTGGCGCTGTCCGCCCCGGCGATCCTCGCCTCGGCTGCCGCCACGCACGCCCGGCTGGGCGGGGTGGGGGACTGGGTCTGCGTGCTGCCCACCCACTACGTCGCCGGGATGATGACCCTGGCCCGGGCGGTGGCCGGCGGACGGAGGGCGTCCTTCGCCCGGCCCGACCTGTCCGATCTGCCCGCGCCCCGGGATCGCAGCTACCTGTCGGTGGTCGGCGCCCAGTTGTACCGGGCGGCGAACGACCCCGGCCTGCTGGCGCGGCTGGGGGAGTACACCGCGGTCCTGGTCGGCGGTTCGGCGGTCTCCCCGCACCTGCTGGACGAGGTTCGCGCTGCCGGTGTCACCTTGGTGGAGACCTACGGCATGGCCGAGACCTGCGGCGGCTGCGTCTACGACGGCCACCCGCTGGACGGCGTCGGGGTGGGCCTGGTCGAGGGGCGGATCACGCTCAGCGGGCCGATGGCGTTCAGCGGTTATCGGCTCCAGCCGGCGCTCACCGCCGAGGTGCTGCACGGCCAGACGGTGCTCACGCGGGACCGCGGGACGCTGGTGGACGGTCGGCTGCAGGTCACCGGACGGGTGGACGACGTCGTGATCAGCGGAGGGGTGAACGTCGACCTCGCTGAGGCGCAGCGGGTCGCCGACGAGCTGTTCGGGCCGCCCGAGGCGGGCGGGCTGGTGATGCTCTCGGTGCCCGACCCGCGCTGGGGCCACCGGGTCGTCGCGGCCACCACCGGGTCGACCACGCTGGCCGAGGCCGCGGACCGGCTGGCCGGACGGCTGGCGTCCGCCGCGCTGCCGCGGGAGTTGCGCCGACTGGACGCCGTGGCGTACACACCCAGTGGCAAGATCGACCGCCCGGCGCTGCAACGGGCCTGGCTGGAAGCAGGGAGCAACGATGGCGACCGCGGCTGAGTGGTTGGAGGGGGCCCGTCCGCGCACCCTGCCGGCGGCAGTGTCGCCGGTCCTGGCCGGCAGCGGCATCGCCTGGTACTACGGCGGCTTCGACCTGGTGCTGGCCCTGCTCGCCGCCCTCGTGGCGCTCGCCCTGCAGGTCGGCGTCAACTTCGCCAACGACTACTCCGACGGGATCCGGGGCACCGACGCCGACCGGGTCGGTCCGCTGCGCCTGGTCGGCTCCGGCGCCGCCGCCCCGCGCACCGTCAAGCTGGCCGCCTTCGCCTGCTTCGGCGTGGCCGCCCTCGCCGGGGGAGCGATAGTCCTGCTCACCGGCTGGTGGTGGCTGATCGCGGTCGGTGCCGCGGCGATCCTGGCGGCCTGGTTCTACACCGGCGGCCCGCGTCCCTACGGCTACGCCGGGCTGGGCGAGCTCTTCGTCTTCGTGTTCTTCGGCCTGGTCGCGGTCGCTGGCACGATCGCCATCCAGCTGGGCCAGGTGCCGCCCGCCGGCTGGTGGGCGGCGGTCGCCGTGGGCGCCCTGGCCTGCGCCATCCTGGTCGCCAACAACCTGCGTGACCGGGCCGGCGACCTGGCCGCCGGCAAGCGCACCCTCGCGACCCGGCTCGGTGACCGCGGCACCCGCTGGTTCTTCGCCGGGCTCGTCGTGGTGGCCGGGATCGCGGTGCTCGGCGTGGCCGCCACCAGCGCCTGGCTGGCGCTGCTCGGCCTGGCGATGGCGCCGGTGATGGTCCTGCCGGTCGCCCGGGTGCTCGGCGGCGCCACCGGGCGCGACCTGATCGAGGTGCTGAAGGCCACCGGCATCGGGGAACTGGTCTGCGCCGCCGGCCTGCTGGTCGGGCTCGTGGTCGCATGATCGAGGTCGCCGGGGTCTACGCGCTGCCGCTGCGGACCCGCTTCCGCGGCCTGGACGTCCGTCACGGCCTGCTGCTGCGCGGCCCAGCGGGCTGGGCGGAGTGGAGCCCGTTCGCCGAGTACACCCGTCCGGAGATCGACGCCTGGGCGCTGGCCGCCCGGGAGGCCGCGGTGGACGGCTTCCCGGCGCCGGTCCGCGACCGGGTGCCGGTCAACGTCACCGTGCCGGCCACCGACCCCGAGACCGCCCACCGGATCGTGACCGGGTCGGGCTGCACCACGGCCAAGGTGAAGGTCGCCGAGCGCCGCCAGTACTTCGCCGAGGACGTCGCCCGCGTGGAGGCCGTCAGGGACGCCCTGGGACCGTCCGGCCGGGTGAGGATCGACGTCAACGGCGCGTGGAGCGTGCCGGACGCGCTCAGCCGGCTGCGGCTGCTGTCCCGCTTCGACCTGGAGTACGTCGAACAGCCCTGCGCCGAGGTGACCGACCTGGCCCGGCTGCGGCTGGAACTCGCCCGGCGGGGGATCGAGGTGCCGATCGCCGCCGACGAGTCGATCCGGCGCACCGGCGACCCGGAGCGGGTGGTCGCCCTCGAGGCGGCCGACATCGCCGTGCTCAAGGTGCAGCCGCTGGGCGGGGTGCGGCGCTGCCTCGACCTGGCCGACCGGCTCGGGCTCCCGGTGGTGGTCTCCTCCGCGCTGGAGAGCTCGGTAGGCCTGCGGGCCGGCCTGGCGCTGGCCGCCAGCCTGCCGGAGCTGCCCTACGCCTGCGGGCTCAACACCGCTGCGCTGCTGGCCCGCGACGTCACCGCGGAGCCGCTGCTGGCCGACGGCGGCAGCATCGCCGTGCGGGACGTCGTGGTCGGGCCGGCCGCCGGCTGGCAGGCCGATCCCGAGGCCACCGGCTGGTGGCGGGAACGCTGGGCGTCGCTGCCCGGGGCGTTGCGGGGGGCGGCATGAGCCGGTCCTGGGAATGCGCCCGGCTGGTCATCGAGCAGTTGCTGGCCGATGGTGTCACCGACCTGGTGCTCGCCCCCGGCTCGCGGTCCGCGCCGGTGGCCCTGGCTGCGCAGGCCGCCGAGGCGGTGGGCCGGCTGCGGCTGCACGTCCGGGTGGACGAGCGGACGGCCGGCTTCCTCGCCCTCGGCCTGGCCCGCGGAGCCGGCCGCTGCGTGCCGGTGCTGACCACGTCCGGCACCGCGGTCGGCAACCTGTTGCCCGCGGTGATGGAGGCCTCCCACGCCCGGGTCCCGCTGCTGGTGCTGAGCGCGGACCGGCCGCTCGACCAGTTGGGCACCGGCGCCAACCAGACCACCTACCAGGAGGGCATCTTCGGCCGCTTCACCCGGCACGCCGAGGTGGTCGACGCCGCATCCGATCCCGCCCGCTGGGCCGGCCAGGTGAGCGCCGTGGTGGGGGCGGCGCAGGGTGACCGGACGGGCCACCGCGGCCCCGCCCACCTCAACCTGGCCCTCCCCGAGCCGCTCGTGCCGGCCGCCGAGGAGCCTGACTGGACGGCGCCGCTCCCCACCACCCGGCACGCGCGTGGGAACCCGGCCCCGGAGCCGCCGACCCGGTTGCCGTCCGGACCCCGCACCGTCGTGGTGTGCGGCGACGCCACCGCAGCGGAGGGTGCCGCCGCCCGCCGGTTCGCCGAGGCCTCCGGCGCGCCCCTGGTCGCCGAGCCTTCCAGCAACGCCCGCTCCGGACCCAACGCGCTGCGCTGTGGCCGGCTGCTGCTCGGCACCGAACTCGCCGACCGGGTGGAGCGGGTGGTCATGTTCGGCCACCCGACGCTGTCGCGTCCGGTGAACCGGCTGCTCACCCGCCCCGATGTCGACCTGGTGGTGGTGGGCCAGGGGCCCGACCTGCCGGATCCGGGCCACCGCACCGCGCTGGCGACCCCGGCGGTGGCGCTGGACCCCCAGCCCGCGGAATGGCTGGAGGTCTGGCTGACGGCCGACGCGGCCTGCTCCGCCCGGGTCGATGCCCTGCTGGCGGGTCAGGACCGGGTGACCGGACCGGCACTGGCGGCCACCGTTCTCGCCGGAGTGGGCGAGGGTGCCCTCGTGCTGGGCAACTCGATGGCGATCCGCGACGCCGACCTGGCCCCGCTGGCTGCCCCGCCCGTCCGGGTGCATGCCAATCGCGGCCTGTCGGGCATCGACGGGACCGTCTCGACCGCAGCCGGGATCGCGCTCGCCACCGGTGAGCCGGTCACCCTGCTGTGCGGCGACCTGACCCTGGTCCACGACGCCAACGCGCTGGCGATCGGACCCCACGAGCTGCGACCGCTGCTGCGGGTGGTGGTCGCCGATGACGCCGGCGGCTCCATCTTCGCGACCCTGGAGTACGGGCAGGACCGGTTCGCCGGCTCCTTCGAGCGGATTTTCGCCACGCCGACCGGGGTCGACCTCGTCGCGCTCGCGAACGCCCTCGGTGTCCCGGCCCGCCGACTGGACAGCCTGGCCCAGGTACGCGAAGCGCTGGCCCGCCCCGTCACCGGACCGGAAGTCCTGGTGGTCGGGGTGGACCGGGACGGCCGCCGGGACCTGGCCGGGCAACTCGCCCGTTGCGCGGTGCCGCAGTGATCCCCGAGGTGATCGCCGGGCTGCCCTGGGAAGCCTGGCTGGTGGTGGCTGCGGCCGCACTGTTGACCGGCATCGCCAAGACCTCGATCGGCGGTCTGGGGATGGTCGCGGTCGCGATGGTCGCGATGGTGATGCCGACCCGGGACTCCACCGGCGCCGTGCTCCTGCTGCTGCTGACCGGCGACCTCGTGGCGATCTGGATCTACCGGCGCGATGTCGACTGGCGGCTGATCCTGCGGCTGATCCCGCCGGTGCTGGTCGGGATCGCGCTGGGGGCGGGCTTCCTGCAGGTCGCCGACGACCTGGTGCTGCGACGCACTATCGGTGTGATGATCCTCGGCCTGCTGATCCTGGGTGCCTGGCGCGACGTCCTGCCCCGGGACGGCCGCTGGATGGCGCCCGCCTACGGCGGTCTGGCCGGCTTCACGACCATGGTCGCCAATGCCGGCGGCGCCCCGCTGAGCCTCTACCTGCTCGCCGCCCGGTTCGAGAAGTGGCGGTTCATCGGCACCGGGGCCTGGTTCTTCTTCGCCGTCAACGCCATCAAGTTGCCGATCTCGGCCGGGCTGGGGATCGTCCGCGCCGACACCGTGGCGCTGTGGGCCAGCGTGATGCCGATCGTGCTCCTGGGCACCTGGCTGGGCCGGGTGGTCATCAAGCGGGTCGAGCAGCGGCTCTTCGAGGGCCTGGTGACCGCCTCGGTGGCGGTCTCCGCGCTCTACCTGACCTTCCTGTAGGCCAGAACCGTCAGTCGAGGCTGCGCAACCAGGCGCGCACCCGATGGGTCGCCTTGACGTCGTCCTCGTTGTACTCCAGCACCCGGATCCGGGCGCTGTCGCGCTCCGCCGCCGTCGCCCCGGACACCGCCTGCTGGAACCACGCCATCGAGTTGCGTCCACCGGGATCGGGATCGCGCCAGGAGAACCCGGCGCCCAGGCTGGCGACCACCTTCAGCCCGAGGCCGTCGGTGCCGAAGAAATGCCGCCGAACGACCGGGAACAGGTCGACGAACCGCTGGTGGGAGAACTCGACGGCCCAGGCCAGGACGGGGTCCTCGTGCGCCCGCGCCAGGCGCTCCACCTGGTCCCGCTCGTAGCCGGAGTAGTGGTAGACCAGCGCGTCGGTCCCGGCCACCCGGTCTCGCAGCCAGGCCAGCGCCCGGACGGCGAGGGCCGCCTCAGCGTCCTCGTCGAGGGGACGGAAGTCGCTGAACTCCACGTACTCCGACTGCCCGGTGGCGGGCTGGCTGACCCAGAACCCCCACAGGTAGACCTTCTCCTCGGCCGAGGTTTCCACGTCCAGGTCGATCTCCAGCGAGGCGACCGGCAGGTCGACCGGGTCGGTTCCGATCCGTTCCAGTTGGACGCCGTCGCGCAGCAGCAGCGATCGGCGTTGGGCCAGCCGGACGCGGTCCTCGGCTCCCTTGCGGTGGCCGACCCGTGGCAGGTACTGCGGCAGCAGCAGGTCCAGGTCGGCGCGGGCGAGGTCGGTGACGGTGGTGACCCCGGCTTCGCGCAGCATGGCGATCTCGTGCCGGTCCAGCGGCGACTTGCTGATCCGCAGCGACAGGTCGTCGGGGTCGAGGCGTTGCTGGCACAGCGGCCACCAGGTGCAGGTCTCGCACTCGCGGGTGCGGATCGGCAGCACCTGCGGCAGCGGCGACGGCGGTAGCCCGGCGGCGGCCTCGGCGATCTCCAGCCGCAGCCCGAACTCGTAGTCGTAACGGGCCAGGGCGCTGGTCACCTCCTCCTCCGGCCCGGACGGCTGGCCGCCGGCGAGCGGGACCGCGGGGGTGGTCAGGTCGAGCCAGACCGCCACCTGGCCCAGGCCGTCCACCGGGTCGTCGCCCACCACCAGGCCGAGCGGTTGCGGGCCGGCGTACCCGGCCGACTCCAGCATCCGGTGGTAGTGGGCCAGCCGCATCGCCAGGTGCCAGCGGTAGCGCCACCGGAACCGGATCCTGGGCAACTCCTGCCGGTCGGTCAGGTCGACCAGGCGGGAGAGGTCGGCCTGGCTGTCGTCGCCGCGGCTGTCGAAGATGCGGTAGCTGCGCACCACGCCGGGGACGTAGCCGGACGGGGTGCGGACGAGCAGGTCCGGCCGGCCCACCCGGTGGTCGGCGGCGGGCAGCCGTCCACCCACGATCACCGGCGCCTGGTCGGCCATTGCGGCCAGGCAGGCCGCCTCCTGTTCGGCCAGGGGCAGGTCGGTCAGGCGACGCAGGTCGACCACACCCGGGTTGTGGTCCACCACCTCGGCCAGCACCGCAGCGGCGAAGCCGCGGTGGTCGGCGGCCCACTGCGGACGCGGCGGGGGCGGCGGGGCCACCAGCCCTGGCTGGTAGGCGTTGTGGGTCTTGAGCGGGCAGGAACCCGCCGCCGAGGAGTGGAGTTGGGGCATCAGGCGTGGGCGCGGTGCAGCGCGACGATCCCCCCGCTCAGGTTCTTCCAGCCGACCTGGTGCCAGCCGGCACCGTGCAGCAGGTCGGCCAGGGCCCGCTGGTCGGGCCAGGCCAGGATCGATTCGCCGAGGTAGTCATAGGCCGCCGGGTTGGACGAGGCCAGCGACGCCAGCCGGGGCAGGACTTCCCGCAGGTAGGTGTGGTACGTGGTACGGAACGGGGCCCAGGTCGGGGTGGAGAACTCGCAGACGACGATTCGTCCGCCCGGCCGGGTGACCCGCCGCAGCTCGGTCAGGGCGCCGGCGGTGTCCTCGACATTGCGCAGCCCGAACGAGATCGTGACAGCGTCGAAGGCGGCGTCGGCGAACGGCAGGTTGAGCGCGTCGGCGTTGACGAACGGCAGGTCGGGGTGCTTGTCGCGCCCGGCCGACAGCATCCCGAAGGACAGGTCGGCCGGCACCACCCGGGCACCGGCCTTGGCGAAGGGCATGGACGAGGTGCCGGTTCCGGCCGCCAGGTCGAGGATCAACTCCCCGGGGCGGGGCTCGACGGCGGCGACCGTGGCCGAGCGCCAGGCGCGGTCCTGGCCGAGGGAGAGCAGGTCGTTCATCAGGTCGTAGCGGCCCGCGACGTGGTCGAACATTGCCGCCACCTCGGCCCGACGCCGTTCCAGGGTTGCCCGGGCATCCGTCTTCAGCACGGCTCTAGCCTGCCACGCGGCGACGACTGTTGCCGCCGTGGCCCCGATTCGCGGCATCCCGGCTGGTGAGCGACAATCGATCCCATGGCGAAACGGACCCCGGTGCTCAAGGTCACCGGCCTGCGGAAGGCCTTCGGGCCGGTGGTGATCGTGGACGACTTCAACCTCGAGGTGCACGCCGGTGAGGCAGTCGCGCTCACCGGGCGCAACGGCGCGGGCAAGTCGACGGTGCTGCGCTGCGTCATCGGCGCCGAGCGCCCCGACGAGGGCTCGGTCACCGTCAAGGGCATCCAGGTCAGCGAGACCAACCCGGAGATCCGCCGCGAGGTCGCCACCGTCATCGACGACCTCGACTTCTTCCCCGACCTGTCGGTGGTCGAGCACCTCGACCTGCTGGCCCGCGCGCACGGCATCGCCGACGCGGAGGCGGCGGTCGACGAGGTGCTGCACGAGGTCCAGCTGGTCCCGCAGTCCGGCCAGCTGCCGGCCACCTTGTCGTCGGGCCAGCGGCGGCGGCTCGCGCTGGCGACCGCCTTCGTCCGTCCCCGCTCGCTGCTCATCCTCGACGAGCCGGAGCAGCGGCTGGACACCGAGGGCGTCGCCTGGCTGGCCGAGCGGCTGCGCGCTGAGCGGGCCCGCGGGCTGGCGATCCTGATGGCCAGCCATGAGCCGGCGCTGGTCGACGCGGTCGCCACCCGCGTCGTGCGCCTGGCCGGTGCCCAGGCCGCGGTGCCGGCCGGCGGCGAGAGCGACGAATGAGCAAGAAGTCGCGCAAGCTGATCCGCTCGGCGGTATTGGAGCCGGCAGCTGAGCCGGCCCCGCCGGTCGAGGAGGCGCCGCCGCGGGAGTTCTACTTCGTCTCCGCCGAGACCGAGCCGGTCGACGAGAAGGAACTCCACGACCAGATCAAGCTGTGGCGGCACGGTCGTGCCACCCGCACCATCGGCGAGGTGCTGCGGGACGGCTACGTGGCCCTGTTCAGCGTCGTCGTGCTCGGCGCGATGGCGATCAATGTCCTGCTCAACGCCCAGTCGGGAGCCTCGGCCTGCACCACCCAGGAGTGCGGCGTCGCCCGCCTGATGATGCCGACCGCGATGGTGCTGGGCTGCTACGCCCTCACCTTGTCGATCGCCCGGCTGTTCGGGCCCGTGCTGGCCTCCGCCGCCGAGGGGTTCTGGCTGATGGACGCGCCGCTCAGCCGCCGTCGGCTGCTGCGCGGCCGGCTAATCCTGGTCGTCGTCATCGCGGGTGTGGTGTCCGCCGCGGTCACCGCGCTGGTCTCCGCGCTGGTCGGCATGACGGCCGTTCCGCTGCTGCTGTGGACGGCGGCCGCCGGTCTGGGCAGCGCCGCGCTGATGGCCGTGGCCGGCGCCGAGCAGGGCCTGGAGCGCACCTCCCGGGTGCGCGGCCTGCTGTGGCTGTTCGGCCTGGCGACCGTGGTCGTGCTGCTCTTCGTGGTCTCGATCGCGGCCGGCTGGCTGCCCGCCTCGGGCGCCCGGATCGACCTCGCCGCCTGGGTGGTCGCCGGGGTCGTCGTGGCGGCGATCGCCGGGCTGGTGGTCGGCCTGGTGGCCGCCAACCGTCGGCTGGAGCAGATCCGCCGTGCGCGGCTGCTCAGCGGCGGCTCGCTGGTCTCCGGCATGCAGGGCGCGATGTTCGCCCTCGACTTCGGCCTGATCCGCGACATCCTGGTCGAGCGTGAAGCCGCCAGCCGTGGTCACGTCCGGCCCACCAAGGGCAGGGGGACCGGGGTCAGCGCGCTGGTCTGGCGCGATGTCGAGCGGCTGTGGCGCTACCCGAAGCCGTGGATCGCGCTGGCGGTCAGCCTCGTGGTGCCCTACGCCGCGGACGCGCTGCGGCTCAGCCAGGTCAACCCGCTGATCAGCGGCCTGGCGCTGGTGATCGCCCTGGTGCCGTTCCTCGGCAGCCTGCGGGTGCTGACCCGGACCGGCGGCCTGGCGCGGATGATGCCGTTCAAGACATCGACGATCCGGACCGCCGCGATGGCGGTGCCGGCCGGCCTGGCCCTGGTGTGGGCGGTGCTGGCCACCCCGGCCTTCGTCGGGATCGCCAGCAGCGGCGCCGACCGGCAAGTGCTTCCCGGCGCGCTGGCGGCTCTGGTCACCGCCATCGCCGGCCTCTTCGGGGCGGTGCGGTGGGTGACGGCCAAGCGGGTCGACTTCGGGGTGCCGATGATGGCCACCGAGTCCGGCGCCATGCCGCCCACCCTGCTGTTCAACCTGTTCCGCGGCATCGACGTCGTCGCCGCGATCACGCTGCCGATGGTGCTCCAGGCGCCGGTGACCTGGTCGCTGGGTATCGCCGGGGTGGTCTTCGTCCTGCTGCGGGGCACGTTCAACATGGATGAGCTCAAGGCCGAGCAGGCCGCGCTGCAGCGCGAGGAGGCGGCCCGCAAGGCCGGGACCGTGGAGAAGAAGAAGATCGTCCGTCCGAAGAGCTGACGGCCACCGACCCGGCAGCGGCGGCACCGCCGCCGGGCGGTGCCGCCGACCTGCGATCAGAGTTCGAAGAGCAGGTCCCCGGCGCTGACCTCGTTGCCGATGGCGTTGGACGTGACGGAGTCGGCCGGCCGGTCGAGGGCGACGATGATCACGGTGCTGCTGAAGCCGCGGGCGACGATATCGGCCGGGTCCCAGGTGACCACCGGATCGCCGGCGGTCAGGGTCTGCCCATCGGCGGCGTGGAGCTCGAACCCCTCACCGTTGAGCGAGACCGTGTCGATGCCCAGGTGGACCAGCACCCCGGCGCCGTCGGCGGTCTGCATCGCCAGGGCGTGGGGGTGCAGCTTGACGATCGTCCCCGAGACCGGGGAGACCACGGTGGTGCGGCCGGCGGCGGGACGGATCCCGACACCCGGTCCGACCATCTGACCGGCGAAGACCGGATCCTCGACATCGGTGATTGCGATGACGCTGCCCGCGCAGGGGGCCTGCACGGCGGTCACAGCAGGTCCTCGATGTCATCGGCGAGGGTGTCCGCCTCGGGGCCCACGACGACCTGCACGATCCGGCCGGCGCTCATCACGCCGTGGGCGCCGGCGGCCTTGAGCGCCGACTCGTCCACCCGGCCAGGGTCCTTCACCTCGGTGCGCAGCCGCGTGATGCAGGCCTCCACCTCCGCGATGTTCTCAGCACCGCCGAGCCCGGCGATTATCTGCTGTGCCTTGGTTGCCATCTGCGTCCTCTCTGACAGGGGGTGTGTGTCGCCCTTGACACCTGGTCGGTACGTTAGCATGATGATCCGCAACTGGTACGTACCAGTACGGACCTATTCGCGGGAGGTGTGGTGACCGAGGAGACCATCCTCGCCGGGCCGGTGCCCAAGCACCTCCAGCTGCGCGACCGGATCATCAGCCTCTGCGTCCCCGGCCAGGCGATCCCCTCCGAGCGGGAACTCATGCTCGACTACGGCGTCTCCCGGGCCACCGTCCGCAAGGCCATCGACGGCCTGGTGGCGGACGGGGTGCTGCGGCGAACCCAGGGCCTGGGCACCTTCGCGCTGCGCCCCCGGGTCGAGTCGACCCTGCACCTGGCCTCATTCACCACCGACATGCGGCGCCGCGGGCTCACCCCGTCCACCCGGTTGCTGGGGGCGGGGCTGCGCCGTCCGCCCGCCGCGGTGGCCGCCGCCCTCGGCCTCGGCCCGGCCGACAAGGCCTGGCGGGTCACCCGGATCCGGCTGGCCGACGGCCAGCCGATCGCCCACGAGGACGGCTGGTACCCCGGCGCGCTGCTGCCCGACCTCGACCAGCACGACCTGGCCGGCGAATCCCTCTACCGCATCCTCGGCGAGGACTACGGCTACTGGATCGACAAGGCATCCCAGGTCCTGTGGGGCGAGAGCGCGACGCCCGAGTTCGCCGAGCTGCTCGCCGCCCCGGCCCACACACCGCTGCTGGTCTTCCGGCGCCACTCCAGCGCAGCCGGTCGTCCGATCGAGGAAGTGGTCTCGCGTTATCGCGGCGACCGCTACCAACTGCACATGGAACTGCGCAGCGACATGCTCCCCTCCCAGTAACACCCCCGATGGAAGGAAACCCCGGTGACCACGAACGAGTTGGAGAAGACGGGCCGGTTCAACCTGGCGCCGCTGCAGAAGTTCGGCCGCAGCCTGATGCTGCCGATCGCCTCCCTGCCCGCCGCTGCGCTCCTGCTGCGGCTGGGGCAGGACGACCTGCTGGGCGCCAACGGCCTGGGCTGGGGCCCGGTCGCTGCCGTGATCGGCGCCGCCGGCAACGCGCTGTTCGCCAACCTGCCGCTGCTGTTCGCGGTCGGCGTCGCGATCGGCATCGCTCGCAAGGCGGACGGCTCCACCGCCATGGCCGCCGTCGTGGGCTACCTGGTCTTCAAGGCCGTCGGCGACGCCATGTCGCCGGTGATCGGGCTGCCGGTCGAGGACGGCACCCAGACCCTGGTCAACTACGGGGTGCTGGGCGGCATCCTGATCGGCCTGATCTCGGGCTGGTTGTGGCAGCGCTACTACCGCATCCAGCTACCGCCCTACCTCGCCTTCTTCGGCGGTCGCCGATTCGTCCCGATGATCACGGCGCTGGCCGCGATCCTGCTCGCGGTGCTGCTCGCCTTCGTCTACCCGGCCTTCGACAACGGCCTGACCGCGATCGGCAACTGGGTGGCGCAGAACGCCGTCCTGGGCGGCTTCGTCTACGGCACCCTGAACCGGCTGCTGATCCCGCTCGGCCTGCACCACATCCTGAACAACCCGCCGTGGTTCCTGCTGGGGGAGTTCGCCAAGCCGGACGGCACCGTCGTCCACGGCGACATCGCGCGCTTCCTGGCCGGCGACCCGACCGCCGGGACCTTCATGTCCGGGTTCTTCCCGATCATGATGTTCGCGCTGCCGGCGGCCGCCCTGGCGATCTGGCAGGAGGCCAGGCCTGAGAACCGCAAGCTGGTCGGCGGCATCATGCTCTCGGTCGCCCTCACCGCCTTCCTGACCGGAGTGACCGAGCCGCTGGAGTTCGCCTTCATGTTCGTCGCGTGGCCGCTGTACGTCATCCACGCGGTGCTGACCGGCGTCTCGCTGGCGGTCGCCAACCTGCTCGGGGCGAAGATGGGGTTCGGCTTCTCCGCCGGCCTGTTCGACTTCGCGCTGAACTGGAACATCGGCACGATGCCGTGGCTGCTGGTCATCCAGGGGCTGGTCTTCGCCGTCATCTACTACTTCCTGTTCCGGTTCGCGATCCGCAGGTGGAACCTGCGGACCCCCGGACGGGAGGAGGAGGGCGAGTCCACCGGCGTCTCGCTCGACCCGACCGCTCAGTAGCCGGACGCCCCCGGGCCGACCAGGCCTGGGGGCACAACCCACCGGGGTCGACACGGCCCCACGACAAGGCCCGTCCGGGCCCGGAAACGAGGTAGCTCCACCATGGAAGTCATCATCTGCCCCAGCAGCGAGCGGGTCGGCAAGGTCGCGGCCGCGCGAGCGGCACGACTGGCCGCCGGAATCGGCCCCCGGGTCGTGCTCGGGGTCGCGACCGGCTCCTCGCCGGTCCAGACCTACCAGGCGCTGGCGGGGCTGGTGGAAGCCGGTGAGCTCGACCTGTCGGAGGCGTCCGCCTTCGCCCTGGACGAGTACGTCGGCCTTCCCAAGGGGCATCCGGAGAGCTACCACGAGGTGATCCACCGCACGGTCACCGTGCCGCTCGGGCTCGACCCGGCCCGCGTCCACGTCCCCGACGGCTTCGCCGAGGACCTGGAAGCCGCCGGACCGGCCTATGAGGCGGCGATCGAGGCCGCCGGGGGGGTCGACATCCAGTTCCTGGGGGTGGGCTCCAACGGCCACATCGGCTTCAACGAGCCGAGCAGCTCGCTCTCGTCCCGCACCCGGGTGAAGACCCTGACCGCCCGCACCCGGGAGGACAACGCGCGCTTCTTCGACTCCCTCGACGACGTGCCGCGGCACTGCCTGACGCAGGGGCTGGGGACGATCATGGCCGCGCGCCACATCATCCTGATGGCCACCGGTGAGGCCAAGGCCGAGGCGATCGCGGCGGTCGTGGAAGGCCCGATCACCGCGATGTGGCCGGGCTCGGTGCTGCAGCTCCATGAGGACGTCACGGTGGTGGTGGACGAGGCCGCCGCCGCCCGGCTGGCGCTGCAGGACTACTACCGCGAAACGGTCGCCTACCTGCCCCAGTGGCAGCGGATCGAGGTCCTCGGGTGAGGCCACCATGCTGATTGCCGGCGAGCGGGTGCTGCTGCCGGACGAGGCCGGGCTCGTGCCCGGCTGGGTCGAGGTGTCCGGTGAGCAGCTCGTCGGAACCGGACGGGGGGAGCCGCCCCGGGCGCCCGACGAGGTCGTCACCGGGGTGCTCGCACCCGGCTACGTCGACGTCCACAGCCACGGCGGCGGGGGAGCGTCCTTCGTCACCGAGGATCCCGACCGGGCACGGGTGGCGATCGCCGCCCACCGCAGGCTGGGCACCACCTCGATGGTCGCCTCGCTGGTGACCGGGGCGTTGCCCGACCTGCACCGCCAGGTCGCCATGCTGGCCGGACTGGTCGAGGACGGCGACCTGCTCGGAGTGCACCTCGAGGGCCCGTGGCTGGCGGAGAAGTACAAGGGCGCCCACCCGCCGCAGCTGCTGCGAGACCCCGACCCCGGCGACGTCGCGGCCCTGCTCGACACCGGACGCGGCACGGTGCGGATGGTGACCATCGCCCCGGAGCGGCCCGGGGCGCTGGACTCGATCCGGCTGATGACCGAGCGGGGCTGCCTCGCCGCGGTCGGCCACACCGACGCCGACTACGAGACCACCAGGGCGGCGATCGCGGCCGGGGCCGGGGGAGCGACCCACCTGTTCAACGCGATGCCCGGCCTCAAGCACCGCGCGCCGGGGCCCGTCCTGGCGCTGTGGGAGGACCCGCAGGTGGTGCTCGAGCTGGTGATGGACGGGGTGCACGTCCGTCCGGAGCTGGTGGCCTGGGTGATGGCGACCGCGCCCGGACGGGTGGCGCTGGTCACCGACGCGATGGCGGCCGCCGGCGGCGAGGACGGCGACTACGTGCTCGGGGAGCTCGCCGTCGAGGTGCGCGGGGGCGTCGCCCGGCTGGCCGGCAAGGACACCATCGCCGGCTCGACGCTCACCCTGGACCGGGCGGTGCGCAACGCGGTGGCTGCCGGGGTCGAGGTCGCCGATGCGCTGCGCGCGGCGACCTCGGTGCCGGCCGACTACCTCGGGCTGACCGGGGTCGGCAGGCTGGCTGCGGGCAAGCGGGCCGACCTGATCGTGCTCGACCCCGGCCTGCACGTGACCCGGGTGATGTGGCGCGGCCGCTGGCAGTAGCGTTTCGCCGAGGGCCACCCCATCCGCTGAGGGCCACCCATGATGGGTGGCCCTCGACGCGAAGGCTGGCCCTCGGTGGAGGCGGGACGGACGGGGACGACTGCGAGGCACGAAAGAGACGCCGGGTTCGCGATCCGGGCTGAGGTGGGTAGCCTCGCCATGATGTCCGAAAACGCCGACCGGAGTTCCTGGGTGCGGGACCTGACCGAAGCCCGGTTGCTCGCCGCCTTCGGTCCGCACGCCTTCTCGGCCGGACGGCAGTACGCCGCGATGGGCCGGGTCGGACGGATCTCGCACGCCGGCGGGACCGCCGACCGGGTGCTCCAGGCCAATGTCCGCGGCTCCGGGCGCAACCCGTACCAGACCGTCGTCCGGTTCAGCGCTGCCGGCGCCATCAGCTCGTTCTGCAGCTGTCCGGTCCGGACCAACTGCAAGCACGGCGTCGCGGTGCTGTGGGCCTTCCGTAACGCCGAACTCGAACCGGTCCCGCCGCCGTGGCAGCGCGTGCTCGGACAGCTCACCGAACAGTCCCGCCGCGACCGGGCCCCCGGCCGTCCGCTCGGCCTGCAGTTCACCCGGCCGGTCGGCGGCGACCCGCAACTGCGCGTCCTGATGCCGGGGCGGCGGGGCTGGGTGAAGACGGGGGTCGACTGGGACACCATCGACCGGCCCTGGGACACCACCTTCGCCGAGCCGCAGCGCCGGGCGCTGTCGGCGCTGCGCCAGGCCCACCGCGGCCCGACCGGGTACGGCTACCACACCCGGCCCGAGCTGCTGTCCCTGGCCGACTTCACCCCCGACGTCTGGCAGTTGCTGGCCGCCGCCCGGGACGCGGGAGTCACCTTCGTGCCCGTCGAGCCGGTCAGCTCGGTGCGGCTGCTGGACGGCCCCGCCGAGATGGTCACCAGGCTCCGCCCGTCCGGACGCGCAGGAGCCGGGGGAGCCACCTCCCAGGAGACAGGTATCGAGTTGGTCACCAGCCTGGTCGCCGAGGGCCGCGAGTGGGAGGTCGGCGCCGGCACCCTGATCGGCGAACCCGCCCACGGGGTCGCCTTCGGCGGCAACGGGACCCTGGTGCTCGGCCCGCTCGCCACCCCGCTGAGCGCCGCCGCCCGCGTCCTGCTGGTCCGCCACCCGGTCCTCGAGATCCCGGCGTCCGACGTCCCCGCGTTCACCGCCGGCTACCTGCCCGGCCTGCGCCGCGCCCTCCACCTCGATGTCGACGCCGAGCTCGCCCTGCCCGAGGTCGAACCGCCCGTGATCACCCTGGGGGTCGGGTTCCACCCCGGCCACACCACCCGGCTGCAGTGGGGTTTCCGGTACCGGGCCGGCGACCGGGTCTTCGACCTCGGCGCCGCCGCGAACCCGTCCGACCCCCCGGTCCGCGACCCGGCCGCCGAGGCCGAACTGCTGGCCCGGCTTCCCGACCAGGCCTGGGCGATCGCTCCCGACCAGTTCGGACGCGCTCGCCTGGTGCCGTCCGCCGAACTCGTCGGCGCCGACTCGGCGACCTTCGTCACCGACTGGCTGCCCGTCCTGCAGGGCCTGCCCGGCGTCGAGGTCGAGCTGGACGGCACCCCACCCGACTACCGCCACACCGACGCCGCCCCGCTGGTGCGGGTCGGGGTCTCCGACCGCGCGGCCACCGACTGGTTCGACCTGGCGGTCACGGTCAGCATCGAGGGTGAGGAGATCGAGTTCGCCGAGCTCTTCAGCGCGCTGGCCCGCGGCGACTCCCACCTGATCCTCGACTCCGGTACCTGGTTCAGCCTCGACCGGCCCGAACTGGCCGAACTGCGCCGGATCATCGAGGAGGCGCGTCAGTTGCAGGCCGAGCCGGGCGGCGGCCTGCGGCTGCGCCCCGAGCACGCCGGGCTGTGGCAGGACCTGGCCGACCTCGGCGTGATCGGCGAGCAGTCCCGGGCCTGGCGCGAGGCCGTGGCCGGGCTGCTCGACACCGACGAGCTCCCCGAGGTTCCGGTCCCGGACGACCTCGAGGCGACGCTTCGGCCCTATCAGGTGGTGGGCTTCCGCTGGCTCGACTTCCTCTGGCGGGCGGGACTCGGCGGCATCCTCGCCGACGACATGGGCCTGGGCAAGACCGTCCAGGTGCTCTGCGCGGTGCTGTCCGCGGCCCGCCGCGGCGAGCTGAACGAGCCCGTGCTGGTCGTCGCCCCCACCTCGGTGGTCGCCACCTGGGCCGGGGAGGCGAAGCGGTTCGCCCCGGGCCTTCGGGTCCGCACCGTCGAGGCGACCGCCGGCCGGCGCAGCGAGTCCCTGGCGGAGCTGCGCGCCGACGCCGACATCGTCGTCACCTCCTACACGCTGCTGAGGCTGGAAGACGCGGGCTATGCCGCGCTGCCGTGGTCGGCGGTCGTGCTGGACGAGGCGCAGTTCATCAAGAACCGGGCCACCCGCGCCTACAAGGCCGTGCGGCGGCTGAACGCCAGGGTGAAGTTCGCCGTGACCGGCACCCCGTTGGAGAACAACCTGATGGACCTGTGGTCGCTGCTGTCGGTGACCGCGCCCGGGCTGTTCGCCGACCCGGACGTCTTCGCCGAGCTCTACCGCCGGCCGATCGAGACCGGACGCGACCCGGACGCGCTCGCCCGGCTGCACCGGCGGGTCCGTCCGCTGATGCTGCGGCGCACCAAGGAGGCGGTGGCGACCGAGTTGCCGCCCAAGCAGGAGCAGGTGCTCGGCATCACCCTGGGGCCGGGCCACCGCCGGATCTACGACCGCCACCTGGCCGCGGAGCGCAAGCGGGTGCTGCGGCTGGTGGACGACCTGGACCGGAACCGGGTCGCGATCCTGCGCTCGCTGACCGTGCTGCGCCAGCTCAGCCTCTCCCCGGCGCTGGTGGAGCCGGACGCTCCGGAGCAGTCGGCCAAGATCGACACCCTGATCGACCTGGTCAGTGAACTGGCCGCCGAGGGGCACCGGGCGCTCGTCTTCAGCCAGTTCACCGGCTTCCTCGGCCTGGTCCGCAAGCGGCTGACCGAGGAAGGGATCGGCTACGCCTACCTGGACGGACGCACCCGCGACCGGCAGGCCCGGATCGACGGCTTCCGGACGTCCAGCGACCCGGTGTTCCTGATCAGCCTCAAGGCGGGCGGGTTCGGGCTCACCCTCACCGAGGCCGACTACGTGTTCATCCTCGACCCGTGGTGGAACCCGGCCGCCGAGACCCAGGCGATCGACCGCACCCACCGGATCGGCCAGGACAAGCCGGTGATGGTCTACCGGCTGGTGAGCGAGAACACGATCGAGGAGAAGGTGGTGGCGCTGCAGGCCCGCAAGCGGGACCTGTTCGCCGCCGTGATGGGCCGGGGCAGCGAGCTGGGCGCCCCGCTGAACGCCGACGACATCCGCGGGCTGCTCGACCTCGAGTAGTCGGCGTTCGTCCGCCGCCTCCTCCGTCGAGGGCCACCTCATCCGTCGAGGTCCACCTCATCCGTCGAGGGCCACTCATATTGGGTGGCCCTCGGCGTGAAGGGTGGCCCTCGACATGAACGGTGGCCGTCGATACTGGACGGCTGCGGGCGGGCCGGGGCTCAAGGACCGTCCCCGTGTGCGGGAGAACCGTCCCCGTGTGCGGGAGAACCGTCCCCGTGTGCCGCAGGACCGTTCCGTCAGTGCCGGGGGACGTCCACCCCGAGGGCTTCCAGCATCGGGACGAGCTTCGCCTCGGTCTCGGCGTATTCCTCGGCCGGGTCCGATCCGGCCACGATCCCGCAGCCGGCGTAGAGGGTGATCGAGCGGCGGTCCTCGGCCAGGTGACCGCAGCGCAGCGCGATCGCGAACTCGCCGTCCCCGCCGGCCTCCATCCAGCCGACCGGGCCCGAGTACCGACCGCGATCCAGGTGCTCGAGTTCGGCGATGGCCCGCCGGGCGGTGGCGGTCGGCGTCCCGCAGACCGCGGCGGACGGGTGGAGCTCCGCGGCCAGCCGCAGCGCGCTCACCCCGCCGTGGGCGACCGCCGTCACATCCGAGGCCAGGTGCAGCACGTTGGGCAGCTCCAGGACGTACGGGGCGTCCGGCACGTTCATGCCCGAGCAGAACGGCGCGAGGGCCGCGGCGACCGAGTCCACCGCCAGCTCATGCTCCACCAGGTTCTTGCTCGAGCGGGCCAGGCCGTGGGCCAGCTTGAGGTCGAGTTCCTCGCCGCCGTTGCGACGGATCGTCCCGGCCAGCACCCGCGACATCGCCAGGCCGCCCTCCAGCCGGACCAGCATCTCCGGCGAGGCACCGACCAGCCCGTCGACCCAGTACGTCCAGCAGGTCGGGTACGCCCCCGACAGGGCGCCGACCAGCCAGCGCGGGTCGATCGGCTCGTCGGCCTCCGCCCGGGCCGCCCGCGCGAGCACCACCTTGCTCAGGTCGTCGCGACCGATCCGCGCCACCGCTTCGGCGACGATCCGCTGCCACTCCTCACGATCCAGTGACCGGCCCGAGACCCCGACCACCCTTGGACGGGGGATCAGGTCCACGGTCGGTTGCGGCAGCGCCGGTGCGGGTTCGTCCGAGCGGCTCAGCCGGGTCACCCAACTGCGGCCGCGGCGGCGTCCGATCACGACCCGCGGCACCACCATCAGGGACGGCTGCGCCGAGTTGTCCGGGTCGAACGGGAAGGACGCGAAGACCACCGGACCGGTCGAGCCGAGCCCGGGCAGTTGGGTGCTGAGGTCGATTCCGGCGACGAAGTCCCGCCACCACTGGTCGGCTTCCCCGGCGGACGCGCCCTCCAGGCGGGCCACCTCGCCGATCCCGATCATCCCGTCGCCACGCCGCAGCCAGGCGACCGCAGGGCCGGAGGGGAGGAAAGCCTCCAGCGGCCCGGGGTCCGAGATCTCAAGAGTCTCGGCCCGCCAGACAGGCCGCGGCGGGAGGTCACGCACCAACGCAGGATAGCCCCGTCCGCTCGGCCACGCGAAACCGGCTCCCGTCGCGGCCCCGAGCAGGGCGTCCAAGGTGCCCGACCTTGCCGCGAAGGCAAAACCAGTGCGCCAAAGGCCCTAGACTAGGCGGGCCACAAGCTGTAGTCAGGAGCCGTAGCCCATGCCCGAGTCGCACGCCGACGTGATCGTCGTGGGCGCCGGGCCGGGCGGATCGACGGCGGCCCGGTACCTCGCCGAACGCGGCCTCAGTGTGACCCTGCTGGAGAAGAGCCGGTTCCCCCGCGAGAAGGTCTGCGGCGACGGCCTCACCCCCCGCGCGGTCAAGCAGCTGATCAAGCTCGGCATCGACACCAGCGACGAGACCGTCTGGCTGCGCAACCGCGGCCTGCGGGTCTACGGCGGACGCAAGGAGCCGTTCGAACTGCCCTGGCCGGAACTGGCCGAGTTCCCGCCCTACGGCCTGGTCCGCGGCCGCGCCGACTTCGACAAGATCCTGGCCGACCACGCCGTCGCCGGCGGGGCGACCCTGCTGGAGGACACCACCGTCACCGGTGCCGTGGTCGACCCGCGCACCGACCGGATCACCGGCGTCACCACCAAGGACGGACGCACCTTCTCCGCTCCCGTCGTGATCGCCGCGGACGGCAACTCCTCGCGGCTGGCGCTGTCGATGGGGCTGGCCAAGCGCAAGGACCGCCCGATGGGGGTCGCGGTCCGCACCTACTTCACCAGCCCGCGCACCAACGACGACTACATGGAGTCCTGGCTGGAACTGTGGGACGGCAAGCCGGGGGAGTCGAACCTGCTGCCCGGCTACGGCTGGGTCTTCGGGATGGGCGACGGCACCTGCAACGTCGGCCTGGGCACCGTCAGTTCCACCGCCACCTCCAACAAGGGCAACTACCGCGCGATGCTGAAGGCCTGGCTGGCCAACACCCCGCCGGAGTGGGGCTTCACCGAGGAGAACCAGGTCGGCCCGATCGGTTCGGCAGCCCTTCCTATGAGCTTCAACCGCCAGCCCGCCTACAGCCGGGGACTGCTGCTGGTCGGCGACGCCGGCGGCATGGTCAGCCCGTTCAACGGCGAGGGGATCGCCTACGCGATGGAAGCCGCCGAGATGGCGGCGGACGCGATCACCGACGCGCGGTTCCGCGGTTTCGGGACCCCCAGCGCCGAGCGGGCGCTGCAGGGCTACGTCACCCGGTTGCGTTCGGAGTGGGGCGGGTACTTCCGGCTGGGCCAGGTCTTCGTCTCCCTGATCGAGCACCCGCAGGTCATGCACCTGTGCACCCGGTACGGCCTGCCGCGTCCCACCCTGATGAGGTTCACCATGAAGCTTCTCGCCCACCTCTACGACACCCGCGACGGTGATTGGATGGACAAGGTCATCACCTCGCTTGCGAAGGTGGCACCCTCAGCATGAGCCGGCCGACACACTGCACCCAGGAAGGTTGGACCCGTCGATGAGTCCCTATATCCCGATCCTCGGCATCATGGTCCTGGCCTCGGGTTTCCTGGCCATTGCCATCCTGCTGAGCTCGTTCCTCGGCCCGCGGCGGTACAACCGCGCCAAGTACGAGTCGTACGAGTGCGGGATCGACCCGACGCCGGTCTCCGAGGGCGGCGGCCGGTTCCCGGTGAAGTACTACATCATCGCGATGCTGTTCATCATCTTCGACATCGAGACCGTCTTCCTCTACCCGTGGGCGGTGGCGTTCGGCCAGCTCGGCTGGTTCGCCCTGATCGAAATGCTGTTGTTCATGGCGACGGTCTTCGTCGCGTACCTGTACGTGTGGCGCCGCGGCGGCCTGGAGTGGGACTGAGGAGGGCGACGATGGCCGGTGGTATTGAGGACAAGATCCCCCAGGGTGTGGTGCTGACCACCCTCGAAGGGGTGTTCGGCTGGATGCGGCAGGCGTCGTTCTGGCCGGCGACCTTCGGACTGGCGTGCTGTGCGATCGAGATGATGACCTACGGCGCTCCCCGGTTCGACGCCGGACGGTGGGGCCAGGAGGTCTTCCGGGCCTCCCCCAGGCAGGCCGACCTGATGATCATCTCCGGTCGGGTGAGCCAGAAGATGGCGCCGGTGCTGCGGCAGGTCTACGACCAGATGCCCAACCCCAAGTACGTGATGGCGATGGGCGTGTGTGCCTCCTCGGGCGGCATGTTCAACAACTACGCCATCGTGCAGGGCGGCGACCACCTGGTGCCGGTCGACATCTACGTGCCCGGCTGCCCGCCGCGGCCGGACATGCTGATCGACGCCATGTTCAAGCTGAAGAAGGACATCGTCGCCAAGCGCCCGATGGCCGGCCACGAGATCGAGGTCCTCGAAGCCGCCGAGCGTGCGGCCCTGGAGGCCCCTGCGACGCATGAGATGAAGGGTCTGCTGCGATGAGCGAGAAGCTGCCAGGGGAGGAGAAGACCCTCAGCGACCCGGTTCGCGACCCCGAGGCCGCGCCCAAGGCGGGCGTGGAGCGCGAGGACGCCCAGGCGGGCGGCACCCCCGAGCCGGCGACCCCCATCCCCACCAAGCGGGGGATGTGGACCACCGACGGCACCGGCGACACCTCCGGCTACGGCGGTGTGGTGCGGCCGGTCTACCGTCCGGAGGCCACGGCCGCCCCGCTGGGTGGCTGGTACGACGGTGTGGCAGCCCGGCTGGCGAGCCTGGTCGAGGACCCGTTCATCAAGGTCGTGGTCGACCGCGGCGAGATCACCTTCTTCGTGCCCCGGGAGAAGATCCCCGAGATCATGGCGAACCTGCGCGATGACGCCCAGCTCCGCTTCGAGATGTGCGCCAGCGTGTCCGGCGTCCACTACCCCGACGACCTGGACGCCGAGCTGCACGTCGTCTACCACCTGGCCTCGTTCACCCACAACCGCCGGTTGCGGGTGGAGACCACCTGCCCCGAGACCGATCCGCACGTCCCCAGCATCGTGGCCACCTACCCGGCCGCCGACTGGCACGAGCGGGAGGCCTGGGACATGTTCGGGATCCAGTTCGACGGGCACCCGCACCTGACCCGGATCCTGATGCCGGACGACTGGGCGGGCCACCCGCAGCGCAAGGACTACCCGCTCGGCGGGATCCCGATCGAGTACAAGGGCACCACGGTGCCGCCGGTCGACCAGCGCAGGAGCTACTGATGACCGCCCAGAACACCGACTTCTACGCCAGCCCCGGCGACGAGACCGAGGGCACCGTCTACACCGCGATGGGGGGCGGTGACTTCGCCGACATCGCCCGCGAGCAGGCCGAGCGCGGTGACGAGACCCTCGTCATCAACATGGGCCCGCAGCACCCCTCCACCCACGGCGTGCTGCGCCTGATGGTGGAGTGCGACGGCGAGACGGTCAAGAGCATCCGGCCCGGCATCGGCTTCCTGCACACCGGCATCGAGAAGAACATGGAGTACCGCAACTGGACCCAGGGGGTCACCTTCGTGACCCGCATGGACTACGTGGCTCCCATCTTCAACGAGGTCGCCTACTGCCTCAGCGTCGAGCGGCTGCTCGGCATCGAGGACAAGATCCCGCAGCGCGCCCAGGACCTGCGCGTGCTGATGATGGAACTCAACCGGATCACCTCCCACCTGGTCGCCGTCGGCACCGGCGGGATGGAGATCGGCGCGCTGACCGTGATGACGATCGGCTTCCGCGAGCGCGAGATGGTGCTCGACTTCTTCGAGGCCGTCACCGGGCTGCGGATGAACCACGCCTACATCCGTCCGGGCGGGGTCGCCAACGACCTGCCGGAGACCGGGATCGCCCAGCTGCGCGACCTGATCACCTGGCTGGAGAAGCACCTGCCGGAGTACGCCGCGTTCTGCAACGAGAACCCGATCTTCAAGGGCCGGATGGTCGGCATCGGCTACCAGGACCTCACCGCCTGCATGGCGCTGGGTGTCACCGGGCCGATCCTGCGCTCGGCCGGTTACCCCTTCGACCTGCGCAAGGCGCAGCCGTACTGCGGCTACGAGACCTACGAGTTCGACGTCCCCACCTGGGACACCGCTGATGCCTACGGACGGTTCCGCGTCCGGCTGGCCGAGATGTGGGAGAGCCTGCGGATCGTCAAGCAGTGCGTCGAGCGGCTGGACGCCTCCACCGGCGAGCCGGTCATGGTCGACGACCCGAAGATCGCCTGGCCGAGCCAGTTGGCCACCGGTCCGGACGGCCAGGGCAACTCCCACGAGCACATCAAGCACATCATGGGTGAGTCGATGGAGGCCCTGATCCACCACTTCAAGCTGGTCACCGAGGGCTTCCGGGTGCCGGCGGGTCAGGCCTACGTGCCGATCGAGAGCCCCAAGGGCGAGCTGGGCTGCCACGTCGTCTCCGACGGCGGCACCCGTCCCTACCGGGTCCACATGCGAGACCCAGGGTTCAACCACCTGCAGTCGGTTCCGATCCAGTGCGAGGGCGGCATGCTCGCCGACATCGTCGTGGCCGTGGGGTCTCTGGATCCGGTGATGGGAGGGGTTGACCGATGAGCGGGCACGAGTTCAAGTCCTACTTCCCCGAGTCGGGGGAGATCGACATGTCCGACACCGCCACCAACATCGACGAGACCACGCTGGCCGAGTTGCGCGAGCTGGCCTCGCGCTACCCGCAGCCACGTTCGGCGCTGCTGCCGATGCTGCACCTGGTGCAGAGCGTCGACGGGCGGGTGTCCCCGGCCGGGGTGCGGGCCTGCGCCGAGATCCTCGACATCACCACCGCGCAGGTCTCGGGGGTGGCGACCTTCTACACGATGTACCGCCGCCGTCCGGCCGGAAAGCACCACGTCGGGGTCTGCACCACGGCGCTGTGCGCGGTGATGGGCGGCGACGCCCTGCTGGAGCGGGTCTCCGACCGGCTCGGCATCGGCCCGGACGAGACCACCGAGGACGGGACCTTCTCGCTGGAGCGGATCGAGTGCAACGCCGCCTGCGACTTCGCCCCCGTGATGATGGTCAACTGGGAGTTCATGGACAACATGACCCCCGAGAAGGCCGAGCAGCTGCTGGACGACCTGGCCGCCGGGCGTCCGGTGACCTCGACCCGCGGCGCGACGCTCACCTCCTGGCGGGAGGCGGAGCGAGTGCTCGCCGGGTTCAACGACGGTCGAGTCGACGAGGGCCCGAGCGCCGGCGAGGCGTCGTTGCTTGGCAAGCGGCTGGCCGAAGCCAAGGGCTGGAAGGCCCCCGACCCCGAGGAGACTGCGCTGTGACCGCCCTGCTCACGCCCGTGCTCACCGCCAACTGGGGCACGGACAAGTCCTGGGACATCGACAGCTACACCGCGTCCGGCGGCTACGGCACGCTGGACAAGGCGTTCGCGATGACCCCTGACCAGCTCACCGAGCTGGTCAAGGACGCCGGCCTGCGCGGCCGCGGCGGTGCCGGCTTCCCGACCGGCATGAAGTGGAGCTTCGTGCCCAAGGACAACCCGAACCCGCGCTACCTGGTGGTGAACGCCGACGAGTCCGAGCCCGGGACCTGCAAGGACATCCCGCTGCTGCTGGCCTCGCCGCACACCCTGGTGGAGGGCATGATCCTGGCCTCCTACGCGATCGGCTGCCACACCGCCTTCGTCTATATCCGCGGCGAGGTGCTGCACGTCGTCCGGCGGCTGCGCAACGCCGTCGAGCAGGCCTACGCCGCCGGCCACCTGGGCAAGAACATCCACGGGTCGGGCTTCGACCTGGACATCATCGTCCACGCCGGAGCCGGTGCCTACATCTGCGGCGAGGAGACGGCGCTGCTGGACTCCCTGGAGGGCCGCCGCGGCCAGCCGCGGCTGCGTCCGCCGTTCCCCGCGGTGGCGGGCCTGTACGCCTCGCCGACGGTGATCAACAACGTCGAGTCGATCTCCTCGGTGCCGGCCATCGTGGCCAATGGCGCCGGCTGGTTCGCCTCGATGGGCACCGAGAAGTCCAAGGGCATGACGATCTACTCGCTGTCGGGCCACGTCACCAACCCGGGCCAGTTCGAGGCCCCGCTGGGCATCACGCTGCGGGAGTTGCTCGACCTGGCCGGCGGCGTCCGGTCCGGGCACCAGCTCAAGTTCTGGACCCCGGGCGGCTCGTCCACCCCGATCCTGACCGGCGAGCACCTCGACGTCCCGCTCGACTACGAGGGGATGGCCGGGGTCGGCTCGATGCTCGGCACCAAGGCACTGCAGATCTTCGACGAGACGGTCTCGGTGGTGCGCACCACGCTGCGCTGGGTCGAGTTCTACAAGCACGAGTCCTGTGGCAAGTGCACCCCGTGCCGTGAGGGCACGTGGTGGCTGGTCCAGTTGCTGAAGAAGTTCGAGGACGGCGTCGCCGTCGAAGGTGACGTCGAGAAGCTGCTCGACATCTGTGACAACATCGGCGGCCGGTCGTTCTGCGCCCTGGCCGACGGTGCGGTCGCCTGCGTCACCTCGGCGGTCAAGCACTTCCGTCCGGAGTTCGAGGCGGGCTATCACACCCCGGCCTGGGAGCTGTTCCCGTACGGCCGGAGCGCCCTCTTCGAGGTGCCTGAAGGGAGCCACGTATGAGCGTCGTGAGCAAGCCGGGCGAGGCTGTCGCGCAGGTCGACACCGTCTCGGTGACGATCGACGGCATTGAGGTCCAGGTGCCGAAGGGGACGCTTGCGATCCGCGCGGCGGAGATGATCGGCATCGCGATCCCGCGGTTCTGCGACCATCCGCTGCTGGACCCGGTCGGCGCCTGTCGGCAGTGTCTGGTCGAGGTGCCCGACATGGGCAACGGGCGCGGCATGCCCAAGCCGGCGGCGTCCTGCACCCTCGAGGTCGCCCCGGGGATGAAGATCAGCACCCAGGTCACCAGCCCGGTCGCCGAGAAGGCCCAGGCCGGGATGCTGGAGTTCCTGCTGATCAACCACCCGCTGGACTGCCCGATCTGCGACAAGGGCGGCGAGTGCCCGCTGCAGAACCAGGCGCTGAAGAACGGCTACGGCGAGTCCCGCTACGAAGGTGCCAAGCGCACCTTCCCCAAGCCGGTGCCGATCTCGGCGCAGATCCTGCTGGACCGGGAACGCTGCGTGCTGTGCGCCCGCTGCACCCGGTTCTCCGAGCAGATCTCCGGCGACCCGTTCATCTCCCTGGTGGAGCGCGGCGCGCTGCAGCAGGTCGGCAAGTACGCCGAGCACCCCTACAACTCCTACTTCTCGGGCAATGTCATCCAGATCTGCCCGGTCGGCGCCCTGACCAGCGTCTCCTACCGCTTCGAGGCCCGTCCGTTCGACCTGGTCTCGACCGAGTCGACCTGTGAGCACTGCGCCGCCGGCTGCTCGCTGCGCGTCGACCAGCGGCACTTCCAGGTCAAGCGCCGCCTGGCGGGGGAGAACCCCGAGGTCAACGAGGAGTGGAACTGCGACAAGGGCCGGTTCGCCTTCGTCTACGGACGCGGCGACGACCGGCTCACCAACCCGCTGGTCCGCCGCGACGGCGTGCTGAAGGTGGCCAGCTGGGCCGAGGCGATCGATGCCGCGGTGGCCGGGCTGAAGGCCGCCGGCTCCAGCGCCGCGGTGCTCACCGGTGGCCGGCTGACCGTGGAGAACGCCTACGGCTACGCCAAGTTCGCCCGCACCGTGCTCGGCACCAACAACATCGACTTCCGTTCCCGCCCGGCCTCGGCCGAGGAGACCGACTTCCTCACCACCGAGGTTGCCGGACGGGCGTTCGGTGACGGCGTCACCTACGCCGACCTGGAGACGGCCGGTCAGGTGGTGCTGGTCTGCCTGGAGCCCGAGGAGGAGTCGGCAGCGATCTTCCTGCGGCTGCGCAAGGCGGTCCGCAAGAACAAGCTGAAGGTTGTCACCCTGGCCCCGTTCGCCACCAACGGCAGCGTCAAGCTGGACGCCACCGTGGTGGCCACCGAGCCCGGGCAGGAGGCCACCGCGCTGGCCGGCGTCAGCCTCGACCCCGACACCATCGTGCTGGTGGGGGAGCGGGCGGCGCTGTCGCCCGGCACCCTTGCCGCAGTGGCGGCCCGCACGGCCGCGACCGGTGCCCGGTTCGCCTGGGTGCCGCGCCGGGCGGGTGACCGCGGTGCGGTCGAGGCCGGCTGCCTGCCGACCCTGCTGCCCGGTGGCCGTCCGGTCGCCGACACGGCCGCCCGGGTCGACGTCGCCGCCGCCTGGGGGGTCGACTCCCTGCCGTCCGAGCCCGGCCTGGACGCGGCGGGCATCCTCGCCGCCGTCGAGGAGGGCACGGTGCGGGCCCTGGTGGTTGCGGGCGTCGAGCCGCGTGACTTCGCCTGGGCCGGTCAGGTCCGCAACGCGCTCGAGTCGGCCGACTTCGTGGTCAGCCTCGAGTCCCGGCTGTCGGAGGTCACCGAACGGGCCGACGTGGTCTTCCCGATCGCCCTGGTCGAGGAGCACGCCGGCACCTTCCTGAACTGGGAGCACCGTCCGGGCACCGTGAACACCGTGGTCAAGCGGGTGAACGCCCCGATGACCGACCTGCGGGTGCTGGCTGCCCTGGCCGACGCGCTGGGCAGCCCGCTCGGGGTGCGCACCGTCGACCAGGCCGCCATCGAGCTCGGCGAGCTCGGGCTGTGGGACGGCCCGCGTTCGGCGACCCCGTCCGCCCCGCCGGTCGTCGCGTCGTCCAACGGCGGCTACCGGCTGGCCACCTGGCGGGAACTGCTGGACGGCGGCCGCGGGATGGACAACGAACCGGCGCTCGCGGCGACCGCGAAGCCGGCGATCGCACGGGTCAGCCCGGCGACCGCCCAGGCCGAGGGACTCGTCGACGGCGAGCTGGTCACGGTCACGACCGGCACCGGTTCCTTCAGCCTGCCGCTGGCCGTCGAGCCCGGCATGGTCGACGGCACCGTGTGGGTGCCGACCAACAGCCCGGCTGCCTGCCTGGGCGAGTACGGAGTGCTGGCCGGTGACCCGGTGCAGCTGAGCCCGGGAGGTGTCGCATGATGAACGATCCCTGGTGGCTCGTGGTGATCAAGGTCCTCGCGCTGTTCGTGGTCCTGCTGGTCTGGACGATCTTCAACGTCTGGTACGAACGCCGGCTGGTCGCCAAGATGCAGCACCGGCTGGGCCCGATCATGAACGGCCCGTTCGGCCTCGGCCAGGCGCTGGCCGACGGCATGAAGCTCCTGATCAAGGAAGACTTCATGCCGAACATGGTCGACCGGGTGCTGTTCACCGTGGCCCCGCTGATCGCCGGCACCGCTGCCTTCACCGCCTGGGCGGTGATCCCGTTCGGCGGCGAGGTCGAGATCTTCGGCGTCACGACCCGGCTGCAGGTGGCCGACCCCAACGTCGGCGTCCTGGTCCTGCTCGCGGTGACCGCGGTCGGCGTCTACGGCTTCGTGCTGGCCGGCTGGTCGTCCAACTCGCCGTACTCGCTGCTCGGCGCGCTGCGCTCGACCGCGCAGATGATCAGCTACGAGATCGCGATGGGCCTGTCCCTGGTGGCGGTCTTCCTCTACGCCGGGACGATGCAGACCTCGCAGATCGTGGAGGCGCAGCGGGTACCGCTGATGCCCTTCGGGTTCGACGCCTGGGGGATGCCGAACTGGCTGTTCATCACGCTGATCCCGAGCTTCATCATCTACGTCATCTCGATGGTCGGCGAGACCAACCGGGCGCCGTTCGACCTCCCCGAGGCCGAGTCGGAGCTGGTGTCGGGCTACATCACCGAGTACTCCGGCTTCCGCTACGCGATCTACTTCCTGGCCGAGTACATCAACATGGCCACCGTCTCCGCGGTCGCCACCACCTTGTTCGTGGGCGGTTACCTGACCCCGTGGCCGCTCAACAACATCGAGTTCCTGAACAACCCGTGGTTCGGGCCGCTGTGGTTCATGATCAAGGTCCAGCTGTTCATCTCCTTCTTCGTCTGGCTGCGTGGCACCTTGCCGCGTTTCCGGTACGACCAGTTCATGTCGCTGGGCTGGAAGGCGCTGATCCCGATCTCGCTGGGCTGGATCGTGCTGATCTCGGTGATTCGCAAGGTGCAGCAGGAGGGCATGGCGCAGTGGCTGTGGTACACCGCGCTCGGTATCGCCGGCGTCCTGCTGGTGGTGACGATCGGGCTGATGTTCATCGGCGACAAGGAACCCGAGCCGGAGCCGGTGGCCGACGAGCCGTTCGACGCCTTCGCCGGCGGCTACCCGGTGCCGCCGATGCCGGGGCAGGTGCTTCCGGAACTGGCCGGCGTGGTCTCGGCCACCGCCGAAGCCACAGCTGACGACGAGATCGAGAAGGAGCACTGATGGGCATCTTCGATCCCTGGGCCGGATTCGGGGTGACCTTCCGCACCATGTTCCGCAAGACCTTCACCCAGGGCTACCCGGAGAAGGGCAAGGAGAAGGTCACCGCACCCCGGTTCCACGGACGGCACCAGCTCAACCGCTGGCCGGACGGGCTGGAGAAGTGCGTCGGCTGTGAGCTGTGCGCCTGGGCCTGCCCGGCGGACGCCATCTACGTCGAGGGCGCGGACAACACCGACTCGGAGCGGTACTCCCCGGGCGAGCGGTACGGCCGCGTCTACCAGATCAACTACCTGCGCTGCATCCTGTGCGGGCTGTGCATCGAGGCGTGTCCCACCCGGGCGCTCACCATGACCAACGACTTCAAGCTGGCCGACACCACCCGCGAGAAGATGATCTACACCAAGGACCGCTTGCTGGCCCCGCTGCTGCCGGGCATGGAGGAGCCGCCGCACCCGCGCCGGCTGGGCGACACCGAGAAGGAGTACTTCCTCGGGCTGCCCGCCACCGGCGAACCCGACAACCGCACCCCCGTCCGTGACACCACGGGAGGTGCCCGATGACCGGCGCGGACGTCGCGTTCTGGATCTGCGGGCCGCTGATGGTGGCCGGCGGGCTCGGCCTGATCTTCTTCCGCAAGGCGGTCTACGCCGCGCTCAGCATGGCCTTCGCGATGCTCAACCTGGCGGCGCTGTACTTCGCGATGGACGCCCCCTTCCTCGGCGCGGTGCAGATCATCGTCTACACCGGCGCGATCATGATGCTCTTCCTGTTCGTGCTGATGCTGGTCGGCGTTGACACGCCGGACTCGGTCGTCGAGACCTTGCGCGGCCAGCGGGTGCTGGCCGGCCTCACCGGGGTGGGCCTGCTCGCGCTGATCGTGCTCGGCATCGGCGGCGCGGTGACCGCGGCGCCGGCCGGGCTCGCGCAGGCCAATGAGGCCTACGGCGGCAACGTCCAGGGTGTGGCGGCGCTGATCTTTGGACGCTACCTGCTGGCCTTCGAGCTGACCTCGGCGCTGCTGATCACCGCGGCGGTCGGCGCGATGGTGCTGGCGCACCGCCGCCAGGTGCACGCCAGGAAGACCCAGGCCGAACTGGCCGCCGAACGGATGCGGGCCTACGCGGAGCGGGGCGAGCACCCCGGTGCGCTGCCGAACTCCGGCGTCCTGGCCCGGCACAACTCGATCGCCACCCCGGCCCTGCTGCCGGACGGCTCGGTCTCGCCGGAGTCGGTCTCCCCGACGCTGGCCGGACGCGGTGTGATCGTCGACTCGCCGCAGTTGTCCGAGCTCACCGCCGAGACCTTCCGCGCCATCGAGCGGGTTGCTGACGAGGAGGAACAGTGACGACAGAGAACCTGCTCATCCTGGCGGCGATCGTGTTCTCGCTCGGCGCCGTGGGCGTGATGGTGCGGCGCAACGCACTGGTCGCGTTCATGTCGGTGGAGCTGATGCTGAACGCCGCCAACCTGGCCATGGTCGCCTTCGCGCAGGCGCGCGGCGGCCTCGACGGGCAGGTGGCGACCTTCTTCGTGATGGTGGTCGCCGCGGCCGAGGTCGTGGTCGGGCTGTCCATCATCATGATCATCTTCCGCACCCGGCGATCGACCTCGGTCGACGCCGCGAGCCTGCTGAAACTCTGAGGGGAACGACGTGATTGTGCTGGAGACGATCGCCCCGGTAGCGGCGAGCGGTCTGTTCAGTTGGGCATGGCTGATGATCGCCATCCCGGCGGTGGCGGCGGCTGTGCTGCTGCTCGGCGGGCGGGCGCTGGCCAAGGTGGGCCCGGCGATCGCAGTCGGGGCGGTCTTCGCCTCGTTCGCGCTCGCGCTGGTGCTGTTCGTGGTGATGTTCACCTCGCCGGTCGACGCCCGGGCTGTGTCGGTCCCGCTCTACGAGTGGATCGGGACCGGAACGTGGAGCGTCGACGCCGGGCTGCTGGTCGACCCGTTGTCGATCCTGTTCGCGCTGCTGATCACCGGGGTCGGCGGGCTGATCCACGTCTACTCGCTGGGCTACATGGCCCATGACGAGCGCAAGCGCCGCTTCTTCGCCTACCTGAACCTGTTCATCGCGGCGATGCTGCTGCTGGTGCTGGCCGACAGCTACCTGGTGCTCTTCGTCGGCTGGGAGGGCGTCGGCCTGGCGTCCTACCTGCTGATCGGCTTCTGGCAGCACAAGCCCACCGCAGCCGCCGCGGCCAAGAAGGCCTTCGTGATGAACCGGGTCGGCGACCTGGGCATGACCCTGGCCGTGATGGCGATGCTCGCCCTGTTCGGCTCGTCCGCCTTCACCGCGGTGAACCAGGGGATCGGCCAGGCCGACGGGTTCTGGGCGACCGTGATCGGCCTCCTGCTGCTGCTGGGTGCCTGCGGCAAGTCGGCCCAGGTGCCGCTGCAGGCCTGGTTGCTGGACGCGATGGAGGGCCCCACCCCGGTGTCGGCCCTGATCCACGCCGCCACCATGGTCACCGCCGGCGTCTACCTGGTCGTCCGCTCGCACGCCATCTTCGAGCTGTCGGCGACCGCCAGCACCGCGGTGGTCATCGTCGGCACGGTCACCCTGCTGGCCGGCGCCTGGATCGGCACGAGCAAGGACGACATCAAGAAGGTGCTGGCCGGCTCCACCATGAGCCAGATCGGCTACATGATCCTGGCCGCCGGCATCGGCCCGGCGGGCTACGCCTTCGCGATCTTCCACCTGCTCACCCACGGCTTCTTCAAGGCAAACATGTTCCTCGGCGCCGGCTCGGTGATGCACGCCATGAACGACGACGTGAACATGCGCCACTACGGCGGGCTCTCGAAGGTCATCAAGGTGACCTTCTGGACCTTCGCGATGGGCTACCTGGCGATCATCGGGTTCCCGTTCCTGTCCGGCTACTTCTCCAAGGACCACATCATCGAGGCCGCTTTCGGGCGTTCGGCCCTGGTCGGCGCCTGCGCGCTGATCGGCGCGGGGCTCACCGCCTTCTACATGACGCGGCTGATGCTGATGACCTTCTTCGGCGAGGAGCGCTGGCAGGAGGGCGTCCACCCGCACGAGTCGCCGAAGGTGATGACGGTGCCGCTGATCATCCTGGCGGTGTTCTCGGTGGTCGCCGGTGCGGTGATGAACTTCTGGATCCAGGGCTGGCTCGAGCCGGCCACCGGGGCCCACGCGCACGAGCTGTCGCTGATCCCGACCCCGGTCGGCTGGGCCACGATGGCCGTGGTCGCCGCCGGTGTCGCGCTGTCCTGGTTCGTGTTCGGACGCAAGCCGATCCCGGCGACCGCGCCGGCCACCTCGAACCCGGTCACCATCGCCGGACGCAACGACCTGTTCGGTGACGCGGTCAACAACACCCTGGTGGTGTGGCCCACCATGCGGCTGGCCGACACGGCGGTGATCACCGATCAACGGGTGATCGACGCCAGTGCCGACGGACTGGCCGGGATCTTCGCCGGGCTGTCTGTCGAGGGCCGCAAGCTGCAGACCGGACAGGTCCGCCGCTACGCGCTCGGTCTGGCGATCGGTGTGCTGCTGGTCGGTGTCGTGATGATCCTGAGCCAGTTGGCCTGAGGGAGGACGTGGAGATGACAATTCCCTGGCTGACCCTCCTGGGTCTGGTTCCGCTGGTCGGCGCGCTCGTGCTGTGCCTGCCGGTGAAGGGCCTGGCGAAGGGCCTCGGCATGACCTTCGCGCTGATCACCGCCGGCCTCGGCTTCGGTGTCGCCGCGCTGTACACCTCGGGGGCCGACCTCGCCGAGCTGGTGCCGTGGATCCCCACCTTCGGGGCCTCCTGGGCGCTCGGCCTGGACGGCATGTCGCTGCTGATGGTGCTGCTCACCGTCGTCCTCACCCCGCTGGTGCTGCTGGCGGAGTGGAAGCTGTTCGACGCCCGTAGCGAGACCCGGTGGAACGCCCAGGTCTTCTTCGCCCTGGTGCTGCTGCTCGAGGCGCTGTCGGTCTTCGTCTTCCTGGCCGACGACGTGCTGCTGTTCTACCTCTTCTTCGAGGCCACGCTGATCCCGATGTACTTCCTGATCGGCGGCTTCGGAGGACCGCGCCGCAGCTACGCCGCAGTGAAGTTCCTGCTGTTCAGCCTCGCCGGCGGCCTGATCATGCTGTTCAGCGTGGTCGGTCTGTACGCGGAGTCCACCCAGCAGCTCGGCGCGCCGAGCTTCCTGCTGTCCGACCTGGTGCAACTCGGCTTCACCCCCGGCGTCGAGATGCTGCTGATGGTGGGCTTCCTGATCGCCTTCGTGATCAAGGCCCCGATGGTCCCGGTGCACACCTGGCTGCCCACCGCGGCCGAGGAGAGCACGCCGGGGACCTCGGTGCTGCTGGTCGGCGTGCTGGACAAGATCGGCACCTTCGGGATGATCAAGTTCTGCCTCACGATCTTCCCCGACGCCAGCCGTGCGGCCGGCCCGGTGATGATCGTCCTGGCGCTGGTCTCGATCCTGTACGGCGCCATCGCCGCGATCGGCTCGAAGAACCTGCTGCGGCTGGTGGCCTACACCTCGGTCAGCCACTTCGGCTTCATGGTGCTGGGCATCTACACGTTCACCACCTCGGGCACCAGCGGCACGATCTTCTACATGCTCAACCACGGGTTCTCCACCGCGGCGCTGTTCCTGGTGCTCGGCTTCCTGATCAGCCGGCGCGGCTCGGCGATGGTGGAGTCCTTCGGGGGCGTCGAGAAGGTGGCCCCGGTGCTGGCCGGCAGCGTGCTGCTGGCGGGCCTGTCCGCGCTCGGCCTGCCCGGCATGTCGACCTTCGTGAGCGAGTTCATGGTGCTGGCCGGGACCTGGTCCCGGGAGCCGTGGGTGGCGGCTGTGGCCGTGCTGGGCACCGTCCTGGCCGCGGTCTACGTCCTGCTGATGTACCAGCGCACCATGACCGGCCCGGTCACCGACCAGGTCCGGGAGCACATCACCACAGACCTGACCGGCCGGGAACGGTGGGTGGTCGCGCCGCTGATCGCGATCATCCTGCTGCTCGGCTTCGTGCCCCGACTGGCGCTCGACATCATCGAGCCGACCAGCGTGGCCACCCTGACCCAGGCCGGGATCTCTGATCCTGTCGTGCCGTTCGGAGAGGAAGCACAGTGAACATCGCGGCTCCGAGCTTCGAGTGGTTCGAGCTCTCACCGGTGTTGATCGTCCTGGTGGGGGCGTGCCTCGGCGTGCTGCTGGAGGCGGTCCTGCCCAGGCAGTGGCGGCTCAACGCCCAGCTGGCGCTGATCCAGGCCACCACCTTGGCGGCCTTCGTCATGTTGATCCTGAACTGGCGCCAGGACAATGCCGGCCTGCTGGCGATGGGGTCGATCACCCTCGACGGACCGACCTACATCGCGTGGGGTGCGCTGCTGGTCTTCGGGCTGCTCAGCGTGCTGATCTTCGCCGAGCGGTCGCTGGACAACGGCGCGACCGCCTTTGCGGCGTCCGCCTCGTCGGTGCCCGGCAGCCAGCTGGAGGCGGACGCGAGCGCGGCCCGGCTCGAGCACTCCGAGGTCTTCCCGCTGGCGCTGTTCTCCCTCGGCGGGATGATGGTCTTCGCCTCGGCCAACGACCTGATCACCATGTTCATCGCCCTTGAGGTGATGAGCCTGCCGCTCTACCTGCTCAGCGCGATGGCTCGCCGCCGCCGGCTGCTGAGCCAGGAGGCGGGCATGAAGTACTTCCTGCTCGGTGCCTTCTCGTCGGCCTTCTTCCTGTTCGGCATGGCGCTGCTGTACGGCTACGCCGGTTCCTTCGACTTCGCCGCCATCGATACCGCGATCGCGTCCCCGGTGTTCGGGCGCGGGCTGGTGTACACCGGCATGGCGATGCTCGCCGTGGGCGTGCTGTTCAAGATCGGCGTGGTGCCGTTCCACGCCTGGATCCCCGACGTGTACGTCGGGGCGCCGACCCCGGTCACCGGCTTCATGGCGATCTGCACCAAGCTGGCCGCGGTGGTCGGTGGCGTCCGGGTCTTCTACGTCGCCCTGGGCGCGGAGCGTTGGACCTGGCAGCCGCTGCTGGCGGTGCTGGCCCTGCTCACCATGGCGGTCGGTGCGATCCTCGCGCTGACCCAGACCGACATCAAGCGGATGCTGGCCTACTCCTCGATCGCCCACGCGGGCTTCCTGCTGACCGCGGTCGTCGGCGCCCTGGCGGACGTTCCGGGCGGGCAGCTGAACAGCATCGGTTCGATCCTGTTCTACCTGATCGCCTACGGCTTCGCCGTGGTGGGGGCGTTCGCGATCGTCACCTTGGTGCGCGACCAGGCGGGCGAGGTCAACACCCTCGACGGGTGGTCCGGCCTGGGCCGCACCCACCCGCTGCTGGCCGGGATCTTCGCCTTCTTGATGCTCAGCTTCGCCGGCATCCCGCTGACCGGTGGCTTCATCGGCAAGTGGGCGGTGTTCTCGGCGGCCTGGCGGGGCGGTTACTGGTGGCTGGTGCTGGCGGCAGTGCTGTTCAGCCTGGTGGCGGCCTACTTCTACATCCGGGTGATCGTCGTGATGTTCTTCGGCGACCCGACCCGCCAGGTGCGGGTGGGACGCGCCAGCGTCCTGACCTGGGCCCCGATCGCCGTGGGCGCGGTCGCCACCGCGTACCTGGGCCTGTTCCCCGGCCAGCTGCTCGACCTGCTCGCGCAGGCCGAAGTGTTCCTTCGCTAGGCTTTCGGGGATGTTTGTCGACCGTGCCGTCAGCGCCGCGAGCGCCGAGTTCGATCCTGCCTTCAGCGAGCGGGTGACCGCCCTGCTGGAGCAGGTCGAGCAGCGGCTGCTCGAAGCGGCGGAGGCCGACACCGCGTTCGTCACCCAGGCCGCCCGGCACATCATCAGCGCCGGCGGAAAGCGATTCCGCCCGCTGCTGGTCATCCTGGCCGCCATGCTCGGCTCGGAGTCCGCCCCGGACGAGGACATCGTCAAGGCGGCCCTGGTGGTCGAGCTGACCCACGTCGCCAGCCTGTACCACGACGACGTCATGGACGAGGCGGAGCTGCGCCGCGGCGCGGCCTCGGCGAACCGGCGCTGGGACAACAATGTCGCGATCCTGGTCGGCGACCTGCTCTTCTCCCGGGCCTCCAGCATCGTCTCCCAGCTCGGCGTCGAGTACGTCAGCCTGCAGGCCGACACCTTCTCCCGGCTGGTGCAGGGCCAGCTGGCCGAGACCCTGGGTCCGCAGCCCGGGGACGACCCGCTGGAGCACTACCTGGCGGTGGTGGCGGACAAGACCGGATCCCTGATCGCCACCTCGGCCCGCTTCGGCGGCATGGTCGCCGGGGCGCCGGACGAGGTACTCCGCGCGCTGGCCGCCTTCGGCGAGGAGATCGGGATCGTCTTCCAGCTCAGCGACGACATCATCGACATCGCCTCCGACACCGCGGGCAAGACCCCCGGCACCGACCTGCGGGCCGGCGTCCCGACCCTGCCCACCCTGCTGGCGCGGCGCTCCACCGATCCGGGCGACGCCCGGCTGCTGCAGCTGCTCGCCGGAGGGATCGAGGACGAGGACGAGGTGAGCGAGGCGCTCGCGCTGCTGCGCGTCCACCCCGCGCTGGAGCAGGCGCGGGCCGAGGTGGCCCGCCGGGCGCAGGTTGCGCGCGACCACCTGGCCCCGCTGCCGGCCGGGCCCGCGCTGGACGCCCTGACCGCCCTGTGTGACGGGGTCACCACCCGCTCGGCCTAGCCGACGCCCCCACCTGCGGACAGCCCGGGTTCGGGTGCGTCCACCGGGTGCTGCAGGAAGATCCGGTGTACCGCCGCAGCCCGGGTTCGGGCTGGTCGGTCTGGGTACGGTGGAGGTGACCCAGGAGGTACCCAGTGGATCGACCTCGCGTGCTCATCATCGGGTCGGGCTTCGGCGGCCTGTTCGCGGCGAAGAGCCTGGCCAAGGCCCCGGTGGACATCACCCTGATCTCCCGGACGGTGTCGCACCTGTTCCAGCCCCTGCTGTACCAGGCGACCACCGGGATCCTCTCCACCGGCGAGATCGCTCCGGCCACCCGCGACGTCCTGCGCCGGCAGCGCAACGTGACCGTGCTGCTGGCCGAGGTGACCGAGATCGACCTCGACGGCCGCACCGTCACCGCCCAGAAGCTCGGCGAGACGCTCACCCGGTCCTACGACTACCTGATCGTCGCCGCCGGGGCGGGCCAGTCCTACTTCGGCAACGACCGGTTCGCGCTCTTCGCCCCCGGCATGAAGACGGTCGATGACGCGCTCGAACTGCGCGCCCGGATCTTCGGCTCGCTGGAGATGGCCGAACTCAGCGACTCCGACGAGGAACGCGAACGGCTGCTCACCTTCGTGGTGGTCGGGGCCGGTCCGACCGGGGTCGAGATGGCCGGGCAGATCGCCGAGCTGACCAGGGACGTCCTGGTCCGCAGCTTCCGCCGGATCGACACCCGCCGGGCACGCGTCGTGCTGATCGATGCGGTGGACGCCGTCCTGCCCCAACTCGACCGCTCGCTGTCGGAGGCCGCCCGTCGGCAACTCGAGCGGGTCGGGGTCGAGGTCAGGCTCGGCGCGAAGGTGACCGATGTCGACCAGGACGGAGTCGAACTCAGCTACGAGGACGGCCGCACCGAACGCATCCGGGCCAGCTGCAAGGTGTGGGCGGCCGGGGTGCAGGCGAGCAAGCTCGGTGCCCTGCTCGCCGAGCAGAGCGGCGCAGAGCTGGACCGGGCCGGTCGGGTCAAGGTACTGCCGGACCTCACTCTCCCCGGCCACCCCGAGGTGTACGTTGTCGGCGACATGATCAGCCTCGACAAGCTCCCCGGCGTCGCCCAGGTCGCCATCCAGGGCGGACGCTATGCCGGCCGCCGGATCATCGGCGAGTTGGCCGGTGAGCCCGTCACCGAGCCGTTCCGGTACCGCGACAAGGGCAAGCTCGCGGTGATCAGCCATTTCGGCGCGGTCGCCGACATCCGCGGGCTCAAGCTCACCGGCTTCCCGGCCTGGCTGGTCTGGCTGGGCGTCCACCTGATCTACCTGGTCGGCTTCAAGAACCGGCTCGCGACCCTGCTGAAGTGGGCGATCACCTTCATCGGCAGGTCCCGCTCCGAGCGGGTCACCACCGAGCAGCAACTGGTCGGGCGGCTGGCCCGCAAGCAACTGGGAGAGGACTTCCTGCCGACCATCTCCGGCGTCACCGACCCGCAGAAGTTGCCGGAGTGACCGACCTCGGGGAGCTGTCCGCCCTGCAGACAGCCGAGGCGATCCGCAGCGGCCAGGTCAGCGCCGTCGAGGTCACCGAGGCGGCACTGCGCCGCGCCGAATTGCTCGACGCCGCGGTGGGTGCATTCACCGTCCTGGCCCCCGAGCTCGCCCTCGCCGAGGCCCGCGCGATCGACCAGCGCGTCCGGGACGGTTCGGCCACCGACCGGCCCCTGGCCGGAGTCCCATGCCCGATCAAGGACCTCAACCCGGTCGCCGGGATCGGCTTCGAGGCCGGCAGCGCCGCGCTGCGCGGCAACCGGGCCGAGGTCGATGACGGGATCGTGGAGTGGCTGCGCGCCGCCGGCACCGTGATGCTGGGCAAGACCGCCACCCCCGAGTTCGGGCTGCCCTGCTACACCGAGCCGGACGGACGCCCGCCCGCCCGCACCCCGTGGGACCTGCGCCGCAGTGCGGGCGGCTCGAGCGGCGGTGCGGCGGCCGCCGTCGCCGCCGGGGTGGTGCCGATCGCCCAGGCCTCCGACGGCGGCGGCTCGATCCGGATCCCCGCCTCGGCCTGCGGCCTGGTCGGGCTGAAGCCGAGCCGCGGACGGATCAGTCCCGGGCCGCTCATGGTGCCCGGTCCCGGGTTGACGACCGCGGGCGTGGTGAGCCGCACCGTCGCCGACACCGCCGCGGCGCTCGACGTGCTGGCCGGCTATCGCACCGGCGACATCTACCTCGCCCCGCCGCCCGCCGAGAGCTTCCTGGCCGCCACCCGGAGGCGACCCCGCGGGCTGCGGGTCGGCGTCCTGACCCGTCCGGTGATCGCCGAGACCAGGGTGCACCCGGACTGCCTGGCGGCGGTGGATGTCGCAGGCGGCCTGCTGGAGTCGGTGGGCCACTACCTGGAGG
>JAEZHJ010000160.1 GCA_023436925.1 Actinomycetes bacterium
AGGGCCAGGCCGGAACCGTCCGGCCGGATCCGCATGATCTTCGGCGCCCCGTCCCCGAGCAGTCGGAACACTATCCATTCCCCGTCGGGGGAGAAGGTCGGGGCCGACGCCTCCTGGTCCGGTGGCAGGTCGGTCAACCGCCTGCGGCGATGGCCGTCCACGCTGGTGATCCAGAGATTCTCCACTCCCCAGTTCGGTGCCGAGCTGTAGGCGATGGACGAGCCGTCCGGAGACCAGTCGATGGCCAACCCGGCATTGTCCCGGAAGTCGACCAGGACGGAGGATCGGCCGGTGGCAAGGTCCACCACCAACACCGCCGCGCTTCCCGGAGGCCCCTCGTGAACGCGGACCACGGCCGCCGAGCGCCGGTTGGGTGACGGGACGGGACGGGTGTCCAGGAACTTGGCCCGGCGGAAGTAGCTGGTCCGGCTGAACTCCGTCTCGGCGGTGCCCATGCACTCACTGTCCGGGGCGGACGGCGACCCCCCGGTGCTCCCGCAGAATACGATCGCCCGGCCGTGCCATGACCAGGCCCGCTCCCGCTGCGCCGCGTCGCCCTCGGCGATCCGCCGCACCACCGATCCGTCCGGCGCCAGCAGGTACAACCCCGGCTCACCGTCCGCCTCGACCGCCGAGAACGCGATCCAGGAGTTGGCGGCGACGGGCGGATCAACCCACAGGTGGGTGGGACCGGTCAGCGGGGTGGAGGATGCGGCGACGGGCATCGGCGCCGGCGGCCGAGAGGGCACCAACCTGACTGGCCACCGCCGGACCGCTTCGGTGGACTCGTCGAGGCTTGCGTTGACCGAGGTCAGCACGGCGCCGGTCAGCCCGAGAACCAGCAGGCAGGCCAGAAGCACCCGGGCCGGTCGCGAAAGGCGAGAGAAGGTAGACATCGAGGACCCCCACGCGGCAGGACGATGACCCTGCACCGCGTAGCACCGATCTCAGCGAAGCGGGGTCCCGAACCGGTCCTGAAGCGGTATCCGACCCATACTCGCGAGATCAGCCGCACGTGTCGCGGCGGGGTCCGAGTCCGTCGAGGTAGGTCGTCCACTCGGCTGCGGTGAGCTCCCTGCCGGCCAACCGACACGCCGCCATGGCGTGGTGGGCCGGGTCGAGGTCCCACTCGACCACCCCGGCTTTGGTGTTCACCAACAGCGACCGGCCGTCCGGGCTGAGGTGTGCCGGAATCCTGCCCGGCAGGTCCGAGGTGAGCGGCCCGCCGAGCCTGATGCCGGCGGCGAGGTCGTACAGCCAGATCCGTTGATCGGACGTGGTCGCGAGCAGGGTCCGCCCGTCTGTGCTGACGGCGAGGCTCTGTGGCACCCCACCGGGTCGGGGCAGGGTGCGGGTGATCTCGAGCGTGTCCAGCGAACTGACGGTGATCCGGTCCGCGGCGAACCCGATCACCTCGCCGGCCCCCGTCACCCAGGTTCGTTTGGCGCCGTCCAGGCCCCGGGCGAGTTCGGCCCCGGTAGTGAGGTCGAACACCGACGTAAACGACACCAGCTCGGGGCTCTCCCACCACGTCACGACCAGTCGGTCCCCGGCGCGGGACTCACTCACGCTGCTCGTGCCACCCCTCCACCAGGTCCGCGGCCCTTCCCCTACCGCGGCCGGGTGCGGCAGCACCGGTCCGGCCACCGTGCCTCTCGCCGGGTCGATCGGGACGATCCGGTCCACCCCCAGGACGTAGGCCCGCGGGCCCGTGCCGCCATCAGCGATCCAGCTCACCCGGGAACCGAAGGCGGGGTCGTCGGCGAGTTCCACCCGCTGGCGCCGCTCGACGTCGTACAGGGCCAGGTTGTCCTCACCGAGCGAGGCGTCCAGCAGGACCCCGTCTCCCAGCCAGCCTTGGAAGGCGCCGCCGGGAAGGTCCCCGGGCAGCCCCCGCACCACGTCCCAGAGTGTCGTCTGTGTCGGCCCGGTCTCGGGTTCGGTGGAAAGGCGCACCACGGGTAGCTCGCTGCGTCCCGGCCAGAGCCCCCCGATCGCGACCTGCCCCGGCGCGACCAGGCGTGAGACCGCCCCCTGACCGTTGAGTCCCCAGCGGATGAAGCCGGTGGTGCCGCCGCCCGCATAGCCGGCCGTCACCCCTCCCACGATCACCAGTTCCCTTCCCGGATGGGTGATCGTCGGGCGGCCCTGCGAGCTGCGTGCGCCGACGAGGCGGCGACCGGTCGGCTGGCCGGTGTCCAGGCCGAACTCGTCGATGCGCCCCTCGGCGTCCGCGGCATAGAGCAGCTCCGTCGCAGCATCAGCAGCCGCTCCGGCGTACCTGATGCCTGGATCGACCTGCTGTCGCCAGATGATGGTGCCGCCCCGCAGGTCGACCCGCGCGAGACCGTGCTCGCCGATGCTGATCACCCCGTCGTGGCCGTCCGGCGCCAGGGCGGTACCCCGATACTCCGCGGGCACCGGGACCCGTCCGACCACTTTCAGCGACTCCGGGTCCCACACCACGATCCCGCCGGCGTCGGTGGTGGCGATGGTGCTGTTCCCCAGGCCGGTGAACGGGGTGAACCTCGCCAGCTGGTTCTCGGTCAGGGTGGGGGTGGCCGCCGTCGCGTAACGCACCTCGCCGCTGCCCGAGTCCACCCGGATCAGTCCGGCTGTCACCGGATTGACCAGATAGGCGGCGCGGCCGTCGGCGCTCAGCTCGAAGATGTCCGCCGTGCGGGAGTCGAGGACCTGGGAACCCGGCTTCTGCGCGCCCGTCCGCAAGTCAACGAAGTCGAGCCGATTCATGCAGCAGCCGCCGGTAGGGCGCTGGAGTCCGGTCTGGACGAGGGCCGTCCCGCCATCGCGACTCAC
>JAEZHJ010000122.1 GCA_023436925.1 Actinomycetes bacterium
CGGGCACCCGGTCTGGGTGGCGGCCACCCGGGCCGACCCGGACGCGGGAAACGTCGTCGCCCGGTCCCGGCTCCACCTCGTCCTGCCCGACTGGCAGCAGCGGATCGTGGCCTGGGACGCGGCAGGGGAGGGGATCGCCGTGCCGGACCTGGCCGACGCGGTGGCCCTGGCCGCCGGGCGGGACCACACCCTGGCCCTGCTCGCCGACGCGACGGTGGCGGCCTGGGGTGCCGACGACCGTGGTCAGGCCAGCGTGCCGGACGGCCTGTCCGACGTGGTGGCGGTGAGCGCCGGCGTCTTCTTCAGCACGGCGCTGCGCTCGGACGGCACCGTCGTCGCCTGGGGCGCCCCCAACAACGACCGCACCACGGTGCCCGCCGGGCTCACCGATGTGGTGGAGATCGCGTCCGGCAACTCCCACACCCTGGCGCTCAGGTCCGACGGCACGGTCGTCGCGTGGGGGTTCGGCACCAGCCCGCCCTTCACCCAGGCCGTGGTTCCCGACGGGCTCGACGAGGTGGTGGCGGTCGCGGCCGGCGGCAACCACAGCCTGGCGCTGCGGGCGGACGGCACCGTCGTCGCCTGGGGCTACAACTACGACGGGCAGTCGAGGGTCCCGGCCGGTCTGAGCGACGTGGTGGCGATCGCCGGTACCAACACCGCCAGCCTCGCCCTGCGCGCCGACGGCAGCGTGGTCGAGTGGGGTCAAGAATCGACGGGGTTCCCGTCCGGCATCACGGCGACCAGCATCGCCGGCGGTGAGCAGCACGCGCTCGCCACCCTGAGCGACGGCAGCGTGGTGGGGTGGACCTACTACGGCCCGCTTCCCACGGTTTCGGCACCCGCCGGGTTGCAGACTGCGACCGCGCTCGCCGTACGGGGCGACGACTTCGAGAGCCACGCCCTGGTCCGGGTGTGGACCGACACCCCGCGGGTGGCCGGCACCCCCCAGGTCGGACGGACGCTCACCGCCGGGCCGGGCGACTGGGTCCCCGGGGCGGAGTTGGGTTACCAGTGGCTGCGCAACGGCAAGGCGATCAAGGGGGCGACCACCGACCGGTACCGGCTGACCGGTAAGGACGCCGGCACCCGGATCTCGGTCCGGGTGACCGGCACGCTGGCCGGCTACACGATCCCTGGCCGGACCAGCCCCGCCACCGCCAAGGTGATGAAGGCCGGGACCCCGACGATCCGCGGCAGCCGGACCACCGGCTCCACGCTCACCGTCTCGCGGGGGTCATGGACGGGCAAGACCCGGTTCTCCTACCAGTGGCTGCGCGACGGGAAGCCGATCCGGCGGGCGACCGGCTCGAAGTACCGGCTGACCAGGTCGGACGCGGGTCACCGGATCAGCGTGCGGGTGACCGGACGCCGGTCGGGTTACGCGACGGTCGCGGTGACCTCGGCACAGACCACCCGGGTGCTGCAGGTGGCCACCCCGACCGTGAAGGGCATCCGCGAGGTCGGCCGACTGCTGCGCGTGGAGCCGGGGGCCTGGTCGCCGGGGACCAGCTTCAGCTACCGGTGGTACGCGAACGGCCGACTGATCGCCAACACCCGGTCCCCCTACCTGTGGGCCTCGTCCTCGCTGCGCGGCACGCGGATCACGGTCAGCGTGACCGGACGCCGCAGCGGCTTCGCCTCCGCCACCCGGACCAGCCGGCCCGCCGGTCCGATCCAGTGATCGGCCCGGACCCCGAGCCAGATACCCCCCTGGGTATCATAAGAACGGTACTGCCTATCTGAAGGACCCCTGCAATGTCCCGCCTGCGAAGCCTCGCGCTCGTCGTCCTGCTCCTGACCACCTTGTCCGCCTGCGCGACCCAGCCGGTCTCCACCGACGGGGCGGCCGTGATCGACGTCCGCACCGCGCAGGAGTTCGCCCAGGGCCATCTGGAGGGGGCGGTCAACCTCGACCTGCAGTCGGGGGCCTTCGAGACCGAGGTCGCCCAGCTGCCCACCGACGGCACCTACCTCGTCTACTGCCGCTCGGGCAACCGCTCCGGGCAGGCGGTCCGGATCATGGCGGACCTCGGGTTCACGACGGTCACCGACCTGGGGGCGATCCAGAACGCCGCCACCGCCACCGGGCTACCCATCGTCACCGACTGAGCGGGGCCACCGGACGCCGACGCGCCGGCGGGAGCTGCACACCGTCCCTAGGATGACCCCATGCCCGACCGCCTGATCCCGCGGGGCGCCCGCCAGGAGTGGGTCAACACCGGGTACGGCCGGCTGCGCTTGCTGACCGGCGGGGACGCGGCCGACCGGATCCCGGTCGTGCTGGTCCACGGCGGCGGCTGCGATAACGCGGCGATCTCCTGGTGCCGCGCCTTCGCCCCGCTGGCCGCCGCGCGCCGGGTGATCGCGATCGACCTGCCGGGCTTCGGCGGCAGTCTCGACGCCGCCCCGGTCGGCGGCCCCCGGCAGCTCGCCGCGGTGGTAGCGGAGGTGATGGAGCTGCTCGGCACCGGCCCGGCCGTCGTGATGGGGGTCTCGATGGGCGGTGACGTCGCCCTCAACCTCGCCCTGGCACAGCCCGACCTGGTCGCCGGCCTGGTGCTGATCGCACCGGGCGGACTGACCCCGCGGATCCGCGACGCCCGCACCCACTACTGGATCTGGCTGGCCGCGCAGACCCCCGACTGGCTGCTGCTGCCGCTGGCCCGGGTGGCCAACCGGTTCGTCGGCCCGGTGCTGAGGTCACTGGTGAAGGACCCGTCGACCCTGCCCGCCGAGGTGTTCACCGAGTTCACCCGGGAGGCCCGCCAGCCGCGCGGCGGGATCGCCTTCGGGCGCTACAACCAGGCCACCGTGGGCCAGCACCAGATGCTGAACGACCTGTCCGACCAGGTCGGACGGATCGCGGTCCCCGCCCTGTTCTTCCACGGCCTGGACGACCCGGCAGTCAACCCCGACGACTCCCGGCGGGCGGTGGCCCGGATGCCGCAGGCCCGACTCGTCCTGGTCCCGGACTGCGGCCACTGGGCCCAGCTCGAGGCCCATGACCGCTTCCTGGCCGAGGTCGAGCAGTTCCTGGCCGAGCGGCACGGGTGACCCGCGAAAGCGATTTCACGATACTTTGAAGTCGTGAAACCGACCGCGGAGCCGTTGTACGAGATCAAGGCCAACCTGTTCCGCGCGATGGCGCACCCGGTCCGGATCCGGGTGCTCGAGCTGCTCGTGGCCGCCGCGCCCGGGGGCGACGGCGAGGTGAACGTCGCCGACCTGTTGGCCGACCTCGAGGTGTCCCCGTCCCACCTGTCGGGGCACCTGGCGGTGCTGCGCCAGTACGGCGTCGTCACCTCGCGCCGGGTCGGCTCCCGCGTGCTCTACCGGACGGCGCATCCCGCGGTGGTCGACCTGCTCGCCAGCTCCCGGCGCTTCCTGCTCGACACCCTGGCCGCCAAGGGCGACCAGTTCGAGGCGGCCGCCGGACTGCCGCCGCTCGGTCTCCCCGACCGCTGACCTGCTCTCCTCCTCCCCCGCGCCCATCCCTGACCGACGCACACCCGCCGACCCCGTCCACGTCCCGAAGGCACCATGACTGCCACTGCCACGCCGCCGCGCGCCGCCCTGATCCCCGACCACGCCCGCCGTCACCTCATCGGCCTGCTCCCCGGCCCCGCCGACCTCGCCCCGATGCGGACGAGCTGGAAGCGCGACCTGATTGCCGGCGTGACGGTGGGGGTGGTGGCACTGCCGCTGGCGCTCGCCTTCGGCGTCAGCTCGGGCATGGGCGCCGCCGCCGGTCTGGTCACCGCGATCGTCGCCGGGCTGGTGGCCGCGGTCTTCGGCGGCTCCCACGTCCAGGTCTCCGGGCCGACCGGGGCGATGGCGGTCGTCCTCGCCCCGATCGTCGCCAGCCACGGCCCGTCCGCGGTCGTCATGGTCTCGATCATCGCCGGCCTGATCCTGGTGGCCGCCGGTGCGCTGCGACTGGGACGGGTGGTGGTCTACATCCCCTGGCCCGTGATCGAGGGGTTCACCGCCGGCATCGCCGTGATCATCGCGCTCCAGCAGATCCCGCTCGCCCTCGACGTCTCGCTGCCCGCCGGCGAGGGGACGCTGCTCGCCGCCGTGGAGGCCGTCCGGGTGGCCGACTGGAGCCACGCCTGGGTGCCGCTGGCGATCACCGTGGCCGTCGTCGCGGTCATCGAGGCCCTGCGCCGGCTACCCGGAGGGCTGCCGGGCGCGCTGATCGCGGTGGTCGCCGCCACCGCGATCGCCGAGGCCGCCGGGCTGGACGTGGTGCGGATCGGCGCGCTGCCCTCCAGCCTCCCGGCGCCGGAACTCCCGGCGCTCCACCCCGGGCTGCTCTCCGACCTCGTCGGTCCCGCGCTGGCGGTCGCCGCGCTGGCGGCGATCGAGTCGCTGCTCTCCGCCCGGGTGGCTGCCGGCATGGCCCCGACCGGACGGGTGCTGCCCGACCGGGAGGTGTTCGGCCAGGGCCTGGCCTCGATCGCGTCCGGGCTGTTCGGCGGGATGCCCGCGACCGGCGCCATCGCGCGGACCGCGGTCAATGTCCGCGCCGGCGCCCGCTCCCGGCTCGCCGCCGTGACCCACGCCGTGCTGCTGATGGCGGTTGTCGCCGCCGGCTCCGGGCTGGCGTCCCGGATCCCGCTCGCCGCGCTGGCGGGCGTCCTGATCGCCACCTGCTTGCGGATGGTCGACCTGCGCGAGGTTCGGGGGCTGCTCCAGGTCGGCAAGAGCACCGCGACCACGTTCTTCGTGACGATCGCCTGCACCGTGCTGCTCGACCTGATCACCGCCGTCGAGATCGGCGTCGTGCTGGCCGCCTTCTTCGCGCTTCGGGCACTGGCCGACACCACCCACGTCGCACGGGAGGAACTGCCCGGGCCGCCGGCGCCCGGCGACGAGCACATCGCGCTGCTGCGGCTGGACGGCTCGCTGTTCTTCGGCGCCGCCGACCGGCTGATGGACGACATCGCCGACACCGAGGCCTGGGTCGTCGTGCTGCGGCTGTCGAAGGTGGAACTGCTCGACCCGACCGGCGCGCACCGGCTGACCGAGATGGTGCGGCTGCTCGAGGCGCGCGGGGCGACCGTCCTCATCAAGGGGCTGCGGAACCGGCACCAGCGGATGGCCCGCCGGGCCGGGGTGCTGGAGGCGCTGCGCACCCGGGAGCACCAGTTCGTCGAACTCGAGGACGCGGTCGCGCACGCCCGCAGCCACGTGGCGCGCCAGCTCGCCGGCCAGCCGGTCCCGACCCGGCGCCGCTGACTCCGTCCAGACACCCGCGCCGGCTCGCGCGAGACGAACGGCCCGAGCGATCGCCCGGGCAGAAGATGTCGAGAACCTCGTGCGGGCTACGTCCCCGGGGTAAGCGCGACCACAATGGCGCGCAGAACCAGAGGGAGACCGCCATGGCCAAGTACCTGATGCTGAAGCACTACCGCCGCAACTCCGGGCCGGCCGACCTGGTCGACGTCCCGATGCAGGAGTGGACACCGGCGGAGATCGACGCCCACATGGCCTTCATGGCCGACTTCGCCGCCCGCCTGGAGCAGACCGGCGAGTTCATCGACGGTCAGGCGCTGGCCCCGGAGGGGACCTTCGTCCGCTACGGCGGGCCCGGGCAGCCGCCGGTCACCGACGGGCCGTTCGCCGAGACCAAGGACCTGGTGGCCGGCTGGATGGTGATCGACGTCGACTCCTACGAACGGGCGCTCGAGCTGGCCGGGGAGCTCTCCGCCGCCCCGGGTCGCAACGGCGAGCCGATCTATGAGTGGCTGGAGCTGCGGCCCTTCCTGGCCGCACCGACGACGATCACCGAGTGACCCTGCCCGAGGAGGCGCTGCGGGACCTCGTCCCGGCGGTGCTGGGCGTCCTCGTCCGTCGCGGAGCCGACTTCGCAACGGCCGAGGACGCCGTCCAGGAGGCGCTGCTGACGGCGCTGCGGACCTGGCCGGACGACCCCCCGCGCGACCCGAAGGGCTGGCTGGTCACCGTGGCCTGGCGGAAGTACCTCGACTCGGTGCGGTCGGACGCCGCCCGGCGGGGACGCGAGGAGCGGGTCGCCGCCGAGCCCCCACCCGGGCCCGCCGAGGACGCCGACCACACCCTGCAGCTCTACCTGTTGTGCGCCCACCCGGCGCTGTCCCCGGCGTCGGCGGTGGCGCTCACCCTGCGGGCGGTGGGCGGCCTGACCACAGGGCAGATCGCGGCCGCCTACCTGGTGCCGGAGGCGACGATGGCGCAGCGGATCGGCCGGGCGAAGCGGGCCGTCAGTTCGGCCCGCTTCGACCAGTCCGGTGACCTGCCGACCGTGCTGACCACGCTGTACCTCGTGTTCAACGAGGGGTACACCGGCGACGTCGACCTGGCCGCCGAGGCGATCCGGCTCACCCGGCAGCTGGCCACCCTCAGCGACGAGCCGGAGGTGGCCGGGCTGTTGGCGCTGATGCTGCTGCACCACGCCCGGCGCGCGGCGCGCACCGACCGGGCGGGCCGGTTGGTGCCCCTGGCCGAGCAGGACCGGACGCTGTGGCGGACGGACCTGATCGCGGAGGGGATCGACCTGCTGCAGGCGGCCCTGGCCCGGGACCGGCTCGGGCCCTACCAGGCGCAGGCCGCGATCGCCGCCCTGCACGCTGACGCGCAGTCGGCCGAGGAGACCGACTGGGTGCAGATCGTCGAGTGGTACGACCAGTTGCTGGCCCTGACCGGGTCTCCGGTGGTGGCCCTCAACCGCGCCGTCGCGCTCGGGGAGGCGGACGGCGCACCCGCCGGCCTGGCCGCCCTGGCGGGCGTGGACCCGGCCATCCCGCGGCACGCCGCGGTCGCCGCCTACCTGCACGAGCAGGCGGGCGATCTGGTGACCGCGGGAGGGTTGTACGCCGAGGCGGCCCGGGCCGCGTCCAACCTGGCCGAGCGGGACCATCTCACCCGCCACGCGGCCCGCCTGAACCAACTCCTGGGCGGTAGGTAACGGCCGCAACGGCACGTCTGCGCAGCAGGATTGCGCGACGCCTGACTGGAGTCCGCCAGGACCCGTTCCGACCTCACCCGGCCCGGGCAGCCAGGGCGAGTCGCGCCTGGCGCCGCTCGGCCTGCGCATCGGGGTCGGCAACCAAACTGGAGGCCAGTAGCCGGCGCGAGTAGTGGTGCTCCGGCGCCGACGCGACCTGTCCGGCCTCACCCAGCTCGACGATCTCGCCCCGGTACATCACAGCGATCCGGTCGCTCATGTGCCGCACGACCGCCAAGTCGTGGGAGATGAACAGATAGGCGACTCCCGTCTCCTGCTGGATCTGCCGGAACAGGTCGAGGACGGTGGCCTGAGTCGACAGGTCGAGCGCTGACACCGGCTCGTCGCAGACGATCAGCCGAGGCGAGAGCGCCAGCGCCCGCGCGATCGCGATCCGCTGCCGCTGACCGCCACTGAACTCCCGCGGTCGCCTCGAGCCGGAATCGCTCGGCATCGCCACCGCATCCAGCAACTGCGCCACCCGGGCGCGTGAGTCACGTCTCGACCTGCCTTGGGCGATCAACGGCTCGGTAAGGATGTCCTCGACACTCAGTGCCGGGTTCAGCGACGAGTAGGGATCCTGGAAGACCACCTGGAGGTCGCGGGCCAGCTCCCGGCGCCGCCGCGACGGCAGATGGGCGATTTCCTCGCCGTCGAACCGGATGGAGCCGCCGGTCACCGGGGCCAAACCGAGAAGTGCGCGTCCGGTGGTGGTCTTGCCGCAACCGGATTCGCCCACAAGCCCCAGGGTTTCCCCCGGCGCGATCGAGAACGAAATCCCGTGCAGAACCTCGACCGAGCGGCGACCGAGGCCACCGTAGGTCACGACGAGGTCGGAGACGGTCAGGAGGTCGGGCATGACTCAGCCTTCCGGTCGGTCGCGGGCCGCAGGTCGTCCAGATCGAGGATGGCGCCTAGCAGGCTTCGGGTGTACGGGTGCTGCGGGTTGCGGAATACCTCACGCACCTCACCCGACTCGACGATTCGGCCGCGCTGCATCACCGCCACTCTGCTACACAGGTCCGCGACCACGCCGAAGTTGTGGGTCACCATCAGGATCGCCATGCCCGACTCGCGCTGGAGGTCGCGGAGCAGGTCGAGGACCTCGGCCTGCACCGTGACGTCGAGGGCCGTGGTCGGCTCGTCCGCGATCAGCAGCGAAGGCTTGCAGGCGATCGCACCGGCGATCAGCACCCGCTGCGCCATCCCTCCCGAGATCTGGTGCGGATAGGACTCGAAGGTCCGCTTCGGGTCGTTGATGCCGACGCGCGCCAGCATCGAGAGGGCGTGCTCCCGCGCCTGCTTGCGACCCATCCCCGACTGCGCCCGAATGCCATGGACGAGTTGGGCTCCGATCCGGAAGGACGGGTCCAGGTTCGACATCGGCTCCTGCGGGATGTAGGCCATGCCGGCGCCGCGGTGGCTGCCGAGTTGCGCCTCGCTGGCGTCGGTCAGATCCACTCCGTTGAAGCCGATGAACGAGGCGCGCCGCACGGCTTCCTCGGGCAAGAGCCCGAGGATCGAGAACGCGGTCTGGGTCTTGCCGGAGCCGGACTCGCCCACCAACCCGAGAACCTCGCCGTGGGCGAGGTCGAACGAAATCCCGTCCACCACTACCGAGGCGCTCTCCCCGTTCGGGTAGGCGACAGTGAGGTCACGCACCGACAGAAGGGCGGCCGGGTCAGCAGCGGGCGAGGTCTCGCGATCCGATCCCGGCGAGATCGCAGCCAGAACGCGAGCTGCCGACCGGCGTCGGGACCGCTTGCTCGGCCGCACCGGCGTGCCCTCGAGGATGTCGTTGAGCGCGTTGCCGAGCAGCACCAGCGCAGCGGTGGTGAGTCCGATCGCCAGGCCGGGCCAGAGCATCTGCAACGGGGCCACGTAGATGTTGTTGAAGGCCGCCGCCAGAATGCCTCCCCAGGTTGGGGCGTTCGGATCCCCTAGTCCGAGGAACTCCAGACCGGCCTGCATGCCGATCGCGGCGCTTGCAACGAAAGAGGTCTGGATAACGACGGGAGCCCGGATTGCGATGAGTACGTGTCGGCCGATGATCCTCAGGTCCGACAACCCTGAGACGTGGGCCGCGTCGATGTACAGCTCGTTCTTGACCCGCACGACGAGGTTGCGGACCAACCAGAAGTAGGACGGCGAACAGAGCACACCGAAGACCGCCATCGCGGTCTGCGGGGTCGCCCCGACGACGGTGTACAGCGAGATCAGGATGACCACACCTGGAACGGCCATGAGCACGTTGAAGACCCACATGTTCACGACGTCCACGGCTTTGCCGTAGTAGCCGGCCACCAGGCCGAACGGGACGCCAATGATGATGGCGGTCCCGGCCATGATGAGCGCGGACTGAACCATTCCGGTGGTGCCGACGATGAGCCGGCTGAAGATGTCGCGACCCGTTCGGTCGCCGCCCAGGAAGTACTCGCCGAACGGCGGCGCATCAGCGAGCGACAAGATCACCTGGTCGACCGGGAAGGGTGCCAGCCACTCCGCGAATACTGCGGTGACCAGGATGATCGCCACCACCACGAGCGAGCCGACCCCCAACGGGTTGCGGAGCAGTCGGAAGAACAACCCACGCCGCTGAAGACCCGCCCCGCTATGGGCCTGGGCGGGAACGAGGCCACTCATCGCACTCTCGCTTTCGGGTTCAGCAGACCATTGAGAACTTCGACTGTCACGTTCACCCCGACCACAACCAGCACCATGAAGGACACGACGCCCATCACGACCGGGATGTCGCCGGTCTCACCGGCCGTGACCGCCAGCGTGCCCAAGCCGGCGATCGCGAAGACCCGCTCGATGATCACCGATCCGCCGAGCAGGCCAATCACCTGGAAGGACAAGACGGTGAGCGCAGGGCCGGCGGCGTTGCGCAGCGCATGGCGGTAGATGACAGCGCGTCGCGAGATGCCGCGGCTGCGCAGCGTCCGGACGTAGTCCTGCCGCATCACGTCCAGCATGGACCCCCGGATCTGCTGCGCGACCGACGCGACGCTGGCGATTGAGATAGCCACCACAGGCAGCGTGATGCTGGCCAGCCAGGGCCCGAAGCCCTTGGAGATCGGCACGAACCCGGTGGCCGGGAAGAGCTTGATGGCGATTGCGAAGACCAGCACGAGAACGAGGGCGACCCAGAACCCGGGCAGCGCCGCGGCAGCCACCGACACCACCTGCAGGACCCTGTCCAGCGCGCCACCCCGAACCGCTGCGGCGACGCCGACCAGCACGCTGAGCAGCGTGATGAAGACCAGACCGACGACAACAAGGCTGAGGGTGATGGGCAGTCGGGTGGCCAGGATGTCCGTAACCGGCTGGCGGGTGGCGAAGGACACGCCGAGGTCGCCGGTGAGGGCACCGGTGATCCAGTCGAAGAACTGCTCCAGCACAGGCCGGTCCAGCCCGAGCTGGACGACCCGGGTCGCGACCTCTTCCTGGGTGGCGGTCTTGCCCAGGATGTTGCGGACGATGACCTCACCGCCGCGCAGGTAGAGCAGGAAGAAGGTGATGGTGCACACGCTCAGCAGGACGCCGATGCCGGCACCCAGTCGTTTCAGGATCAGCCTTGCCATCTCACACCCGTGCCCCGCTGCGCTGCCTTGCCGATCGCACGTCGCCCTCTTCCTCA
>JAEZHJ010000135.1 GCA_023436925.1 Actinomycetes bacterium
CGCCCAGGCCGGCACGCTCGGCGTCGGAGATGTTCTTGGCGACCGGCCCGCTGAGCTCGCCGTCGTCGTTGACCAGCACGTAGGCCAGACCGCGGGCACCGCGCGCCTTGGCCCAGTCCTGCCAGCCGTCGAGCTCCTTGCGGGTCTGCTCGGCACCGCCGGGCATGACGACCGCGCCGACGTAGCCGCCGGCGTCGATCGCGCCGGCGAAGACGCGGAACTCGGTGCCGCGCAGGTAGTCCGTCAGCTCGGTCAGCTCGACGGAGTAGCGCAGGTCGGGCTTGTCCGAGCCGTACCGGGCGAGGGCGTCGTGCCAGGTCAGCTTCGGGATGTCGCCGGTGATCTCGTGGCCGGCGAGGTCGGACCACAGGGCCCGCACGATCGCCTCGCCGAGGTCGATCACGTCGTCCTCGGTGACGAACGACATCTCGATGTCGAGCTGGGTGAACTCCGGCTGCCGGTCGGCGCGGAAGTCCTCGTCGCGGTAGCAGCGGGCGATCTGGTAGTACCGCTCCATCCCGGCGACCATCAGCAACTGCTTGAACAGCTGCGGGCTCTGCGGCAGCGCGTACCACTTGCCCGGGTGCAGCCGGGCGGGCACCACGAAGTCACGCGCACCCTCCGGGGTGGAGCGGGTCAGCGTCGGGGTCTCGATGTCGTAGAAGTCGTGTTCGGCCATCACCTTGTGGATGACCTGGGTGACCTTCGAGCGCAGCACCATCGCGTTGTGCTGGCGCGGCCGGCGCAGGTCCAGGTAGCGGTGCTTCAGCCGCGCGTCCTCGCCCACCCCCGAGCGCTCGTCGATCTGGAAGGGCAGAGGCGCGGAGGGATTGAGCACCTCAAGGGTGCGGATCGCGACCTCCACCTCGCCGGTGGGGATGTTGGGGTTGACGTTCTCGGGGGTGCGGGCGTCGACCACTCCGGTGACCTGGATGCAGAACTCGTTGCGCAGGTCGTGGATCCCGGCCGAGGCGAGGTACTCATCGCGAACCACCACCTGGCAGATCCCGGAGGCGTCACGCAGGTCGATGAAGGCGACCCCGCCATGGTCGCGGCGCTTGGCCACCCAGCCGGCGAGGGTGACGGTCTGCCCGACGTGCTCGACACCGAGGGTGCCGGCACCGTGGGTGCGCAACATGGTTCTTCCTTTCTCTGCCCCGCATAGACGGTGCGGGCGCGTCGGACGATTCTAGCCCCGCCGGACCGGGTTCCCGGCGGCGGATGGGGTGTGCTTCAGCCCTGGATGACTGCCGGACGCAGGTCGGCGGCCGGCGGCAGCCAGGTGTCGGGGTCGGCCGGCACCTGCTCCCCGGAGCGGATGTCCTTGACCTCGCCGGTGCCGAACCAGACGAACGGGATGCCGCGCCGGTCGGCGTAGCGGATCTGCTTGCCGAACTTGTCGGCCTTGGGCGCGACCTCGGCCGGGATGCCGCGGGCCCGCAGCCGGGCGGCGATCGCGTCGGCCGCGTCCCTGGTCTCCTCGGCGTCCACCGCGACCAGGACGCAACTCGGCACGATCCGCGAGGCGCCCAGCGCCCCCTTGGTGATCAGCGGGACCAGCACCCGGGTGACCCCGATCGACAGGCCAACGCCCGGGTAGGTCGTCCTGCCGTCGCTGGCCAGGGCGTCGTAGCGGCCGCCGGAGCAGATCGACCCGAGGTGCTCGAAGCCGGCCATCTCGGTCTCGTAGACCGTCCCGGTGTAGTAGTCCAGACCGCGGGCGATCTTCAGGTCCGCCACGATCCGGCCCGGGGCGGCGGCGGCACCCGCGCGCACGACGGCGGCCAGCTGGGCCAGGCCCTCCTCGAGCAGGTCGTTGGTCACCCCCAGCGCACGGACGGCGGCCACGAAGGACTCGTCCGGCGCCGAGATCCGGGCCAGGGCCAGGCACTGGTCGGCCACCTCCGGGCTCAGACCGAGTTCGCCGGTCAGCAGCTCATGGACCGCCGCCGGACCGATCTTGTCCAGCTTGTCGACCCGCTGCAGGACGGCCAGGTGGTCCTGGATGCCCAGGCCGCGGTAGAAGCCCTCGGCGAGGCGGCGGTTGTTCACCCGCATCACGACCGGCGGCACCCCGAAGTCGGTGTGCAGCTTCTCCAGCGCCTCCAGGATCACGCGGGCGACCTCGACGTCGTGGTGGGGTGCCAGCGCGTCCTGCCCGACGATGTCGATATCGGCCTGCAGGAACTCGCGGTAGCGGCCCTCCTGCGGACGCTCGCCGCGCCACACCTTCTGGATCTGGTAGCGCCGGAACGGGAAGACGAGGTGGCCGGAGTTCTCCAGCACGTAGCGGGCGAACGGGACGGTGAGGTCGAAGTGCAGGCCCAGGTCATCGGCGGCGCCCGGCTCGGCGTGCAGGCGCCGGACGGTGTACACCTCCTTGTCGATCTCGCCCTTGCGGGTGAGCGACTCCATGGTCTCGACCGCCCGGGTCTCGATGGAGGCGAAGCCGTGCAGCTCGAAGGTCTCGGCCAGGCTGGCCAGGACGCGCTGCTCGACGATCCGGCCGGCGGGCAGGAACTCGGGGAAACCGGACAAGGGCTTGGGACGGGCCATCAGATCCTCAGGAAGGCGGGTTGGAGGTACGGGTTGGTGGCCCGCTCCCGGGCCATCAGGGTCTGCGGGCCGTGCCCGGGCAGCACGGCGGTGTCGTCAGCGATCGCCAGGACGGGTCCGGCCAGGGTCTCGCGCATCACATCGGGGTCACCGCCGGGCAGGTCGGTGCGCCCGATCGAGCCGGCGAACAACACGTCACCGCTGAAGACCAGCTGCGCGATCTGGTCGTGGTCGGGGTACGGCAGGCCGAGCAGCACGCAGCCCGCGGTGTGGCCCGGGGCGTGGGTGACGCTGAACTCCAGGCCCGCCACCGGCAGCGGGGAGCCGGGGTCGAACAGTTCCATGCGGGCGGGCTCACGCAGCGGCTCGGGCAGGACCTGCGCCAGCAGGACGCGGCTGTCGGGCCCGAGGCCGGCGGTCGGGTCGGTGAGCAGGTGGCGATCGGCCGGGTGGATCCACACCGGGACGCCGTACCGGTCGGCCACCTCGGCGGCCGAGGCCACGTGGTCGATGTGGCCGTGGGTCGCCAGCACGGCGGCCGGTCGTAGGCCGTGCTCCTCGACCAGCGCAGCGATCCCCTCGGCGGCCCCGACCCCGGCGTCGATGATGACGCAGTCGCCGCCTGCGGCGGGCCCGACGAGGTAGCAGTTCGCCTGCCAGGGTCCGGAGGCGAAGGAGGCGAGGAACACGTGGTTCACCCTATCGCTTGCCCGCCGCCGGCCACCGTTGTCACTTTGCGGGTGGTATCGGGCAAGATAGCCCCCATGAACTCCACCGCAGGTCCGGCGGACTTCGGTCGCGTCGACCCAGACGGCACGGTCTACGTGCGCACGGGCGACGGCGAACGCAGCGTCGGTCAGATCCCCGACGTCGACGCCGCCGAAGCCCTCGCCTTCTACGTCCGACGCTATGAGGCGCTCGAAGTCGAGGTGGGCCTGCTGGAGACCCGCATCAAGGCAGGGGCACTGTCGCCGGAAGAGGCGCGCAACAGTGTCAAGGCGGTGCGCAACTCGGTCACCGGCGCCAATGCCGTCGGCGACCTGGATGCCCTGCTGGCCCGGCTGGAGGCCCTCACCCCGGTGCTCAACGAGCAGTCCGAGGCTCGCAAGGCCGAGCGCGCCAAGGCCCAGGAGGCGGCCCGGGCCGCCAAGGAGCAGATGGTGCAGGAGGCCGAGGCGCTCGCCGAGGGCACCGACTGGCGCGGCGGGGTCAACCGCTTCCGCACCCTGCTCGAGGAGTGGAAGGCGCTGCCGCGGCTCGACCGTGCCGCCGACGACGCCCTGTGGCACCGGTTCTCGACCGCCCGCACCACCTACACCCGGCGGCGCAAGGCGCAGTTCGCCGAGCAGGCCGCCCGCCGCGACGACGCCCGCCGGATCAAGGAAGGCATCATCGCCGAGGCGCGCGAGCTGGCGAACTCCACCGAGTGGGGCCCGACCACCGGCGCGTTCCGCGACCTGATGGCGCGTTGGAAGGCGGCAGGCCCGGCTCCCCGCGAGGTGGACGACGCCCTGTGGGCCGAGTTCCGGGGCATCCAGGACGCCTTCTTCACCGCCCGGCAGACCGTGCTGAGCGAGCAGGACGCCGAGTTCCGCTCCAACCAGACCGCCAAGGAGGAGCTGCTCGACCAGGCCGAGGCGAGCATCCTGCCGATCAGCGACCTGGCCGAGGCGAAGGCCGCGTTCCGCACCTTCCTGGAGAAGTTCAACGCGATCGGCAAGGTCCCCCGCGACCAGATCCGCTCCCTGGACGCCCGCGTCCGGGCCCTGGAGTCCGCCGTCCGGCGGGCGGAGGAGGACGAGTGGCGGCGCACCGACCCCGAGGCGCGGGCCCGCGCCGAGGAGACGGTCGCCATGCTGAGCGCCGAGATCGACAAGCTGACCGAGAAGGCCGACAAGGCCGAATCCCGGGGGGATGCCGCCGCGGCGGCCAAGGCCCGGGACTCCATCTCGACCTACCAGGCCTGGCTCGACCAGGCCCGGGAGACGCTGGCCGACTTCAACCGCTGACCATACACGCCACGAACGCGCGATCCCCGGTGGGGGTCGCGCGTTCGTGGTTGTGGCGACGCGCGCCGGTCAGTTCTTCAGCCGGTAGACGTCATAGACCCCCGACACCTTGCGAATCGCGCCGATCAGGTGGTCGAGGTGCTTGGGGTCGGTGGTCTCGAAGGTCAGCCGGAACTTGAAGGTGCGGTCCTTGGCGGTGTTCATCGTCGCCGACAGGATCGAGATGTGGTGCTCGCTGATCGCCCGGGTCACCTCGGACAGCACCCCGGTGCGGTCCAGGCCCTCGACGTGCAGCGCGACCAGGAAGGACGAGTCGGCGTTCGGCGCCCAGGACACCTCCACCAGCCGCTCGGGCTTGCTCTTCAGGTCCTGGGCGTTGGTGCAGTCGACGCGGTGCACCGAGACCCCGTTCTCGCGGGTGATGAAGCCGAGGATCTCGTCGCCGGGCACCGGCATGCAGCACTTGGCCAGCTTCACCCAGACATCCGGGTCGCCCTGGACCACGACGCCCGCCTCGGTGCCGCTGTGCCGACCGCGCAGCCGCTCCCCCACCACCGGGATGTCCTCGGTGCTGAGTTCGGCGACCTCCTCCTCGCCACCGCCGGCGGCGATCAGCCGCTGCACCACGGACTGGGCGCTGATCGTGCCCTCGCCGATCGCGGCGTAGAGCGCGCTCACGTCCGGCACCCGGAAGTGCTCGGTCAGGCCGGTCATCTGCTCCACGGTCAGCATCCGCTGCAGCGGCAACCCGGCGCGGCGCACCTGCTTGGTGAGCAGGTCCTTGCCGGTCTCGATCGACTCCTCGCGCCGCTCCCGCATGAAGTACTGGCGGATCTTGCCCTTCGCCCGCGGGCTGGCCACGAAGCCGAGCCAGTCGCGGCTGGGCCCGGCGTTGGCCGCCTTCGAGGTGAGGACCTCCACGACGTCGCCGCTGGCCAGGGTCGACTCCAGCGGCACCAGTCGGCCGTTCACGCGGGCCCCGATGCAGCGGTGGCCCACCTCGGTGTGGACCGAGTAGGCGAAGTCGACCGGGGTGGCGCCCTTGGGCAGGTTGATCACGTCGCCGCGCGGGGTGAAGACGAAGACCTCGTCGGTGGCGATCTCGAAGCGGAGGGTGTCGAGGAACTCCGTGGGGTCCTCGGTCTCCTTCTGCCACTGGCTGATCTGGTGCACCCAGTTCAGCTCGTTGCCGTCGGCCTTGCCCTCCTTGTACTTCCAGTGGGCGGCGACGCCGTACTCGGCCTGGCGGTGCATTTCGTGGGTGCGGATCTGCAACTCCACGGCCTTGCCGCCCGGTCCCAGCACAGTGGTGTGCAGCGACTGGTAGAGGTTGAACTTCGGCATCGCGATGTAGTCCTTGAACCGCCCCGGCAGCGGACTCCAGCGCGCGTGCATGACCCCGAGCGCCGCGTAGCACTCGCGCTGGGTGTCGACCAGGATGCGCAGCCCCACCAGGTCGTAGATGTCGGCGAAGTCCCTGCCCCGGACCACCATCTTCTGGTAGATCGAGTAGTAGTGCTTCGGACGGCCGTAGACGGTGGCCTTGATCCCGGCCTCGTTCAGGTCGGCCCTGACCTGCTCGGTGACGACCCGCAGGTACTCCTCACGCAGCGGGGCCCGGGCCGCGACGAGTTTGACGATCTCGTCGTAGATCTTGGGCTCCAGCGTCGAGAAGGACAGGTCCTCCAGCTCCCACTTGATCGCGTTCATGCCCAGCCGGTGGGCCAGCGGGGCGAAGATCTCGAGGGTGTCGCGGGCGATCCGGGCCTGCTTGTCCTGGCGCAGGTGCCCGATGGTGCGCATGTTGTGCAGCCGGTCGGCGAGCTTGATCACCAGCACCCTGATGTCCTTGCTCATCGCGAGCACCATCTTGCGGATGGTCTCGGCCTTGGCCGACTCGCCGTACTGGATCTTGTCCAGCTTGGTCACCCCGTCGACCATGGCGGCGATCTCGGGCCCGAAGTCGATGGTCAGTTGCTCGACGGTGTAGGAGGTGTCCTCGACGGTGTCGTGCAGCAACGCGGCACACAGCGTCGGCTCGTTCATGCCGAGTTCGGCCAGGATGGTCGCCACCGCCAGCGGGTGGGTGATGTAGTCGTCGCCGGAGCGGCGCTTCTGGCCGGTGTGGTAGTGCTCTGCCGTGCGGTAGGCACGTTCGATGAGCGCGACGTCAGCCTTGGGATGGTGGGCCCGCAGTACCCGCAGCAGCGGCTCGAGGACGAGGGCCTGCTGGGTCTTCTGCGCGCCGAGCCGAGACAGGATCTGCCGCATTCGCAGCCGGGGCTGCTCGCCGTTGGCCGCAGCGAGGCGCGCCGAGATCACCGACTGGGGCTCGCCGGGCAGGCCGTCCGATGCTCCGTAGGGTCCATGGACTCCCTCGGTCGACACCACTCTCCTCGCTGCTAGTGATCGTGCCGCCCAGTCTAGGACGTGTTGTCAGCCGCACGCCCGGGCGCCGCCCATGCTGGGCACCACAGTGACCCGGCTGGCGTCCGCCGCGTCACTCCAGGGGACGCTTGTGCGCCGGCGGCGCGGACTTGCGGACGACGATGATCTCGTCGCCGGTGTGCAGCACCTCGGCCGAGCCCTCGAAGAAGCGGCGCAGGGTCTTGTTGCGGACGACGCCGAGCACCCGCTCGCCGGGCAGTTCGGAGGCATTGCGGCCGTCCTCCTCCCGGCTCACCATGCGCTGGGCGACCTCCAGGCCCTCCCCGGTGGTCAGCAGGTCCTCGATCACGGTCCCCAGGTGTGGGCTGATGGAGGACAGGCCCATCAGCCGTCCCACCGCGTCGGAGGAGGTGACCACGGCGTCGGCGCCGGACTGGCGCACCAGTGGCAGGTTCTGGGAGTCGCGGACGGCCGCCACGAGGTGCGCGGTCCGGTTCAGCTGCCGCACCGTGAGTGTGGTCAGGATCGTGGTGTCGTCGCGGTTCACGGTGATCACGACCTCGCGGGCCCTGGGCAGCTCGGCACGGTGCAGCAGCTCGCGCGAGGTGGCGTCACCCTCGAAGGCGGCCAACCCGTGCCGGTTCGCCGCAGCGACCGCCTGGGGGTTGGAGTCGATCACCAGGATCCGTTCGATCGGCACCCCGTTGCGCTGCAGCGTGGCCACCGCGCTGGCACCCATCGTGCCGTAGCCGATCACCACGGTGTGGTTGCGCATCGTCTTGCGCCACTGGGAATCCATCAGGGCCCTCCGTCCCTCATTAGCGAGCACCTCGACGGTGGTGCCGACCAGCAGCACCAGGAATGCGATACGGATCGGGGTGACGACGATCGTGTTGATCAGGCGGGCGTGGTCCGAGACCGGGGTGATGTCGCCGTAGCCGGTGGTCGTCATGGTGACGGTCGCGTAGTACAGCGCGTCGATGAACGAGATCCCGTCGTGGGAGACGTTGTCGGAGTACGAGCCGCGGTCGAACCAGACGATCAGGGCGATCACCATCAACAACCCCAGGGCGAGCGCCAGCCGCTTCAGCAACTCCCTCGTGGGAGTGGACGCCCGGGAGGGCAGGTACACCTGCGCCCGGCCTGCCCACGGGATGTTGGAGGGCGCGAAGCGCAGGCGCGACTTGGCCATCAGACCGTCAGGACCGCCGAGCAGTCCGTTATCTGCAGGCTCTCGAGGTGCTCTCTGCCCTTGAGGAAGCTCAACTCCATCAGGACGCCGACGTGCACCAGCTCGGCTCCGAGGCGCTCGACGAGCTTGGCGGTGGCGCCGATCGTGCCGCCGGTGGCGAGTACGTCATCGATCACCAGTACCCGGGCTCCCGGCAGAACCGCATCGACGTGCACCGCGAGGGTCTCGGTGCCGTACTCCAGGGCGAAGTCCTGGGTGTACACCTGACCGGGCAGCTTGCCGGGCTTGCGGACGGGCACGAACCCGGCGCCGAGCTTCAGCGCCA
>JAEZHJ010000136.1 GCA_023436925.1 Actinomycetes bacterium
CCGGAGTTCGCCAAGCTGACCCCGCTGTACCCGCAGGAGCGGTTCAAGCTGGAGACCACTCCGCTGAACATGACCGGCCGGATCATCGACCTGGTCGCCCCGGTGGGCAAGGGCCAGCGTGGCCTGATCGTCTCTCCGCCGAAGGCCGGCAAGACCCTGGTGATGCAGGCGATCGCCAACGCGATCACGGTCAACAACCCCGAGGCGCACTTGATGATCGTCCTGGTGGACGAGCGTCCCGAGGAGGTCACCGACTTCCAGCGCACCACCTCGGGCGAGGTGATCGCGTCCACCTTCGACCGTCCGGCCGATGACCACACCACGATCGCCGAGCTCGCCATCGAGCGGGCCAAGCGCCTGGTCGAACTGGGTCGCGACGTGGTCGTCCTGCTGGACGGCATCACCCGACTGGGCCGCGCCTACAACCTGGCCGCCCCCGCTTCGGGCCGCATCCTGTCCGGTGGTGTCGACTCCGCGGCGCTCTACCCGCCGAAGAAGTTCTTCGGTGCCGCCCGCAACATCGAGAACGGCGGCTCGCTCACCATCCTGGCGACCGCGCTGATCGAGACCGGCTCGAAGATGGACGAGGTCATCTTCGAGGAGTTCAAGGGCACCGGCAACATGGAGCTGCGGCTGCGCCGCGAGCTGGCCGACAAGCGGATCTTCCCCGCCATCGACCCGGTCGCCTCCGGCACCCGCCGCGAGGAGATGCTGCTGGGCCGCGAGGAACTGGCGATCATCTGGAAGCTCCGTCGTGTGCTCTCCGCGCAGGACCCGCAGGCCGGCCTGGAGATGCTGCTGAACCGGATGCGCAAGACCCAGAGCAACCGGGAGTTCCTGATGCTCATCTCGAAGACCACTCCCAACCCGGAGTAGCCACCACGCACTCCCACCGAGCCCTCCTCCGCCGAGGGCCACACTTCGCGCCGAGGGCCACCCATCATGGGTGGCCCTCGCCGGTTGGGGTGGCCCTCGGCGCGTCAGCGGCGGGAGGGCAGGAGTCTTGACGCGGGGTGAGGAACGAACCCCGAGGATCAGAAGATCCAGCTGGAGCCCGGGGCCATCGGCCAGCCGAAGGCGGTGGTGAACCGGCCCAGCGCCTCGGGCGAGGGCGCGGTCACGGCGCCGGCTGCGATCAGCGCTGCGGCCGGGGCTCCCAGGTAGAGCGAGCCCAGGGCAGCGATGTCCAGGCTGACCTCGGCGGTGGAGTCGGTCGGTTCGACCCGGACGCCACCGGCGAACGCCTCGGCGCGCACCCGCCAGCGGCCCGCGTTGCCGGCGATCATCGGGTCCGCCACCTCGATCACGGTGTCGAGCGGGGCGGCATACCGCCGGGCCGCCAGAGCGGCGGGCAGGTCGACGATCCGGATCCAGATGTTGTCCGAGATGCGGGGTCGCGCCGCCCTCAGGTCGACCAGCAGCCCGAGCAGCGGATCTCCGGGCGTGACCTGGGCGACGATCACCTCGCGCATCAGGTCGATGTCGAGCAACCGGCTCCACAGCGCGTGCGCGCTGGCGGGGTCCGTCACGGCCGCCTCGCGAACCAGGACCGTTCCGGCGGCGCTGCCCTCAGCCCAGTCCAGCTTGCGGCGGAACATCGCATACCCGGTGGGTCGCCCGTCGCGGCGGGTGATCACCAGCCGGCGCGCCTCGTACCCGCCGCGATCGGCGGGAGGATCGCTGAGGAAGGCGGCCTGCAGTTCGGTGGTCTCGCGGGTCACCCAGCCGGGCCGGTTCAGCCCGGCATTGCCCGCGTCGCGGTGGAGCTGGGCGATCAGGTCGGCGTGCCGGGCGGGGTCGAAGGACTCGAAGCTGACGTCGACCGCGTTACTGCCCGGTACCGGGCGAAGCCGCGCGCCGCGCTGCAGGTGCAGCACGAGGACCTGGCTGGCCATCCCGTAGCCGAACCGGCCGTAGATCGCCGGCTCGGACGCGGTCAGCGCCGACACCGCCTCACCGCGGGCCGCGCTGCGCAGGAGGTGGTCGGCGATGATCGCGCGCAGCAGGCCGCGTCGCCGGTGGCCGGGGTGGACGCCCACCCAGGTCAGCCCGGCCACCGCCGTGGTGGCACCCGGTACCGGGAAGTCGGCGAAGGGGTAGGACGCGTGCATCGCGACCAGGCCGGGCACACCGTCCGCCTCGATGCCGCGGGCGCGGTCCCAGGTCAGCGGAGACGGCTCGCCGCGCAGGTCGGCCACCGAACGAGGGGAGGGGAACGCCCACAGGTCGACCTCGAGCAGGTCCGCCAGTCGGCTGGCGGGAAGATCAACCAGGCGGTAGCCGGCGGGAAGGACGGGGGCAGGAAGCTCGGTCACGCCTTCATCGTTGCGGATCAGGGCCGAGCGTCACCAGCCCTCACGCCGCGTGTGCCGCGCTTCGGCGGCGCGGGTTTGGAATCCGGGCCGGGTTGCGGAACAATGGACCCTCGGTGCCGGTTCACGCACAGGGCCCATCCAGCCCACCCAGTCACAGCGACCCGGCACGATACTGAGGAGACGACCATGAAGCAGGGGATCCACCCCGATTACAAGGAGACCCAGGTCACCTGCACCTGTGGCAACACCTTCACCACCCGCAGCACCGCCAAGAACGGCGTCATCCACGCCGAGGTCTGCGCCGCCTGCCACCCGTTCTACACGGGCAAGCAGAAGATCCTCGACACCGGTGGTCGCGTCGCGCGCTTCCAGCAGCGCTACGCCAAGAAGACCGGCAAGTAGCTCGTCGAAGCGCCGGGGAACCAGCACTGCTGGTGCCCCGGCGTTTTTCGTGTCCCGACCGGAGGAGGAGTGATGTTCGAGGTGGCCGACGGCCTGCTGGCCGAGTACGCCGAGCTTGAGCGGCAGATGTCCGACCCGGCGACCCACTCCGACCTCGCGCGCGCCCGCCGCACCGGGCGCCGCTACGCCGAACTGAGCCCGATCGTGAAGGCGCTCACCAACCACAGCCGGCTCACCGGTGACCTGGCCGCGGCCCGGGAGCTCGCCGAGGTCGACCCGTCCTTCTCCGAGGAGGTCGACGCCCTGGCCGCCGAGCTCGAGGAGGTCACCGGCCAGCTCACCCGGCTGCTCGCGCCGCGCGACCCCAACGACTCCGCCGACTGCCTGATCGAGATCAAGTCGGGAGAGGGCGGTGAGGAGTCGGCGTTGTTCGCCGGCGACCTGCTGCGGATGTACACCCGGTATGCGGAGAGCCGTGGCTGGAAGGTCGAGGTGCTGGACGCCCAGGAGACCGACCTGGGCGGCTACCGCAGCGTCACGATCGCACTGAAGGCGACCTCGCAGGCCGATCCCGACAACATGCCGTACGGAGTCATGAAGTTCGAGGGCGGCGTGCACCGCGTGCAGCGGGTGCCGGTCACCGAGTCCCAGGGACGGATCCACACCTCCGCCGCCGGCGTCCTGGTGATGCCCGAGGTCGAGGCGACCGAGGTCGACATCAACCCCGACGACCTGCGGATCGATGTCTACCGGTCCAGCGGCAAGGGCGGCCAGGGAGTCAACACGACCGACTCCGCAGTGCGGATCACCCACCTGCCGACGGGCATCGTGGTGACCTGCCAGGACGAGCGTTCCCAGTTGCAGAACAAGGAGCAGGCACTGCGCATCCTGCGGGCCCGGCTGGTCGCCCAGGCCGAGGAGGAGGCGGCGGCCGAGGCGTCCCAGGCGCGTCACTCGCAGATCCGCACCGTCGACCGCTCCGAGCGCATCCGCACCTACAACTTCCCCGAGAACCGGATCGCCGACCACCGGATCGGTTTCAAGGCTTACAACCTCGACCAGGTCCTGGCCGGCCACCTGGACGCCGTGATCGAGGCGCTGCAGGCCGCCGACCTTGCCGAGCGGCTCCGCGCGACAGCCTGATGTTGCGGCAGGATGGGCACATGAGCACGGTGATCGACGTCAGGTCGGATCCGCAGGCCGGGATCGACCGGGCGCTGGACGCCATCGCGGCGGGGCAGTGCATAGTGCTGCCGACCGACACCGTCTACGGGATCGGTGCCGACGCGCTGTCGGCGAGCGCCGTCCAGCGGCTGCTGGACGCCAAGCAGCGCGGACGCGACATGCCGCCGCCGGTCCTGATCGCCGAACCGGTGATGCTCCGCTCGCTGGCCGCGACGGTGACGCCCGAGGCGCTCATGCTGGCCGAACTGTTCTGGCCAGGGGCGCTCACGCTCGTGGTGTCCTCCCAGCCGAACCTCCGGATGGACCTGGGTGATCGCGGCGACACCATCGCCGTCCGGATCCCCGACCACGAGTTCACCCGCGACCTGCTGCGGGCGACCGGGCCGCTGGCTGTCTCCAGCGCGAACACCCACGGCAACCCGGCCGCGACCACCGCTGCGGAGGCGCTCGACCAGCTCGGTGACTCGGTCGCGGTCTACCTGGACGCCGGCGCCGGCAGCAGCCCCGTACCGTCCACCATCGTCGACCTGTCCGGCGAGAACCCCCGCATCCTGCGGGAGGGCCGGGTGACCCGTGCCGACCTGGCCAGGGTGCTGCCCGGCCTGGCCGACGCCGGCTGACCGGCGATGCGCGAGTACCTGCTCGTCCTGCTCGTCGCCGCCGGGGTGACCTACCTGCTCAGCGGCCTGTGCCGGCGGCTCGCCTTCCGCTACAACGCGGTCGCGATGGTGCGCGAACGCGACGTCCACACCAAGCCGGTGCCCTACTTCGGCGGGGTGGCGATGTGGCTGGGGCTGGCTGCGGCCTTCCTGGTCGCCTCCCAGCTGCCCTGGCTCGGCAGCTTCGAGGTGGTCCGCCATGACGCCTCGGCGGTCCTGCTCGCCGGTGGCCTGATCTGCCTGGTCGGAGCGGTCGACGACATGGTCGAACTCGGCGCGGTCGCCAAGATCGCCGGCCAGCTGCTCGCCGCCGGGGTCGCGGTGATGAACGGCGTCAAGGTCTACTGGATCCCGCTGCCGGACGCCATCGTCTCCCTCGACAGCGGGGCCAGCATCGTGGTGACCGTCGCGCTGATCTTCCTGGTGGTGAACGCGATCAACCTGATCGACGGTCTGGACGGTCTGGCGGCCGGCGTGGTCGCGATCGGGGCGAGCGCCTTCTTCCTCTACGCATATCTACTCTCGTTCGAGCACAACCTCGTCAGGGCCACCACGTCCAGCCTGGTGACGGTCGCCACCGTCGGTATCTGCCTGGGCTTCCTGCCGTACAACATCCACCGCGCCCGGATGTTCATGGGCGACTCCGGCTCCATGCTGCTCGGCTTCCTGCTGGCCACCTCGATGATCAGCCTGTCTGGCCAGGTTGACCCGGCCACCCTCGACAGCCTCGGCTTCGGCGCGCTGGCGGCCTACCTGCCGCTGCTGCTGCCGCTGGGGGTGATGGCCCTGCCAATGCTCGACCTGGTGATGGCCTACGTCCGGCGGACCCTGCGCGGCCAGATGTGGTACCACGCCGACAAGCAGCACCTGCACCACCGGATGCTGAACCTGGGTCACTCCCACGGACGGGCGGTCGCGCTGCTGTGGCTGTGGTCGGCGCTGGCCGCCTTCGGCGTGGTCGCCCTCGGCCTGTACCCCGGCGTGCTGAGTGTCGTCGGGTGCGTATTGGGCCTGATCGTTGCCGCCTTGCTGACCTGGGGCTGGCCCCTGGCCACACGCCGGGCGACCGAATCGGCGGCCCGGACGCCCGCGCGGAATGGGTGACCCGGTGAACCCCAACCGGTCGCGCGCCCAGCGCCTGCTGGCCGGTGGGCTGATCGGTGCAGGCCTGGCCACCCTTGGTGCAACGGTCGCGCTGTGGGTCGCGCGCGGTCCGTCCGGCGCCGTGTCGGCCCTGGTGACCGCGGTGGTGGTGATCGGCTTCTTCGCCCTCGGGCAGGGCCTGCAGGCCGTGGTGGCGGACGCGTCACCGCAGCTGGGCCTGGTCGTCGCGCTCAGCTCGTACCTGCTGCGGGTGGTGCTGCTCGGGGTCGTCGTGCTCGGGGTCCTGGGCACGCCGGACGGGATGTCCGGGGTAGATCGGCTGGCCGTCGTGGTGGCGACGATAGTTGTCGTGGTGGGCTGGGTGAGCGGTGAGGTCACCGCATACCACAAGTTGCGGATCCCCGTTTACGATTCGGTCACGACGGATCCGCCGGCGGCGGGGCCGAGATGAACTCAGCGAGGAATTCTTGCTAGAGTCCGAGGCGATATGGGCGGTCAGGGCGGCATGGACCAGGGTTATCGCATCCTGAGCATCATGATCGCGGGCCTGCTCGTCTATGGCGGGGTTGGCTGGCTGCTGGACCGCTGGCTAGGAACCTCGTGGTGGTTGCCCATCGGAATCGTTCTCGGTGTCGGACTGGGTGTCTACTACGTCGTCGTCAAGTTCGGTAGGCAGTGAGTACGGCAGGAGGGTTCCCGGGGATGATCCCACTGTTGATTCCCATGGAGGGCGAGGAGCACAGCTCCTGGCCGCCTGGGGTCCAGAGCTTCGCATCGCGTCCACTCTTCCCCGAGTTGGGCCCCGGGTACGACTGGCTGAACAACCACCTCGCGCAGGCCGCGATCGGTGCCGCCGTGGTGATCGCGTTCTGGCTGTGGATGGCCCGCAGCCAGCAGGTGGTGCCGGGCCGCAAGCAGTTCCTCGGCGAGTGGATCTACAGCTTCCTGCGCAACCAGATCGCGCGCGACATCCTGGGCCACGACTACCGCAAGTACCTGCCGTACCTGGTCGCGATGTTCAGCTTCATCCTGGTGAACAACCTGTTCGGCCAGTTCTTCCTGTTCATGTTCCCGACCTTCTCCAAGATCGGGTACGCCTACGGCCTCGCGCTGCTGAGCTTCATCCTCTACAACGCCGCCGGGATCTCGAAGTACGGGTTCGGCAACTACATGCGGCGGATGACCCTGCCCGAGGGCGTCCCGGTCCCGCTGTGGCCGCTGATCATCCCGCTGGAGTTCCTGTCGAACTTCATCGTCCGCCCGGTCACCCTCGCGCTGCGGCTCTTCGGCAACATGTTCGCCGGCCACCTGGTGATCATGGTGTTCGTGGTCGGCGGCACCCTGTTGCTCACGATGACCGAGCCGGCCGCCGGCTTCCCCGTGCCGCTGTTGAACGGTGCCGGTGTCATCTCCTTGCTGTTCAGCCTGGGAATCTTCGCTCTGGAGATCCTGGTCGCAGTCCTGCAGGCCTACATCTTCACTGTCCTGACCGCCCAATACGTGTCCTCGGCGATCGCCGAGGAGCACTGACCGAGCAAGCAAGCTCCGAAAGGAAACACCATGGAAATCACCGGCTCGATCAACATGATCGGCTACGCGCTGGCCACCCTCGGTCCGGCCATCGGGGTCGCGTGGATCTTCGCCTCCGTGATCAACGGCACCGCCCGCCAGCCTGAGGCCCGCGGCGCCATGATGTCGACGGCGATCATCGGCTTCGCCGTGGTCGAGGCGCTTGCCATCATCGCGATCGCGCTGGCCTTCGTGCTTCAGTGAGGCCTGGCATGTTGCCGCTGGCGGGGGAGGGCATCGATCTTGGCCCCCTGCTGCCCGAACACCCTGAGGAGCTCATCGCAGGCATCGTCCTGTTCCTCATCGTGTGGTGGGTGGTCGCCAAGAAGGTAGTGCCCGCCTTCGAGAAGACGTTCGCCGAGCGCCGCGACGAGATCGCCGGCGGGATCGAACGTGCCGAGGCTGCGCAGGCCGAGGCGGCGGCGGCACTGGCCGAGTACAAGGCACAGCTCGCCACCGCGCGGGAAGAGGCGTCGAAGATCCGCGAGGACGCCAAGGCGCAGGCTGCCGTCGCGGCGGCCGAGATCAAGCAGGCCGCCCAGGAGGAGTCGGCCCGCATGATCGAGAACGCCAAGGCGCAGATCGAGGCCGAACGGGCCCACGTCGTCCAGTCGCTGCGAGGCGAGATCGGCGGCCTGGCGACCCAGCTGGCCGGACGGATCGTCGGCGAGTCGCTCGAGGATGACGAGCGCGCCCGCCGTTCGGTGGAGCGCTTCATCGCCGAGCTCGAGTCCGAAGCCGGGGCGAAGACGGCATGAGTGCTGCCACCCACGCCCGACAGGCCGAGCTGGACGGGGTCCTGGACAGCCAGCAGGTGCGCCCCGGCCTGGCCGAGGAGTTGTTCTCGGTCGCGGACCTGCTCGGTGGCCAGGCATCGCTGCGCAATGCGCTGTCCGACTCGACCGCGGGTGATCCGGCCCGGCGCCAGCTGGCCGGCGGCCTGTTCGCCGGCCGGGTGTCCGCGCCAGCGCAGGCGGTGGTGGAGGCCGCCGCCGGGCTGCGGTGGTCCTCCGGGGCCGACCTGGTCGCCGCGCTGGAACGCCAGGGTGTGCGCGCACTGCTGCGCGACGCCCAACTCGGCGGCCGGCTGGACCGGGTGGAGGAGGAGCTCTTCCGGTTCTCCCGGATCGTCGCGGGCGACCAGGGGCTGCGGGAGGTCCTGGAAGACCGCACGGCGAACCTGGCCGGCCGGGAGGAGATCGTCACCGGGCTGCTGACCGGCAAGGCCGACGAGGTGACCATCGCGCTGGCTCGTCGGGCACTGCGGGGTGCAGACCGGACGGTCGGGCGTACGCTCGACTCTTACCTTGCGCTCGCCGCCGAGGAGCGGAACCGGGCGATCGCCGAGGTGACGGTGGCGGTGCCGCTCACCGCCGACCAGGCCGAGAGGCTGCGGGCCGCGCTGTCGCGGCAGGTCGGTCGCGAGGTGACCCTCCAGGTCGACATCGACCCCGCGGTGATCGGCGGGGTCCGGGTGCGGCTTGGTGACGAGGTCATCGAGGGCACCGTGGCCGGGCGGCTGGCCGCCGCAGAACGACAACTCCACTGACGTCGGCCGGGAGACCGGCCCCACGAGCAAGACAACGAGAGAACAGGGTGCGCAGATGGCGGAACTGACGATTCGTCCGGAAGAGATCCGGGAGGCGCTGGATCGCTTCGTGTCCAGCTTCAGTCCCGAGACCGCCAGCCGGGACGAGGTGGGCACGGTGGTCACCTCGGGCGACGGGATCGCCCGCGTCGAGGGGCTGCCCTCGGCAATGGCCAACGAGCTGCTCGAGTTCGCCGACGGCACGCAGGGCATCGCGCTGAACCTGGACGTCCGCGAGATCGGCGTCGTGGTGCTCGGCGACTCCGAGGGGATCGAGGAGGGCTCGACGGTCAAGCGCACCGGAGAGGTGCTCTCCGTCCCGGTCGGTGACGGGTACCTGGGTCGGGTCGTGAACGCGATGGGCGAGCCGATCGACGGTCTCGGCGAGATCAAGGACCTCGAAGGCCGGCGCGAGCTCGAACTGCAGGCCGCCGGCGTGATGGACCGCCAGAGCGTCAAGGAGCCGCTCCAGACCGGCATCAAGGCGATCGACGCCATGACCCCGATCGGCCGGGGCCAGCGCCAGCTGATCATCGGTGACCGCAAGACCGGCAAGACCGCGATCGCGATCGACACGATCATCAACCAGAAGGCGAACTGGGAGACCGGCGACCCCAAGCAGCAGGTGCGCTGCATCTACGTCGCGATCGGCCAGAAGGGCTCGACCATCGCCTCGCTGCACAAGGTGCTGGAGGAGGCCGGTGCGATGGCCTACACCACCATCGTGCACGCGCCGGCGTCCGACCCGGCCGGCTACAAGTACATCGCGCCCTACACCGGCTCGGCAATCGGCCAGCACTGGATGTACGCCGGCAAGCACGTCCTGATCGTCTTCGACGACCTGACCAAGCAGGCCGAGGCCTACCGCTCGATGTCGCTGCTGCTGCGCCGTCCGCCGGGCCGCGAGGCGTACCCGGGTGACGTCTTCTACCTGCACAGCCGCCTTCTCGAGCGCTGCGCGAAGCTGTCCGACGATCTCGGCGGCGGCTCGATGACCGGCCTGCCGATCATCGAGACCAAGGCCAACGACGTGTCGGCCTACATCCCGACCAACGTGATCTCGATCACCGACGGCCAGATCTTCCTGCAGTCCGACCTGTTCA
>JAEZHJ010000004.1 GCA_023436925.1 Actinomycetes bacterium
TTCGACCGGGCGCCGTCCGCCGCGCCTTGAGCCGGTGCGGGAACCGGGACCGTACGATGCGGTCATGGCGACCGCGAGCCCCTTCCCGCCCTCGGCGGTGGACTGGCTGACTGCGCCCGGGGTGTCCTCGCTGCTGGCGGTGGGCATCGGGTCGCTCGCGCTCGCCCGGCGGCTGAGCCCGCGCGCGCAGCGGCTGGCGGTTGTCGACCGCGACCCGGAGCGGGTCGCCCGGGCGTCGCGATCCCTGCCCGGGCTGATCGCTGTGGCGGCGGCCCCGGACGCCATTCCGCTGGTGCCCTGCGTGGTCGACCAGGTCGTCGTGGTCGACCTGCTGCACAGCCTGCCGCCGCGGCTGGCGCTGGCCGAGTTCGCCCGCGTGCTGCGCCCCGGCGGAAGCCTGGCCGTCGTCCACACCGCCCGCGATGACTCGGTCCCGTGGGTGCGCCGGCTGGCCGGGATCGTCCGCAAACTCGACCCGGAGGCGATGACGGGCACCGCGCTGGCGCCGACCCAGGCCGCCCTGCATGACAACCCGTACTTCCCGATGCTGCAGCGGCAGGAGTTCCGGCGTTGGGTGCCGGCCGACAAGCAGGACCTGCGCCGCATGATCGAGCGGCTGGACGGGGTGGCCGCCGCAGAGCCGGCCGAGCGCGACGAGGTGCTCGCCGAGGCGGATGCGCTGTACGACTCGGTGGCACGCATCCCCGACCCGCTGCTGCTGCCCTACACCGTCACCTGCTGGCGCGGCACCGTCGACCACACCGAGCTGACCGCCCCGCTCGAACCGGAGGATGTAGGGCTGCGGATCACGTTGTAGCGCCGGGGCCGTCTGGGCGGGGTCCGAACTGGGTAGGCTGAAGCCGCTGAGCCCACCACCAGCGCAAGGAGCCTCGGATGGCCGAACAGCAGGACCTCGCCGGCATCATCAAGAACATCCAGTCGGACGTGCGGACGATCGTCCGCGGGGAGATCGAACTGGTCAAGGCCGAACTGGTGCCGCAAGCGAAGTCGGCCGGCATCGGAGCGGGTCTGCTGGGCGGTGCCGCCTACCTGGCCATCACCGGCGCCCTGCTGCTCTTCTTCGGGTTGTCCTTCCTGCTGTCGCTGGGCTTCCAGTCCTGGTTCTCGCTGACCCCGTTCGGCGCGGCGGCCTGGGGTTTCTGCATCATGGCGCTGCTCCTGGTGCTGCTCGCCGGTGTGCTGGCCCTGCTGGCCCGGCAGAAGATGGTGTTCAGCAAGCCGGACGCCAGCATCGACCAGGCCGAGCAGACCACCACCGCGGTCTCCACCGCCGTGAAGTCGGCGATCGGACGGGCGAACGCCCTGCCGCTCACCGGCGGGCCGGCCCCCAAGCCAGAGCTGGAGTGATCGACGCGCGACGTCCGCCCTGCGCCCGCTGGAAACCCGGCGCGGGGACTGGCCCCGTGTGCGGAAGAACCGTCCCCGTGTGCCGCAGAACCGTCCCCGTGTGCCGTCAGCGGTGCAGCGAGTAGATCCGGGACTCCCAGGGTTCCAGCACCGTGGCGTCGGAGTCGTGGGTGCCGAGCAGGACGCTCGCGCCGACCAATGAGGGCAACTCGCCCAGCGGCAGCGCGAGCGGCGCCGAGCCCAGGTTCGCCACCACCAGCAGACGGTCGCCATCCAGGCTGCGGGTGTAGGCGAACAGGTGCTCGTCGTCGGGCAGCAACAGCTCGAACCGGCCCTCCCGGACCACCTCGAGGTCGTGGCGCAGCGCGATCAGTCGCCGGTAGTGCTCCAGCACCGAGTCCGGGTCGGCTTCCGCCTCGGCAACGTTGATCGAGGTGTGGTTCGGGTTGACCGCCAGCCAGGGCGTACCGGTGGTGAACCCCGCGTTGGCGGAGGCGTCCCACTGCATCGGCGTCCGGGCGTTGTCGCGGCTCTTCAGCGCCAGCAGCGCCAGCGCCTGCTGCGGGTCCATCCCGGCCTGGGTCGCGAGCAGGTAGAACTGGCGCGACTCGATGTCGTCGTACTGCTCGATGGCGGTGAAGCCGGCATTCGTCATGCCGATCTCCTGGCCCTGGAAGACGTACGGCGTCCCCTTCAGCAGGTGCAGGACGGTCGCCAGGCTCTTGGCTGAGGCGACCCGGTACTGCGGCGAGTCGTCACCGAACCGGGAGACGGACCTGGGCTGGTCGTGGTTCTCGAAGAACAGCGAGTTCCAGCCCCGCTCGGCCAGGCCCTCCTGCCAGGCGGCCAGGTTCCGCTTCAGGTCGGGCAGGTGGAGTGGCCGGTGCGCCCACTTCAGCGAGTTCGGCTCCTGGTCGAGCATGACGTGCTCGAAGGCGAACACCATGTTCAGCTCACGGGCCTGGGCGTCGGTGTACTCCCGGGCGTGGGGGATGTCGACCATCACCATCTCACCGACGGTGAACAGCTCCCGCTCGGACAGCCCGACCTCGCGGTTCATCTCCTTGAGGAACTCGTGCATCCGCGGTCCGTTCACAACCAGGCCCACCTCGTAGGTCAGGTCCTCCCCCGGCGCGACCGGTCCATCGACGAGTGGATCGGGCTTGGAGATCAGGTTGATGACGTCCATCCGGAAGCCGTCGACGCCGCGGTCGACCCACCAGCGCATCATCTGGTAAACCGCCTGCCTGACCTCCGGGTTCTCCCAGTTCAGGTCCGGCTGGCCGGGCGCGAACAGATGCAGGTAGTACTCCTGCGAGGTCGGGTCGTACTCCCAGCCGCGGCCCCCGAAGAAGGACGCCCAGTTGGTCGGTTCGGCCCCGGGCGAACCCGGCTCGAAGCCAGGGCGGGCCGGACGCCAGATGTACCAGTCCCGCTTGGCCGAGGACGGATCCCGTGACTCCTGGAACCACGCGTGCTGGTCTGAGGTGTGGTTCACCACCAGGTCCATGACCAGCTTCATGCCGCGCTCGTGGAGCCCGGCGATCAGTTCGTCGAGGTCGGACAGGGTGCCGAACATCGGGTCGATGTCCTGGTAGTCGGAGATGTCGTAGCCATTGTCGGCCATCGGCGACCGGTAGACCGGTGACAGCCAGACCACGTCCACCCCGAGCCCGGCCAGGTAGTCCAGCCGCGCCGTGACGCCGCGAAGGTCGCCGATGCCGTCCCCGTTGGAGTCGGCGAAGGATCGGGGGTAGATCTGGTACACGACTGCGCTGTGCCACCACGGTGCCATGGGCTCCATCCTGCCTTGTCGCAGCAACAGGCAGCGAGAGGGCGTGGCAGCACTTCTGATTTCGGGGCATATGCCTAATCGCGCCGCCGACCCTTCCCGCCGGGCCACGGCGGACGGCATCATCCAGTCCGCCCCGACGCCGCCGTGGGTAGCGGCAAGGACGGACGGCTACAGCTGCGCGCTGAAGAATCGCGGCGGCACCGGCGCGGTGACCGTGACGTCCCAGGGCAGCGTCCACTCGACCAGGTCGAACAGGGCGTCGAGCAGGTAGGCGGTGAACCCCCAGATGAACAGGTCGCCAACCACGAAGCCGGGCCCGGTGTAGCCGTTCGGCAGCTCCCAGGTCAGCCGGTTCGCCGGGTCGAGCAGGGTGGGCACGGCGATCTGGTGCACCGCCTGGATCTCGAACGGATCGGTCGGGCTGAGCCGCTCAGGGGCTCGCCACCAGCCGACCACCGAGGTCACGTCGAAACCGCTGCGGCTGATGTGGGCCTTGGGAAGCGCCCCCAGCACCTCGACACTCGCCGGGTCGATGCCGGCCTCCTCCTGCGCCTCACGCAGGGCTGCCGCCGCCGGGTCGGTCTCCCACGGCTCCATCGTGCCGCCCGGGAAGGCGATCTGGCCGGCGTGACTGCGCAGGTCGGCGCGCTTCTCGACGAAGACCAGCTCGTAGTCGCTGGACGGCTGCGACAGCAGGATCAGGACGGCGGCGGGACGTCCGCCGCCCGGGGGCCGGGCACCCCGGATCCGCGACAGTGCGTCGTCGGCGTCGAATCGGTCCACGAGTCGGCGCAGCTCGGCGGGAACCCCGCTCACGTGCCGAGACCTTCCTCGACCCAGTCCTCCAGCTCGGCCAGGTCGGTGAAGGCGCCGGCATGCCGGGAGACCAGCCGGCCCTCGGCGTCCACCAGCAACGAGACCGGGATCCCGGGCAGGCCGAGCGGCCCCTCGCTCAGCTTCTCGGGGTCGGCCAGTTGCGGCCACGGCCACCCGGCCACCTGGGCGAACTCGATCGCCAGGGCGGGCTGCGGGTCGTTGTAGTCGATCCCGAGCAGACCGACCTCGTCGCCGTGCTCGGCGTGGAAGGCGCGCAGCACCGGGGCCTCCTGGCGACACGGCAGGCACCACTGTGCCCACAGGTTGATCACCAGCGGCCCGCGCAGCGCCGACAGCGTGACGGTGCTATCGCCGCCGAGGCACTCGAGCTCGAGTTCGGGCAGCCCGTCGTCGACCGGCTCGGCGGTGGGCTGCGGGCAGTCGGCGATCCCGGCCGCCCGGCGGGCCTCGACGAGGTCGGCCTGGGGGGTGCCGGACGGGGCAGCCTGCGGCGCCGGTGCGCAGGCCGACGCCAGGGCGACCACCAGCGCGGCCGCGGCGAGGCGTCCGGGTCGTCGGCCGGCGCCGGTGCGGCTCATCCGCGCGGCTCCCGGACGAGCTTGGCGGCCACCTTCGGGTCGGTGGGCCCGATCCCGTAGGAGGGGCACAACCGGGCGACCGGGCAGGCCCCGCACGCAGGTCGCAGGGCGTGGCAGCGCCGCCGGCCGTGCCAGATCACGCGGTGGTTGAGCAGCACCCAGTCGCGCCTCTCGAACAGCGAGCCGACCTCGGCCTCGATCGCCTCGGGCTTGGTCTGGCTGGTCCAGCCGAACCGCTGCGCGAGCCGGATCAGGTGGGTGTCGGTGGTGATGCCGGGCACCCCGAAGGCGTCCCCGAGGACGACGTTGGCGGTCTTGCGGCCCACGCCGGGCAGGGTGATGAGCTGCTTGAGGGTGCCGGGCACCTCGCCGCCGAAGTCGGTCACCAGCGCCGCCCCGAGCCGGATCAGCGAGTCGGTCTTGGCGCGGAAGAAGCCGGTCGGCTTGATCAGCTCCTCCAGTTCGGCACGGTCGGCGGCCGCCAGCGCGGCGGCGTCCGGGTAGCGCCGGAACAGCTGCGGGGTGACGGTGTTCACCCGCCGGTCGGTCGACTGGGCGGACAGGATGGTGGCGACGAGCAACTGCAGCGGCGTGGTGAAGTCGAGCTCGCAGTGCGCGTCGGGATAGGTCTGCCCCAGTTCGCGGTAGATCGCCCGGGCGCGCCGGACGAGCGCGAGCCGGGACTCCGCGGCGACCTCAGAAGGAGGCGGCGTTGGCTTCGACAATGAGTTCGACCTCGACAGGGGAGTTGAGCGGCAGGACGGCGACCCCGACCGCGCTGCGGGCGTGGGCACCGCGGGCGCCGAAGATCGTGGTGAGCACCTCGGAGGCACCGTTGGCGACCTGCGGCTGGCCGGTGAACTCGGGGTCGCTGGCGACGAACACCGTCAGCTTCACGACCCGGCGGATGCCGTCGATCCCGCCCACCACGCTGGCGGCGGCAGCGACCGCGTTGAGCGCCGCGGTGCGGGCCAGTTCGGCGGCCTGCTCGGCGCTGACCTCCGCACCGACCTTGCCCAGGGCGAGCATCCGGCCGTCCACGAACGGCAACTGGCCCGAGGTGAAGACCTGGCCGGCCGAGAGCACGGCGGGGATGTAGGAGGCGACGGGGGCGGCGACCGGCGGCAGTTCGATGCCGAGTTCAGCCAGTCGGCGCGAGGCCGGGAGGCCGCCGAGCTCCTCGTCCATCACTGCTCCATCGGGCGCTTGAAGTAGGCGACCAGGTTCTGCGGGTTGGGGCCGGGCATCATCTGGACGAGTTCCCAGCCGTCAGCACCCCAGGTGTCGAGAATCTGCTTGGTGGCGTGGATCAACACCGGAACGGTGGCGTACTCCCATTTCGTCATGTGCACAGGGTAGGACGCCGCGCCGACGGCGGGAACCGCCGCGCGCCGGCGACGAA